>NZ_JAYRKD010000015.1:0-133703 GCF_041905885.1 Dongia sp. | reverse complement strand
ACGACATGGCCGGCGACGGCACCACGACCGCCACGGTCCTGGCGCAGGCGATCGTCCGCGAGGGCGTGAAGGCGGTTGCCGCCGGCATGAACCCGATGGACCTGAAGCGCGGCATCGACACCGCCGTCGCGGCGGTGGTCGCCGACGTGCAGAAGCGCTCCAAGAAGGTCTCGACCTCGGACGAAATCGCCCAGGTCGGCACCATCTCGGCCAATGGCGAGCGCGAGATCGGCGACATGATCGCCAAGGCGATGCAGAAGGTCGGCAACGAGGGCGTGATCACGGTGGAAGAGGCCAAGGGCCTCGAGACCGAGCTCGACGTCGTCGAGGGCATGCAGTTCGACCGCGGCTATCTCTCCCCGTATTTCATCACCAATGCGGAGAAGATGACCACCGAGCTGGAGAACCCCTACATCCTCCTGCACGAGAAGAAGCTCAGCAGCCTGCAGCCGATGCTGCCGATCCTGGAAGCCGTCGTTCAGTCCGGCCGTCCGCTCCTCATCATCGCCGAGGACGTGGAAGGCGAGGCCCTGGCGACGCTCGTCGTCAACAAGCTGCGCGGCGGCCTGAAGGTCGCGGCGGTGAAGGCTCCGGGCTTCGGCGATCGCCGCAAGGCGATGCTCGAGGACATCGCGATCCTCACCGGCGGCCAGGTCATCTCCGAAGACCTGGGCATCAAGCTGGAGAGCGTGACCGTCGACATGCTGGGCAAGGCCAAGAAGGTCGTGATCACCAAGGAAGAGAGCACGATCGTCGACGGCGCCGGCAAGAAGAAGGAGATCGAGGGTCGCTGCTCGCAGATCCGCGCCCAGATCGAAGAGACGACCTCCGAATACGACAAGGAAAAGCTCGCCGAGCGTCTGGCGAAGCTGGCCGGCGGCGTCGCGGTCATCCGCGTCGGCGGCGGCTCGGAAGTCGAGGTGAAGGAGCGCAAGGATCGCGTCGATGACGCGATGCACGCGACCCGCGCCGCGGTCGAGGAAGGCATCGTCGCCGGCGGCGGCGTGGCCCTGCTCTACTCGGTGAAGGCGCTCGACAAGGTGAAGTTCGAGAACAACGACCAGAAGGTCGGTGTGGACATCATCCGTCGTGCGATCCTCGCCCCGGTGAAGCTCATCGCCGAGAACGCCGGCGTCGACGGCGCCGTGGTCTCCGGCAAGCTCCTCGAGTCCAAGTCCACCAACTGGGGCTACGACGCCCAGACCGGTGAGTACGTGGACATGGTGAAGTCCGGCATCATCGACCCGACCAAGGTCGTGCGTTGCGCCCTGCAGGATGCGGCCTCGGTCGCGGCCCTGCTGATCACCACCGAGGCGATGATCGCCGAGCGTCCGGAGAAGAAGTCCGCCCCGATGGGCGGCCCGGGCGGCGGCATGGGCGGCATGGGCGACATGGACTTCTAAGTCCAGACGCTCCTTAGCTCATTCGTCTAAGCGAAGGGCTCGCATCCGGAAGGATGCGGGCCCTTCTGCTTTGCGGGCCTCTTCTCTCTCTGCCGTCCAGATGGTATAGGAAGGCTCGAGCTGCACCGCCGGTTGCAGTTTCGTGACTTCAGGTTCGCAGGTCTTGGGGGAAAGACCATGCCGATTGTTGGCATCGCCGTTCTGGCGCTCGACATCTTCACGATCATCCATGTGCTGCGGCACAGCCGGCCCATGTGGTGGATCCTCTGCATCCTGCTGTTCCCGTTGTTAGGATCGGTGTTCTACTTCCTCTACGAGGTCGTGCCCGGTAGCCGCGAGCAGAGGAGCGTGCTCAAGTTCGGCAGCGACATCGCCAAGGCGATCGCCCCCGACAAGGAGCTGCAGCGCCGCGCCGCCGAGATGGAAGTCTGCGGCAGCATCGCCAACCGCGTGAGCTTCGCGGCCGAATGCACCGAGCGCGGCATGTTCGACGAGGCGATCCGGATCTATCGCGGCGCCCGCGAGGGCCAGTACCAGAACGCGCCGGACCTGCTGCTGGGCCTCGCCCGCGCCTACTACTTCAACAACCAGCCGAACGAGGCCCGCGCGACCCTCGCCGAGCTCAGGAGCCACCATCCGGATTACTATCGCCAGGAAGTCGCGATCCTGAGCGCCCGCGCCGCGGATGCCGGCGGCGACCGGGCTGCGGCACTGGCCGAGCTGGAAAGCCTGCTCAGCCATTCGGTCGGCCTCGAGGCGCGCTATCGCTATGCCGAAATCCTGTGGCGCGACGGGCAACAGAGCCGCGCCAAGACCGAGCTCGAACGGGTCCTCGACCACGCCAAGCGCTTCAAGGTGAACGACGCCGAGCGCGAATGGGCCAAGCTCTCGCGCAAGGCGCTCGCCGCCATCGGCTGAGGTCGCCCAGAGGCGCAGGCCGCGGTGGACCGCTGCTGATCTAGACTAAAGTCGCAACCCGAAAATGGCCCCTTGAGCCAAATCAAGGGGTGCCACGCCGCGCGATCTCGGCGATAATTCCGTCCCGGCGGGCGTTCCGGGCATAAGCGCCATCGCACCGGATCCCTTCGCGATCGCCGGATCCAAAGAAAACGCATCAGGGAGGACAGGATGACCTTCATCACCCGTCGTGGATTCGTCGCCGGCACGGCCGGCCTTGCGTTGGTCGCAAAGGCGCCGTCGGTCTTGGCCAGCCAGTTCGTCAACATCCTGACCGGCGGGACCAGTGGGGTCTACTATCCCCTCGGCGCTGCGCTCGCCAAAATCTACGGCGACAAGATTCCCGAAGCCCGCACCCAGGTCCAGGCGACCAAGGCCTCGGTGGAGAATCTCAACCTGCTGCAGGCCGGCAAGGGTGAGATCGCGTTCGCCCTGGGCGATTCCGTGAAGCTCGCCTGGGAAGGCGACGCAGAAGCGGGGTTCAAAGCCAAGCTCGACAAGCTGCGCGGGATCGCCGCCATCTACCCCAACTACATCCAGATCGTCGCCTCGAAGGAATCCGGCATCCAGACGCTGGCCGACCTCAAGGGCAAGGGCCTCTCGGTCGGCGCGCCGAAATCCGGCACCGAGCTCAACGCGCGGGCGATCCTGGGCGCCGCAGGCATGAGCTACGACGATCTCGGCAAGACCGAGTACCTGCCGTTCGGCGAATCGGTCGAGCTGATCAAGAACCGCCAGCTCGACGCGACCCTGCAATCCGCCGGCCTCGGCGTGGCCTCGATCCGCGATCTCGCGACCTCGGTCCCGATCCAGATGGTCGCGGTCCCCGCCGAGGTCATCGCCAAGCTCGGCGCCCCCTATGTCGCCAAGACGATCCCGGCCGGGACCTATGACGGCCAGGCCGAAGACGTGCCGACCGCGGCGGTGATCAATTTCCTGGTGACGCATGACGGCGTCTCCGAGGATCTCGGCTATCAGATGGCCAAGCAGCTGTTCGAGAACCTGCCGGACCTGGTCGCCGCGCACAAGGCCGCCGCCGACATCAAGCTCGAGACCGCGGCCAAGGACATGCCGATCCCGCTGCATCCCGGCGCCGAGAAGTACTACAAGGAAAAAGGCGTGATGTGACGCCCATGGCCGTGGCGCCGGCGTCCCCCGCGGCGTCATCGCCGGAGGGGCACGCCGGGCCGCTGGGGGCGGATTTCGCCAAGACTCGCGAGGGCCGGCTGCTGTTCTGGATCGCGGTCGTCTTCTCGCTGTATCAGCTGGCGACCGCGGCGCACGTCCTCAACCTGCCGAGCCAGGTCGTGCGCGCCCTCCATGTCGGCTTCCTGATGCTGCTGGGGCTGCCATTCGTGGCCGCCTTGGCCGAAAGATCGATACGGGCAGCCTCATGGGCGCTGGGAATCATCGGCTTCGCCGTCGGGCTCTACCAGTGGATCTTCTACGAAGACCTGGTGGTGCGCGCCGGCGATCCGACGCAGCTCGACATCGTCGCCGGACTGGCCGCGCTCGCCGTTCTGTTTGTCGCCGCCTGGCGCATCATGGGACCTTCGCTGCCGATCATCAGCGGCGTCTTCCTCGCCTATGCGCTGTGGGGCGAGCACCTGCCGGCGCCGCTCGACCACCGGCCCTACGATTTCGAGCAGATCGTCGACCAGATGGCCTACGGCACCGAGGGCATCTACGGCATCCCGACCTACGTGTCGTCGAGCTACATCTTCCTGTTCATCCTGTTCGGGGTGTTCCTGGAACGGACCGGGATGATCCAGCTCTTCACCGACGTCTCGCTGGGCATGGTGGGCCATGCCAAGGGCGGCGCCGCCAAGGTGGCGGTGATCGCCTCCGGGCTGATGGGCACGATCTCGGGCTCGGGCGTCGCCAATGTTGTGACCACCGGCCAGTTCACCATCCCGCTGATGAAGCGCTTCGGCTATCGCCCCGCCTTCGCCGGCGGCGTCGAGGCGACCGCCTCGATGGGCGGCCAGATCATGCCGCCTGTGATGGGCGCCGTCGCCTTCATCATGGCGGAGACGATCGGCGTCCCCTATGCCGAGATCGCCAAGGCCGCCGTGATCCCGGCGCTGCTCTATTTCGGCTCCGCATTCTGGATGGTGCATCTCGAAGCCGGGCGCAGTGGCTTGCTCGGCCTGCCCAAGGATCAGTGCCCCTCCGCCGGCGCCGCACTCCGCAAGGGCTGGTACCTCGTCCTGCCGCTCGCCGCCCTGGTCTATCTGCTGTTCGACGGCTACACGCCGCTCTATTCCGGCACCATCGGCCTGGCGCTGACCGCCATGCTGCTGCTCGGCGGCGCGATCGCGCGGCCGCTCCCCCGCCTCGCCTGGCGGGTGCTGTTCTGGGTCGTGCTCGGTCTTGCGGCGGCGACCTTCCTGAAGTTCGGAGTCTGGATCATCGGCGCGATGCTCGCGCTGCTGATCGCCCTGAATGTCGTCACCCGCGGCGGGCGCGCGACCCTGCTGCTCGCCCGCGACGCGCTGGCGGAAGGCGCCAAGACCGCCCTCCCCGTCGGCGTCGCCTGCGCGCTGGTTGGGATCATCGTCGGCACCATGACGTTGACCGGGGCCGCGACCACCTTCGGCGATTTCGTGGTCTCGATCGGCGAGAAGAGCCTGTTCCTCTCGCTGGTTCTCACCATGATCACCTGCCTCATCCTCGGCATGGGCATCCCCACGATCCCGAATTACATCATCACCTCCTCGCTGGCCGGGCCGGCCTTGCTGCATCTCGGCGTGCCGCTGATCGTCAGCCATATGTTCGTGTTCTATTTCGGCATCCTCGCCGACTTGACACCGCCGGTGGCGCTCGCCGCCTTCGCCGCGGCGCCGATCGCCAAGGAATCCGGGCTGAAGATCGGCATCCAGGCGGTGAAGATCGCGCTGGCCGGTTTCGTCATCCCGTTCATGGCGGTCTATGCGCCGGCCCTGATGCTGCAGGACGGCGGCCCGCTCGCCCAGGAGATCGGCTTCCCGCTGGCGGTCGCCTATATCGTGTTCAAGGCCTGCATCGCGATTGCGCTCTGGGGCGCCGCGGCGATCGGCTTCCTGGCGGCGCCGCTCGGCTGGTGGGAACGCCTGCTGGCGACGGCCGCGGCCTTCAGCCTGGTGCTCGCGCTGCCGCTGACTGACGAGATCGGATTCCTCCTGTCGGCAGTTTTCGTGGCGCAGCACTATTGGCGCCTGCGTCGACGGACGCGCCTGGAGAGGCCGGCGTGAGCCTGTGCCTCCTGCTGGATGGCGCAAAGATCGTTTACGCGACCAGCGCCTTCACGCTGGGCTGGACCCATTCGGTCGAGAAGACCCGGTGGGAAGAAGACTGGCGGGTGACGCCGAACGGGTTGGAGATCTTGGAAGCGCGCATCGAGGGATCCGGCGCCGGCATGGAGGTTCCCAACGGTGCACGGTTCGACGGGCGATATTGGCGCTACCATCCGGATCTTGCGCCGCAGCCCAGCCTGGTTCTCGCCCGGTCGGGGATGACCGCCGGGGATTGGCAGATCTGCTTCGCCGGATCCTGCCGCGATTTGCCGGAGACGCCGGGGTCGGCGCAGTCGCCCGCGGTCTTGTCCGCCTGTCCCTGAGCGTCTGAGGCACCCGGCGCGTCAGCCTCAGGGCACGCGGTGCACGCCGATCCCTTTCAGGATCAGGTTGTGGCTGTTCTGCTGCTGGATGCTCTGGTTGTTGAGCTCGAGGCCGCGCCGGCGCAGGTTGAACTCGAGATTGCCGGCGCAGGCATTCTGTGCCGCCGCCGCGCCCGCACCCTGGCATTGCAGCAGGCCCCTGGCCCGATCGTTGCGGAGATCATGGGCCTGGTTGCGCAGCCGGTTCTGGATCTCGCTGTAGCGGCGCGCCTCGGCATTGGCGGCATCGAACTGGGATGGCGTCTCCTGCGCCACGGCCGGCACGGCGCCGAGCAGCGGCAACGCCACCGCGGCGCCGACCAGCCAACACCCGATTATTGCTTTGCCCATGACAATCTCCTCGAAGGGAGTATATGGGGAGCCGAGAGAACGCCCGCCAGCCGTCCTGCGTGTCGATGCCCGAAGCCGATCTTATCATACGCCCCGCCCAGGCCGGGGAAGGGTCGATCCTGACGGCGCTCTGCATCCGGTCGAAGGCGCATTGGGGCTACGATTCTGTCTTCATGGCCGCGGCCGCGCGGCTGCTCCGGATCGGCGAAGCCGAGATCGCGGCCGGCTCCGTCCTGGTCGCATCCGCGGCGGCGCAGCCTTGCGCTGTCGCCGCGATCGTGCCGCTGCGTCGGCCGCATTGGTGCGAGCTCAGCCATCTCTTCGTGGCGCCGGAGAGCTTGGGGCGCGGGATCGGGCGCGCGCTGTTCGACGCCGCGATCGCGCTGGCGGCGGACCGGGGCGCCCACCATGTCTCGATCCTGTCCGACCCCAACGCCGCCGCCTTCTACCAGAAGCTGGGCGCGCGCCGCTGCGGCGAGGCGCCTTCCGGCGTCGTGCCGAACCGCATGCTGCCGCTGTTCGAATTCCCGGTCGCGCGGCGATCCGCCGCGGATTGATTCAAGTCAAGGAAGCGCCGGACCGGCGCCGCGATCATGCCCCGGACGGCTTTCCGCGAGGCACCCCGTGACCGAGACCGATTCCGCCGAGACTGCCAAGGCCCTGGCCCTGAAACACGACCGGCCGGTGCCGCGCTATACCAGCTATCCGACCGCGCCGCATTTCCATGCCGGCATCGGGGCCCGTGAGCAGCAGGCCTGGCTCGCCGCCAGCAACCCCGCGGCGCCGGTCTCGCTCTATATCCATGTGCCCTATTGCCGGCAGATGTGCTGGTACTGCGGCTGCCACACCAAAATCGTCGCGCGCTACGCTCCGGTCGAGGATTTCGTCGCGCATCTAATCCGCGAGACGGAGCTGGTGGCCGAGGCTTTGCAGAGCCGCCGCCGGGTCGGCCAACTGCACTGGGGCGGCGGCACGCCCAACGTCCTCTCGCCGGCGGACTTCACGCGGCTGATGGACCGGCTGCGGCAGCTGTTCGACTTCGATTCCGCCAGCGAGATCGCGATGGAGCTCGACCCGCGCGGCGTCAGCCACGAGTTGCTCGCCGCGTTGCAGGCCGCCGGCCTGAAGCGCGCGAGCCTCGGCATCCAGGATTTCGATCCGGTCGTGCAGCAGGCGATCAACCGCGAGCAGCCGTTCGAGCTGGTGCAGGACGTGGTCGCGAACCTGCGCGGGATCGGCGTCAGCGGTATCAACTTCGACATGATCTACGGCCTGCCCTATCAGACCCGGGCGGGATTCCGGCATTCGATCGACCAGGCCCTGTCGCTCCGGCCCGATCGCTTCGCGGTCTTCGGCTATGCCCATGTGCCCTGGATGAAGAAGCACCAGTCGCGGATCGCGGAGGCTGCCCTGCCCGACGCCGCGTTGCGCGCGGAGCTGGCCGCGAATGCCGCCCGGCAGATCGAGGCCGCCGGCTATCGGCGCATCGGGCTCGATCATTTTGCCCGGCCCGAAGATCCGCTGGCGATCGCCTTCGACCAGGCGCAGCTGCGGCGAAACTTCCAGGGCTACACCACCGACGACAGCACGACCTTGATCGGGCTCGGCCCCTCGGCGATCAGCGCAACGGCGGAAGGATATGCCCAGAACGCCGCCGACATTCCGCTCTGGCGCCGCGCCGTCGATGCCGGCCGCCTGGCGACGCAGCGCGGGATCGCCCTCACCGCCGAGGATCGCTGGCGCCGCGCGGCGATCGAGCGGATCATGTGCACGGGCGTGCTCGATCTCGATGCGCTGGCCGTGGAGTTCGCCCTGCCGAACGCGCAGTTCCCGGCCGAGCGCGCGCGGCTCGCCCCGCTGATCGGCGATGGGATCGCCACGCTGTCCGGCAATACCCTGCGCCTGACCGAAACCGGCCAGGCCCTGGCCCGGCTGGTCGCGGCGGCTTTCGACGCCTATCTGCAGGCCGGACCGGGCCGTCACAGCCGGGCCGTCTAGACCTTTTATCTCGGTTGTCCCCGGCCATCGGTTCGGTGAGAATCCCTGCCCGGAATCGCGCCAGGGGTATGTTCATGCGTGCAACGTCGATCGCGCCGCTTCTCTGTCTGCTCGCCGTCGCCACGCCGGTGCTGGCGCAGCAGGACCAGCCGGCGATCAAGCTCGGCGGCAAGACGCTGGAACTGGCGACCACCGGCGAGCAGCGGATGCAGGCGAAGATCGACGGCGAGATCCTGGAAGAGGATGCCTTCATCGAGGTCGAGACCTCGTTCGACGACGGCAGCCGCGGCGCCGCCGTGCTGCTGGTCTCCGACGGCGGCAACGGCTGCCCCGGAAACTACGTGGTGATTTCGGTGGATGACGGCAAAGCCGTCGCCACCGATCCCTTCGGCACCTGCTCGGACAATGCCGAGGCCAGCGCCGACCAGGGCATCATCACCGTGCGCTTTCCGCCGATCGGCGGGCGCGACGGCACCGTCTATCACTGGTCCTTCGCCAAGGGGCTGGAGCCGCCCGCCGCCGAGCCGTTCCAGCCCAAGCCCGGCACCAGCTGGGCGAATGCAAACGCGCTGATCGGCAAATATCCCTGGGAAGCCTTGGACAATGCCGACGTCCTGGCCGCGTTCAAGGCGCTGCTCGGCCCCGACTACGAGACCTTCACCAACTATTTCGGCAAGGGCGATCCGATGGACGCGACGCCCGAAGGCGTCATCGTCGGCGATTGCTTCGACGACTCCGCGGAAGATTCCACCAACCTGCTGATCGGCATCGACCCCACAGGCAAACGCGTTTTCGTGGCGATGCAGGACGGCGGCGAGGCGCCGCGGCTCTATCCCGCCCAGGAGCAATGGCCGGCCAGCCTGCAGGAACAGCTGAAACAGTGGCCGCAATAGCGCGGCGGTCGCCCGCGGCGGAATTGTTCTAGATCGAACGATTTGCTATCCTGCCGTCCAAGGGGCTGCGAAAAAGCCCCATGGGAGGATGCGATGGCTTTTGCAGACGAGATCACCGTCGAGGCGCTGGAGGCGGATCCCTATCCGATCTATGCGCGGCTGCGGCGCGAGGCGCCGGTCGCCTGGGTGCCGGCCGCCAATGTCTGGTTCGTGACCCGCTGGGCGGACGTCGAGTTCGTCAGCAAGAACACCAAGCTGTTCGCGGCCGAGGTGCCGACTTCGCCGGTCGATCGCACCATGGGGTCGCCGACCATCCTGACCTGCGACGGCCCGGCCCATGGCGAGCTCCGCCGCGGCTTCGATACCAAATACAAGCCGCGCGCCGTCGCCGAATACATCGACGATCTTGCGCAGCCGATCATCGCGGCGCATCTCGACCGCATCGCGTCCAAGGGCAGCGCCGAGCTGATGTCGGAATATTTCGAGCCGGCCTCCAGCGTCGCGACGGCGCGCTCGCTCGGCTTCGGCGAAGCGGATCCCGAAACCCTGCTGCGCTGGTTCCACGGCCTGTCGATCGGCGCCGCGAATTACGAGAACGACCCGAAGAAGCAGGCGATCGCCGCCAAGGCGAGCGCAGAGATCGATGCCGCGATCCTGCCGGTGTTCGAGCGGATCGAGCGCAAGCCGGACGGCTCGGCGCTCTCGCATATGCTGCATGACGGGATGGAGCCGGGGCAGACACGGTCGCGCGAATTCCTGCTGCCCTCGATCAAGGTGGCATTGCTGGGTGGCATGCAGGAGCCGGGGCATGGCGCCGGCTCGGTGCTGGTCGGGCTGCTGACCCATCCCGAGCAGCTGCGCGAGGTGCAGGCGGATCTCGACGGCTGGCTGCCGAAAGCCGTCGATGAAGGCATCCGCTGGGTGGCGCCGATCGGCACCCAGATGCGCCAGACCACCGAACCGGTCACGCTGGGCGGCGTCACCATCCCGGCGGATTCGCCGGTGGCCTCGGTGCTTTCCTCGGCCAGCCGCGACGAGAGCCGCTATGCCGATCCGGATGCGTTCGACATCCGCCGCGGCTCGACCGGCCACGCCGCCTATGGCTTCGGCAGCCATTTCTGCGCCGGACGCTGGTTCGCGCAGCGACTGATGCCGCTGCTGCTGCGACCGCTGCTGGAACGGCTGCCCGACCTGAAACTGGTGCCCGGCAAGGAACCGGAGTTCCGCGGCTGGGAATTCCGCGCCCCGACCGCGCTGCACGTCACCTTCACGCCGAACTGAGCGCTTTCAGTTCAGCTTGCCGAGCGGCTGCAGCGCCGCATCGTGCCGCGCGAAGTCGGCATGTTCGCGCAATCCCCGCAGCACGCGCAGCGCCCGGCTCTCCAGGCGGTCAAGCACCTGCCGGGCGGTGTCGAGATCGCCCTGGCGCAGGCAGATGCCGATCTTCGCCAGCGTGTCATCCGCACCGACGCCGACGCGGCTCAGGCCCTCCATCATGCTGCCATAGGCCTGGCGCGCGGCGGCGAGGTCGCCCGCCTGCACGGCATCGACCATCAACCGATAGGCATGCGCCATGCCCGCCGCGCGGCTTGGCGGGCCGAATTTGGGATGACGGGTGGAGGGCACGGGCGGCATCCTTTCAACGCATGATCGGCCGCGCTGCTTCCGCTCATCGGGCAGATTCTGCCGGGTATCGGCAAAATTTGCCCGCGGGTCGGAGAGAGAGCGGCACGGCTGCAAGGCCGATACGCGCCAAGCCCTTGTCATCCGGCGAAAATGTGAATGACCGGGAGCACGGCGCGCCGGCGTCGAAACGCAAGCAGCATGCCGTGCGGCGATAGGAATTTGTTGCCCCCGCGCCTTCTCAACAGCATCTCACTTTTGCTGCAATCCTCGATAGAATTCGCAGGAGGGGGAGCGGATGGGAATCTCGCGAACAACTGCCTTATTGGTCCTATGCGCAACCGCTGCGCTGATCCTCGCCTCGCCGCATTCTCCTGTCGTCGCCCAGGAGAGGCTTACGCCCGGTTTCACTCAGACCTTTGCGCTTGGCAGCAAGTCACTGACCATCGTTCGCGGCGACAGCAACTCGAACTGCGGAGACTGCGCGGATGGCGAGGAAGAGGTACTCATCGAGGGCCGACTCCTGCTCGAGGACGCCATTGTCAATCCGCGTCGCCGATATACCGGCGCCGAAGCGGATGCGGTTGTGCTGGAACTCAACAATGCCGGCAATGGCTTCGGTTGCAGGACGCGTTACGCCATCGCCTGGGTTTCGAAGGCGGGCGCGTTCGGCGCCACCGAGCCGTTCTATGACGGTTGCTGGGAGAATCCAGACTTCATCGTCACACCTGGCCAAATTGTCGTGCGCTTCCCGCCATGGATCCGACGCGATGGCTTGATCTATCGCTGGACCTTCAAAGGCGGACTCGAAGCGCCGGCCATCGAGGAATTTGCCCCCGATCTCGAAAGGGACTGGGGCTGGTTGCCAGAAAGATCTGATGGAGCCGACATCTTCGAGAACGCTGGGGTCTATGCAGCGTTCAAGGTTGTCCTTGGCCGAAACTTCGAAGAATTCCGAACTTATTTTGATCGCTATTCAAGCACCGAGACAATCGGTGACGGCGTGATCGTCGGCGCGGCCGCGACGCGCACATGGGACTCAGCCGTCTTTGCGATCGACGCAAAGCGTGAGCGTGTCTTCGCTGCCATGCCTTCGAGCCAAGGATGGCGCTTCTATCCGAACGAATCGGAATGGCCCATCGGCTTGAAGTCACAACTCGCGGCGAAGTTTCCTTCGGAAACCCGGGGCTTCGAGTGAAGCGTTTAACGCCAAGACCTCAGCCGCGCCGCCTTCTGCGTCGCGCGCCATCGCCGGCATCGACCGGCGCGGCTTCCTTCGGCGCCGGCAGGTTCACCGCCTTGGCGAGGTGGGGATAGGGCGCGGTCTTGTGCGGGATCGCCATCGCACCGACGAAATGCTCCTGGAACTTCGGCTCGACCGCGGTCTCGACCTTCTCGACCTGCTTCACCACGCGGACGATCTCGTCGCGCGATGCCCGGTTCAGGAGCGCAATGCGGGCGCCGGTGCCGGCGGCGTTGCCGGCGGAGGTCACCTTGGCGAGATCGCAATCCGGGATCATGCCGAGGACCATCGCGTATTTGACGTCGATATGGCTGCCGAAAGCGCCGGCCAAAGTGATGCGGTCCAGCCGGTCGATGCCCATGCGGTCCATCAGCAGGCGCGCGCCGGCATAGAGTGCCGCTTTCGCGAGCTGGATGGCGCGGACGTCGTTCTGGGTGATCTTCAGCTGCGGCTCGCCGTCATGCAGCAGGTAAGAGAAGGTGCGGCCTTCCTGCTGGACCCGCGGCGACTTCGCCGCCATGGCGCCGTCGATCACGCCGTCCTGGGTGATGATGCCGCAGAGATACATCTCGGCGAGGCATTCGATGATGCCGGAGCCGCAGACGCCGGTGACGCCGAGACCCTCGGTCTTGGTCTTGAAGTCCGGATGATCGGACCAGAGGTCGCAGCCGATCACCTTGAAGCGCGGCTCCAGGGTGGCGCGGTCGACGCGGACGCGCTCGATGGCACCGGGCGCGGCGCGCTGGCCGCAGGAGATCTGCGCACCTTCGAAGGCCGGGCCGGTCGGCGAGGAGGCCGCCAGCAGCTTCGATTTGTTGCCGAGCACGATCTCGGCATTGGTGCCGACATCGACGATCAGGGTCATCTCGTCGGATTCGTGGGGTGACTCGGAGAGGATCACACCCGCCGTATCCGCGCCGACATGGCCGGCGATGCAAGGCAGCACATAGATCCGCGCATTGGGATGGATCTTGAGGTCGATCTCCGAGGCCCAGATCTGCACAGGCCCGTCGGTCGCGAGCGCAAACGGCGCGCCGCCGAGCTCGATCGGGTTAATCCCGAGCAAGAGGTGGTGCATGATCGGGTTGCCGACGAAGGTGCATTCGAGAATGCTGTCGATCGGGCAGCCGGCTTCCTTCGCCACGTTGGTGGCGAGTTCGTTCAGCGCCTCGCGCACCGCCTTGGTCATCTCGACATCGCCGCCGGGATTCATCATGACGTAGGAGACCCGGCTCATCAGGTCTTCGCCGAAGCGGATCTGCGGGTTCATCAGGCCGGAAGAGGCCACGACGTCGCCGGTCGCGAGATCGCAAAGATGGCCGGCGATGGTGGTCGAGCCGACGTCGACCGCAAGGCCATAGACCTTGTCGTTGAAGCCCGGCCAGACCGCGGTGATCTGCTTGCCGAGATGGACCGCGACCGTGACCTTCCACTCGCCCTTGCGCAAAGCCTGCTGCAGGCCCTGGATGGCGCGGATGTCGCAGTCGAGATTCTCGAGCTTCCACTGCTCCTTGAGCGCCTTTTCCAGGCGCTGCAGGTCGCCGGTCGGGTCGTGCATGTCGGGCTCGGCGACCTCGACGTAATGCAGGGTGACGACCGGATCCAGCTCGATGGTGCGCATCTCGGCGCGCTTGCGCACGACCTGCTTGTGCACCTGGCTGTCCGAGGGCACGTCGATGACGAGATCACCCAGCACATGGGCCGAGCAGGAGAGCCGCCGGCCGGGCTTCAGCCCGCGCTTGTCGCCGTAGCGCTGCTCGACCGCCGAGAAGTCGGAGAGATGGTCGGATTTCGAGGTCACGCCGAGCTTGGCGAACTCGCCTTCCGAGACCACCACCTGGCAGCGGCCGCAGATGCCGCGCCCGCCGCAGACCGAATCGATATCGACGCCCAACGAGCGGGCGGCCTGCAGGATCGGCGTGCCGACCGCGAAGCGGCCGCGCCGGCCCGACGGCATGAACACGATCAGCGGGTGATCCTGCCCATTGCCGTTGCCGTTCGTGGTGCCGTTCTTTTCGGTCGTTGCGGTGTCCATACTCTCAATCCAACCGGTGTTTCGTCCCCCCACCCCGGCCCTCCCCCTGAAGGGGGAGGGAGAAGAGGCTCGGTGCAATTCCCTCCCCCTTCAGGGGGAGGGCTAGGGTGGGGGTATGTATCACTGCGTCGTTAGAATGTCCTTACGCCGGTGCGCCTTCGGTCGAGGCCGGGGCGGCACCGCCGCCGCCGCGGCGGCCGGTGCGTTCGCGGCGGCCACGGGCGCCGGCCGCATCGCCTTCCGGCGCGGGCTCGCGGAACTTCTTGATCCAGGCGGCGCAATGGGCGTCGTGGCCCATCAAGGTATCGGCGCCCATGATGCCGGTCATCTCCTCGGCGTGCAGCGGGTTCATGATGGCGCTGGTCATGCCGGCGCCGATCGCCATCGACAGGAAGGCCTGGTTGAGGCCGTGGCGGTTCGGGAGGCCGAAGCTGATGTTGGAAGCGCCGCAGCTGGTGTTGACCTTCAGCTCCTCGCGCAGGCGCCGGATCAGCTTGAAGGCGGCCTGGCCGGCCTGGCCGAGCGCGCCGATCGGCATCACCAGCGGATCGACCACGATGCTGGAATAGTGGATGCCGTAATCCGCGGCGCGGTTGACGATCTTCTTCGCCACCTCGAACCGCACGTCCGGATCCTCGGAGATGCCGGTCTCGTCGTTGGAGATCGCGATCACCGCGCAATCGTACTTCTTCACCAGCGGCAGGATGACCTCGAGGCGCTCTTCCTCGCCGGTCACCGAGTTCAGCAGCGGCCGGCCCTTGTAGACGGCGAGGCCGGCTTCGAGCGCGGCCACGATCGAGGAGTCGATCGAGAGCGGCGTATCGGTCAGCGACTGCACCAGCTGGATGGTCTCGGCCAGGATCTTCGGCTCGTCGGCCAGCGGGATGCCGGCATTGACGTCCAGCATATGCGCACCGGCCTCGACCTGGGCCAGGGCATCGGACTTGACGCGGCTGTAGTCGCCGGCGGCCATCTCCGCCGCCAGCAGCTTGCGCCCGGTGGGGTTGATGCGCTCGCCGATCACACAGAACGGCCGCTCGAAGCCGATGACCACTTCCTTGGTGGCCGAGCTGATGACGGTATCGGTCATGGGGTCGAAATCCTTCTCTCTTAACTGGCGGTGGCGACGAGCGCCGATTCGTTTTCGGCAGGCCGGGGCGCACGGCGCGGCTTGCGATTCTTCATGACGCCGGAAGCGTGGATGATCTCGTTCACGAACTCCTCCTGGCGGTAGGCCATGACGTGGATCCCGGCGACGCCCTCGATCTCGGAGATCTCCTGGATCAAATCGATGCAGAGCTGCTTGCCCTCGGCCTTCTGGTCCTTGGCCTTCTCGATCCGTTCCAGGACGGGTTCCGGAATATGCACCCCCGGCACGTTGTTCTTCATCCAGCGCCCGGTCTTGGCCGATGGCAGAGGCCCGACGCCGACCAGGAAGAACGCTTTTTCATGCAATTTGTTCTCGCGCACTTTCTCCATGAACTGGCGCAGGAGCGGCACGTCGTAGCAATACTGGGTCTGGAGAAACTGCGCCCCGGCCGCGATCTTCTTGGCGATATGCACCCCGCGCCATTCGAACGGCGGCACGAAGGGATTGGCGGCCGCACCCAGAAAAACCTGCGGCCGGGTGGTGAGCTTGCGGCCCGAGAGAAACTGGCCCTTGTCCCGCATCGTGGCGATGCAGTTCAGCAACGAGGTCGAATCGAAGTCGAAGACCGGCTTGGCCTGGGGCTGGTCGCCCGCCTGCACGCCGTCGCCGGTGAGACAGAGGATGTTCTGCACCCCCATGGCGGCGGCACCCAGCACGTCGCCCTGGATCGCGATCCGGTTCCGGTCGCGGCAGGAGATCTGCATGATCACCGCATAGCCGGCGCGGGTCAGCAGCGAGCAGATGCCGACCGAGGACATGTGGCAGTTGGCGCCGCTGGCATCGGTGGCGTTGATGGCGTCGCAGACTTCCGAGAGCACCAGCGCGCGGTCATAGACGTCGCGCGGGTCGGCGGAGTCGGGCGGATTCAATTCGGCGGTCACCGCGAAACGGCCCGAGCGCAGGATGCGCTCCAGCCTTCCGCCCGAAGAATGGCCCGGCAGGTTCGGGAGCGGCGCGCCCGGGTCGTAATGCGGCGGCAGGTCAGGGTTCATGCCGCCTTCTCCGCCTTTGGAGTCTCGGCCTTCGGCGCCGCGGGCTTGGCAGCAGGCGCTTTCACCGGCTTCGGCGCGAACTCACCCACTTTCTTGGTCATGCGCACGACGCGGAGCCAGGCCGACTTGCCCTTGATGCTGTTATCGACGGCGTGCTGCACGTTGCGGATCTTCTCGAGGCCGTCATCCATGCGCGCCGCGCCCTGCCAGCCCTGCACCCAGACGCATTTCATCTCGGGCTTCACCTCGCAATGGCCGTTCGGGCGGACGCCGCCGCAGGGACCGTTGCGCAAGGTCTTCGGGCAGTTCATCGGACAGGACATGCCGGTCGAGGAGAGCGCGCATTGCCCGCACATCTGGCAGTCGAACAGGAAGCCTTTCGAGGCCTTCTCCAGCTTCTGGAACGGTGCTTCGAGCTTCTCGTAGCCGATCTTGTTCCAGAGCGGGTGCAGCGCCACCATCACCTTCTCGAAGGCGGTGTAGAAGCGGTTGAGGCCACGGGCGTGGCGGACCGACCAGAGGCGGACGGCGTACATGTCTCAGGCAGCCTTTCCGCCGGCATCGACCAGCGCGTTCAGCTTCGCCTCGTCGAACTCGGTTTCGATCTCCTTGGCCTTGGCGTCGGCGATGGCCTGCAGGTCGTCGCCGACCTCGCCGAGCGGCACCTGGCGCCATTCGGCGAGATAGGAGTCGGTGTCTCGAAGATTCGCCTTCATCGCGGCGCGATCGATCGCCTTTTCGAAGCGCTCGTTCAGCACGACTTTCGCCTCTTCGCGGCGGCTCTTCTTGACCTTGATCTGAGCCGGGATGTCCCGCCAGTAGACGACAATCAACTGCGCCATTTCTCTTGTTCCTCAGTGGGTCGCGTCTGCGGCTTCGGCCATGAAGGTCGCGAGCTCGCCATAGCCGGTCAGGCGATACTCGAACTCCAGGCCCAGACGCCGCGCGATCTCGCGGGCCTGCTCGGTCAAGCCGGCATCCTCGATCTGGGCGAGGAAGACCAGCTTCTTGTAGTGCTCGAACACCATGTCCTTCATGTCCGGCCGGCGGTCGAGGCCGAAGCCCTTCCAGATCAGCCGGTCGAAATGCCGGCAGAGATAATCGGTCAGGAAGAAGGTGCCGAGCTCGTCGTCCATCATCTTCTCGAAGACAGCTTTGCCGGAATAGAATTCGTAGCAATGCGGGCCTTCGATCCGCTCCGCACCCTCTTCCTTCAGGACCTCGTCGAGCTGGCCGCCGGTGCCGCAGTCTCCGTAGGCCACGAAGATGCGGTCGTACTTCGCCTTGCCGGCCTTGATCTTCTGCCGCACGCCTTCCGGAATCTTCTCCGGCGTGTTGTGCCAGATCGCAGGCAGGCAGGTCACTTCGAGCCGGCTCTCCCAGTGGTTCAGCCGCTGCAACGCCACGATCTCCTGGGCGAGGGCGCCGCAGGCGATCAGCAGGTTGGGCTTGGCGGCAACTTCGGCCACGGCGGAATCCTCGGGTTCAGGCGGTCTATTGCTAGCGGCGCGCAATTGTCCGGACTGCGACGCCCGCGACGGGGCCTAGCCGATCCGCGACCGGCCTTAAACCCCGCTAACTCCAGCGCTTATCATGTGGGCTTGGGCGTCGCATTCAAACCATTCTTTTTGCATCGCGATATAACGGATTCTAATGAACGGCCCCGGCGGCAAGGCCGCCCTGGCCCTTGGGAAACCGCCATAAATCCGGGCGCAGATTGCCCGACTTCTGCCCGATTGATCGTTTAATCCCTGCGTTTTGAGACCAAAAAGCGTCCGCGCCGAACGCTCCGGAGTTGCCCCCTGTGACCTGTCGCCCCGCTGCCCTCGTTCTCCTGCTCGCGGCGGCGCTCCTGGTCTCGCTGGGCCAGCCGGCCTTTGCCCACCGGCCCTACACGGTAGCCCTGGAGACGCTCGATTTCGGCGGTGGAAGATCGGCGACGCTGGAGATCCTGTATGGAGACGGCATTTTCTTTGCCGACCCGGCGCGCGCCCAATTGCGGACGGAAGCCGGCGCGACCGTCGCCAAGACGTCGGTGGCCGGCAATGTCGTCAGCTTCTGCATGAGCGTCGAATATTGCTGGGTCTTTCTGTACGGGCCGATCCCCGTGCCCTGGCGGCTCGATCCGGATCGGATTGCCTGGGACAGCCCGGCCGATCTGAACCCTTACCCCGAGTTCGACGATACGCCGCCGATCGGTTTTGCCGTGGACTGGGCGCCGTGGAGCGTCGCCCTGGGTTTCGCAGTCCTGATCGTCGGCAACTGGCCGGGCCTGGTCGCGATGTTGCTGCCCTGGTTGCTGATTGCCGCGGTCACGCGCCGGATCGGGCGCATCGAGCGGGATTCGGTGCAGGCCTGGTGGAGCGTCGCGCTCTGCGCCTTGCTCTGGATGGTTCTGATCCTTTACGAGCTCATGGCGACCTATGTCATGGTCGCGCTCTGCGCCTTTCCGCTGCTGCTGCTCGCGCTGGTCTTGGCCGCCGCGATGTTCGGGCTGACCCGGCTGCTGGCCTGGTTCGCCGGGCGCCGCGCCGCGCCGGCGATGCCTTAGGCTTGCAACAGCTTGCTGATCAGCCTGGGGCGGAATGTGGCGGAGTGGGTATAGACCAGCACCATGTTGACGTTCGTGCGATCCGCGGAGAGCGGCAGGTAGAGGGTATCCTCCTGCTCCTCCCAGCCGTCCGCCGTGGTGTAGGGATCGCGGACGCAGAACGGCCGACAACTGCGCACCACGTATTCATAGCTGCCGAGCGCTGCTTCGCGGCTCTCGCCGTAGTAGGCATCACCCACCGCTTGTCCCGTTGGATCGCCGCCGCGACCGGCGACTTCCTGGGTGCCGACCAGGCGGTAGACGAAACGCCGCTGGTCCGGCACCACATCGACGAGTGTCACGGATGGGAGATGGCGCGGGAAATCCACCGGGTCGATGTCGCCGCGGCTCGGCATCGCGCACCCGTTGGACCGGCCCCGCCAATAGGCATAGAGCGACCGCACGCTGTCGTGACTGGCGGCGATCCGGCGCACCACCTCCGCTTCGGTGACGTCGTCGTAGATCCACCGTGCGGCGGCATCCGACCCCAGCGCGGGCCGAGCGAAGATGATGGTCGAGGCGTCATTGCTCATCGCCGCAAGCCCTCCCGCGCCTAGAGGGCGGAAACCGGGATCAGCATCGGTCCCGGCTGCGCGGCAAAGGCCGCCTGGCTGGACGCCCGCGTCGATGGCCAAGCGAAGATCGTTGCCGCCAGAACCGTCGTCGCATGATCGCCGTCGGCGAGCGGCAAAGCGAGAGTCTCGGCCTCGACCGAAAACAGATCGGCATGCGGCAGCAGCCCGCGAAAGTAGCAGACGGCCGGCTGGTGCAGGACGGCAGTGAGTGTGGCGTTGATCGACCCCGCGATATTGGGCAGCAGATCGTCCGCATGGGCGCCGGAGACCGGCCGTCCCAGCAGCCAGCGGATTTCATCACCTGCCAGGCGGAAGGGGAAACGGCCGGTCTCCGCTGCCAACCTGCAGATCCAGACATAAGGCAGCAAGGACGAGATCGCGGCGCAGTCGAGCGCGCTGCGATCCGGGATCGCCCGGCCGCCGCGCAGGCTCATCCAGCTGGCGAACAGGCAATGCAGTCGCGCATCGCGGCAATCCAACCCCTCTTCGGGTCGGGAGCACAGCGCGTCGGCATCCTGCGTTCCACAGCTGATGGCTCTCGGTAATAGGTCCGTCATCGGAGTTCTCCACCGACTCACCCGATCCGCCGCCGGACTAAATCCGGCACGGACCCAAGCATGCGCCGGTCGGCGCCGACACGGCAGTCAGGATAATGTCCCCAGGCCGCCGGGAAATGCCTGACAGAATGCGGGGAATTGGCGCGTGTCGATTCCGCTATTGGTGCAGCGGCAAGACCCGCTGCACAGCCGGACGCTGCGCCATGCGGTTTCGATGGTCGAGCACCTTGGGGAAGCGCTGGGGGTCCACGCCGTCGCCCTCCAGCCAGCTCGAGAGCGTGAAAAGATAGGGGTCGGCGATGGAGAAGTCCGCGCCCGCTACCCAGGGCCCTTCCAACATCTCGTTCTCGATCAGCTCGAAGCAGGCGGCGACGGTCTCGGGCACCTTCTGCTTCATGTCGTCGAAAGAAGACTGCTGGTCCGCCCAGCGATAGCCGCGCAGCTTATGCGCATGGGCGACGTGGACGGTGGCGCAGAGATAGGCGTTGAACGCCTGGATCTTCCCGAACGCAAAGGCATCGTCGAGCGGCGCCAGCTTCTTCCCCGGATGGGTCTGCGCGATGTAGGCGAGGATCGCCGGATTCTCGGTGAGGATGCCGCGATCGGTGACCAGCGCCGGCACCCGGCCCTTCGGATTGACCTTCAAATATTCCGGCTTGCGCTGATCGCCGGCGCGGAGGTCGAGTTTGACGGCTTCATAGTTGGCGCCGGCTTCCTCCAGCGCGATATGCGAAGCAAGAGCGCAAGATTGCGGGCCGAAGAAGAATTTGAGCATCGCCTAACCTCCACCTTTTCAGGCAGAGGTTTGGCGATCGCCGGCAGGCGCGAAACGGGCTTTTCGCCCTATCGCTGCAGATCGAAGCGGTCGAGGTTCATGACCTTGGTCCAGGCCGCGACGAAATCCTTCACGAACTTCTCCCTGGCATCCGCCGAGGCATAGACCTCGGCCAGCGCCCGGAGCTGGGAATGCGAGCCGAAGATGAGATCGACGCGCGTTCCCGTCCATTTCACCGCGCCGGTCTTGCGGTCGCGGCCTTCATAGATGCCCTCAGTCGCGGACTTCTGCCATTCCGTGCCCATGTCAAGCAGGTTGACGAAGAAGTCGCTGCTCAAGGTCTCCGGCCTGGCGGTGAAGACACCGTGCGCCGGCTGGCCGACGTTGAGAGCGCGCAGCCCGCCCAGCAGCACCGTCAGCTCCGGCGCCGAGAGGGTGAGCAGCTGCGCGCGATCGACCAGCAGCTCTTCCGGCGAGACCCGCTGCGGCCCGCGGAGATAGTTGCGGAAACCGTCGGCGGTCGGCTCCAGCCATTTGAAGGAGTCGACATCGGTCTGGTCCTGGCCGGCATCGGTGCGGCCCGGCGTAAACGGCACGGTCACCGCGACGCCGCCCTGCTTCGCCGCCGCCTCGACTGCGGCGGAACCGCCAAGGACGATCAGGTCGGCCAGCGACAGCTGCTTGCCGCCGGCGCTCGCGTTGAACTCCTTCTGGATCGCCTCCAGTTTGCCGAGCACCTTCTGAAGCTCGGCCGGCTGGTTGACCGCCCAGTCCTTCTGCGGGCTGAGGCGAATGCGCGCGCCATTGGCGCCGCCGCGCTTGTCGGAGCCGCGGAAGGTGGAAGCCGAAGCCCAGGCGGTGGTCGCCAACTGCGCGATCGAGAGACCGGAGGCCAAGAGCTTGGCCTTCAGGGACTCGATGTCCTCGGCGTTGATCGGCTGCCCGCTGGCCGCCGGGATCGGGTCCTGCCAGATCAGCACTTCCTTCGGCTTCAAGGGCCCTAGATGCAGGGCAACCGGCCCCATGTCGCGGTGGGTCAGCTTGTACCAGGCCCGTGCAAAGGCATCGGCGAACTGGTCGGGATTCTCCATGAAGCGCCGCGAGATCTTCTCGTAGGCCGGATCGAAGCGGAGTGCCAAGTCGGTGGTCAGCATCTGCGGCGCGTGCTTCTTCGCCGCATCATGCGCATCGGGCACGGTGTTGGCGCCCATGCCATGCTTCGGCTTCCACTGATGGGCGCCGGCCGGGCTCTTGGTCAGCTCCCATTCATAGCCGAACAGGTTCCAGAAGAAGTTGTTGCTCCACTTGGTCGGCGTGGTGGTCCAGGTGACCTCGAGGCCGCTGCCGATCGTGTCGCCGCCATGGCCCTTGCCGAAACTGTTCTTCCAGCCGAGGCCTTGCAGCTCGATATCGGCGCCCTCCGGCTCCAGGCCGACATGCTCGGCGGGATTGGCGGCGCCGTGGGTCTTGCCGAAGGTGTGGCCGCCGGCGATCAGCGCCACGGTCTCCTCGTCATCCATCGCCATGCGGGCGAAGGTGTCGCGGATGTCGCGCGCCGCGGCGAGCGGATCGGGGTTGCCGTTCGGGCCTTCCGGGTTCACATAGATGAGGCCCATCTGCACGGCGGCGAGCGGGTTGGCGAGATCGCGCTCGCCGCTGTAGCGCTCATCGGCCAGCCACTTGCCCTCCGGGCCCCAATAGATGTCCTCGCCCGGCTCCCAGGTATCGACGCGGCCGCCGGCGAAACCGAAGGTCTTGAAGCCCATCGATTCCAGGGCGACGTTGCCGGTCAGGATCAGGAGATCGGCCCAGGAGATCTTGCGGCCATACTTCGCCTTGATCGGCCAGAGCAGGCGGCGGGCCTTGTCGAGGTTGACGTTGTCGGGCCAGGAATTGAGCGGCGCGAAACGCTGGTCGCCCGCCCCGGCCCCGCCGCGGCCGTCCTGAACCCGGTAGGTGCCGGCGCTGTGCCAGGCCATGCGGATGAAGAACGGGCCGTAATGGCCGAAATCCGCCGGCCACCAATCCTGGCTGTCGGTCATCAGCGCTCTGAGATCCTTGATCAGCGCGTCGAGATCGAGAGTCTTGAACTCCGCCGCGTAGTCGAAGGCCTCGCCCATCGGATTGGCCCGCGCGGAATGCTGATGCAACACGTTGAGCTTCAGCTGGTTCGGCCACCAATCGGTGTTGGTCTGAGCACGCGCGCCGTGCCCCATCGGGCATTTCCGTTCCGCCGCCATGACGATCTCCCTTTCAGCCAGCGTTTGAACCTGGGGCGATGCTGCGCCTCGGCAGCGGAGCGGTCCAATTGCCTTTCTGGGACATAGCCATCGACTGGGTCGATTGATGGCGCCCCGTATCCTGGAAAAGCTAGATTACCGCCACCACCAAATCGTCATGGTCGGCGAAGGCCGACCATTCACGAGTCTCTATCGTGCGACGGATGCAAACTCGTGGATCCTCCGCCTGCGCGGAGGATGACGAGTCAAAGAGTTTTCAATAGCCGGTCTGCTTAAGCCGTCTTGCGCTCACTCTTGGCGACGTCCTTGAGGGCGTGGCGGATCCAGGCGACGGTGAGCTTTTCCTGGACGCGGTTCTGCTGCAGCCTCGAGCGCAGGGCCTCGAAGTTGACCGCGTCGAGGTTCTGGTCCTGGTTGAAGCAGGAGAAGACCACGGTCTCCTTTCCGGTCACCGGGTCGCGGTGGGTCTGCAGGCACTGGGCGCAGATTTCCTTCATCATGCACTGCATCGGCGAGTTGATCGAGCCGACTGCGTGGTGATGGGGTTTGAGATATTCCTGCAGCACGCCGTGGCGCGCCCGGGCGACCGCCGCCATCATGCCGTCGGAGCCGATGGCGATGATGCGGTCGACATCCTGCATCTTGATCTCGGTCGGGCCGAGCCGGCCCTCTGCGTAGGCGAGCATGGTCTCGACGATGTTGCCGACGAACATCTTGTCCTGCGGCCGCGCCGGCGCGAAGCCCGGCGCCTCGTCGGAGGTCCAGACCACGACATCCGCCGCGGCCTCGATCTCCGCCACCTTGTAGCGGTCGACCAGCTTCTTGTAGCCGGCGAAGTAGAGCACCTTCGAGCCTGCCGCACGGAGCGCGCGGCCGATCGAGAACAGCACCGCGTTGCCGAGGCCGCCGCCCGCGAGCAGCACGGTCTCGCCGGAGGGCGTTTCGGTCGGCGTGCCGGTCGGGCCCATCAGGATCACCGGCTCGCCGGGCTTCAGCCAGGCGCAGAGGTCCGAAGAGCCGCCCATCTCCAGCACGATCAAGCCGACCAGGCCCTGGTCGATGTCGGTCCAGGCGCCGGTCAGCGCCAGGCCTTCCATGGTCAGCGTGGTGTCGGCCGTGCGCTGCGACAGGGTCTCGAAATTCTGCAGGCGATAGAACTCGCCCGGCTCGAAATTGGCCGCGGCTTGCGGCGCCTCGACCACGATTTCGACGATGGTCGGCGTCAGGCGGTTGACCGCGCGCACCCGCGCCCGCAGACGACGATTGAGCTCGGCGAGGAAGGCCGAGTGATCGGCGTTGCCTTCGGCCGCGGGCAGGCGCTCCAGCGCCGCCTGGATCACCGGCCAGCCCTGCTTGGCGCTGCCCATCGCCTTCACCACGTTGCCGGCGAAGGAGGGATGGAGATCGCCGAAGAAGCTGATGGCGCGGCCGTCCGGGCGATAGCGGGTGATGACCCGGACCTCGTCGGGCTTGGCCACCCGCTCCGGCTTCACCACGTTATTGTCGTCATCGACGGCCTGGAAATACTGGCCGTCGAGCGGGAAGTTCTCCGCGTCCTCGCGCGCCAGCACGGTGTTGGGCTTGGTGCCGGCCGCGACCAGCACGGCGCGGGCCGGCAGCACATGCAGCTTGCCCTCGGCATCCTTCAGGCGGATCGCTTCCACATGCCCCATCTGGTCGACGTCGATCACGCTGGGGGTCAGCGTTTCGGCGAAGCGGATCCCCTCCTCCAGCGCCTTCTCCACCTCCTCGTGGTTCAAGGTGTAGGACGGCGAATCAATCAGGCGGCGGCGATAGGCCAGCGTGACTCCGCCCCAATTGTTGATGAGATCGGAGAGCTTCGGCTTCTCACCCGCCATTTTCGCGCGGTCGCGCTCCATGCGGATGGCGCGGGCATGGTTGATGAACTCGTCGGCGATCTCGGTCTCGGCCTTGGACCATTCGCTGCGCAAAGCCGCCTCGCCGATCTCGGCGGTCAAGGTCTCGTAGCGATGCAGGAATTTCTCTACCTGGATCGGGTAATAGGCCATCGCCTCGGTCGCGGTGTCGATCGCGGTCAGGCCGCCACCGATCACCACGGCGGGGAGACGCAGCTGCAGGTTGGCGATGGAATCGGTCTTCGCCGCACCGGTGAGTTGCAGCGCCATCAGGAAGTCCGACGCCATGCGCACGCCGCGGGCCAAGCCGTTCGGCAGGTCGAGCAGGGTCGGCTTGCCCGCACCCAAAGCCAGCGCGACATGATCGAAGCCGAGCTCGAACGCCTGGTCGAGCGTCAAGGTGCCGCCGAAGCGGACCCCGCCGAACATCGAGAAGCTGTTGCGGCGCTCCAGCAGCAGGCGGATGACTTTGAGGAAGTTCTTGTCCCAGCGCACGGTGATGCCGTATTCGGCGACGCCGCCGAAGCCGGCCATCACGCGGTTGCCGAGATCCTCCTGCAGATCGGAGAACGTCCGGATCGGCTGGAACGGCACATGCTTGCCGGCGGCATCGACGCCGGAGAGCGCCGGCGGCAGCGGCTCGATCTTCAAGCCATCGATCGCGACCACGGTATGGCCCTGGTTCAGCAGGTAATGCGCCAGCGTATAGCCGGCGGGGCCGAGGCCGACCACCAGTACCTTGCGGCCGCTGGCAGTCCTGGCGACGGGCTGGCGGATGTTGAGCGGGTTCCAGCGCGTCAACAGACCGTAGATCTCGAAGCCCCAGGGCAGGTTGAGCAGGTCCTTGAGGCTGCGGGTTTCCGCCTGCGGGATGTCGACCGGCTCCTGCTTCTGGTAAATGCAGGCTTTCATGCAGTCGTTGCAGATGCGATGCCCGGTCGCCGCCATCATCGGGTTGTCGATGGCGATGATGGCGACCGCGCCCAAAGGCTGGCCGTTCGCCTTCGCGGTGTGCATCTCGGAGATCTTCTCGTCCAAGGGACAACCGGCCAGGGTCACGCCGAACACGCTCTTCTTGTAGGCGCCGTCCTTTTCGGTCAGGCCGCGCGAGCAGCTGTCCTTGCCCTGGTTATGGCACCAGATGCAGTAATTCGCCTGATCGAGCGCGCCTTTGAGATCGGTGCCGATATCGGTGAGGGCGAAGCCTTCGCGGCGGCGCAGATGCTCGTCGGGCAGCTTCACCATCGGAATGCCGTGGCGGAGCTCGGTCTCGAAATGCACCAGGTGCATCGGGTCGATCTTGCGCGGCGCCTTGAACAGCACGCCCTTCTTGTGGAGCTTCCTGCCAGCCTCGCTCTGCGCCGCCCAGGCGGCGTAGCGGGTGGCGAGGTCGAGCTCTTGCGCATGATCGGCTTCGTGGGCGAGCCAGTGATCGACATGGCGCGCGAAGGTCAATTCGTCGAACTGGCCGCCGAAGGCCGTGGTCAATTCGGCCCGCAAGGCATCGCCGTCGAAGGTCTCCGCCTCCTGCTCGCGGTGCGCCTTCAAGGCGCGGCGCTGTACGAACAGGCGCTTCACCGTGAACAAGGGCGCGAGGTCGCTGTGTCGCGCCTGCAGCTCCTTGAGTTCGGTCTCGATGCCGAAGAGTTCGCCGACGAAATCCTCGACATGGCCGGCGAGGTCGAGGATGAGCTGCGATTCCGCCTTCTGGTCGAGTGCGGCGGGTTCGGCGCGCGCGGCGAGCAGACGGCCGGCGAGGCCCTCGTCCCCGGCCTTCAGGCCGGCGATGAAGTGAGAGTCGACCGCCGCGAGGCCGGCAGGCTCGTAGAGGTCCTCGAAGCGCAGTCCATGCGCCAGGCGAAGTTCGGACATCACAACCACGTCACTAATTACAGGCAGGCGAGCGTAAATAGCCGCTGCGGTCCGATTCGGTTCTACCGGCTGAATTTCGGAAAGGCAAGGAAAGTCCGTCAGTTAAATCAACACTGAAAGTTAGTATAACCCGAGCGGAAGGGGTATCTCAATTCCGCTTGATGTCAGGTTGCGAGCCTTGGCCTTTCGAGCGGGATTCCAAATACTTCGGGCAACCACGCGGCGGATGACGGCATGAACGACGGCGGCTCCCCCCAGGACACCAAGGGCAGTTTCAAGGACAAGCTGATCGCGACCAAACAGCGCTGGGCCGAGGAAGGCCGGCTGCTGACCGGCCGACCCTCACATCGCGAGGAAGACCGGTTGCCGCCGGGCCAGCGCAAGACCGCCGCCTGGCCGGTGCTCGATCTCGGCGTGAAGCCGAACATCCCGCTCGACCGCTGGCGGCTCCAGGTCGATGGCCTGGTCGAGCAACCGATGCGGCTCGACTGGGCCGCGTTCCAGGATCTGCCGCAGACCGATGTCGAGAGCGACATCCATTGCGTGACCGCCTGGTCGCGCTTCGACAATCGCTGGCGCGGCGTCGCGGTGCGGGACCTGCTGGCGCGGGTGCAGCCGAAACCCGAGGCGCGCTTCGTTACCCTGCACAGCTACGATACCTACACGAGCAACCTCCCGCTGGAGGAATTCGCGGTCGAAGACGCGCTGCTCGCCACCCACTGGAACGGCGAGCCGCTCACCCTCGAGCATGGCGGCCCGATGCGGGCGGTGGTGCCGCAGCTCTACTTCTGGAAAAGTGCCAAATGGGTGAAGCGCATCGCGTTCCACGCCGGCGACCAGCCGGGCTTCTGGGAAGAGCGCGGCTATCACAACCACGGCGACCCTTGGCGCGAGCAGCGTTACGGATAAGTGATTTGAATTGGGGTCGGGAGTCTTCAATTGAAGGAGCAGAACATGACACGCAACATCATCACAGGGTTCGCCACGGGTATCGCCGGCTTCGCCGCGGTCCTGCTCATCACCGGCTCCGCCCTATTCGGACAAGCTTGGGCCATGGGCAGCTCGGATGACGACAACGCGCAGCCCGATCCCTACAAGAAGGCGAAGGAGCTGATCGACGACGAGGAATATTCGGACGCGATCCCGATCCTGCAGAAGCTGATCAAGGACAAGGGCGCCTATGCCGATGCGCTGAACCTGCTCGGCTACTCCTATCGCAAGAGCGGCGACCAGAAGACCGCGCTCGACTATTACAACCAAGCCCTGGCCATGGAGCCGGACCATCTCGGCGCCAACGAATATCTCGGCGAACTCTATGTCGAGATGAAGATGCCGGCCGAGGCCAAGGAGCGCCTCGCCGTGCTGAAGAAGGCCTGCGGCAGCTGCGAGGAAGCTAAGGAGCTGGAAGCCAAGATCGTGGCCAGCAATTAAGCGGAGTTTGGGCAGCCCCGCCGTCAAGAAGCGGGGCCGTCTGGGAGGACGCTCTTCACTCGACTGAAGGCGTGCGGGGCGCCGGCGGATCAAGCCGGCGCCTGACTTTTTTCCCGAGCGATTTCCCCCAACTGGGGGTCTTTACCATTTTTCGGAGATTTCGCTCTCGCGTGTGGACTAGATCCACGCGCTCAAGCGTTATTTGTCTAATTGCGGAAATATTACGGAAGCGGGAGTGAAACTCGGACCCGGCCGGGGCAGTGCGCCTGGCCGACCAGACCGAGAGTGAAGATGCCTGCCTCGCCTAAAACGAAGCTGATCGGCACCGCCCTGCTGGGGCTTGTCATCGTGCTGGGCACCTTCGGCGCCCGGGCTGCGGACCTGCCGGCCTGGAGCTACCTGATCTGGATCGCCGTGGGCTTCGTGCTGCTCTGGCTGGTGGTCTGGTGGTTCGGCGACTCGGTTACCGACGATCCCCTGGGCGACGAGCAGGCATCGCGGGCCGGGGAAGATCTCCAGAGCCACGCCGATGCTCCCGGCACCAACTATCCCACCGAGCGGGCGAGACTGCCGAGATAAGCGCAGAACATATCGGACATCGCCTCCGAGTAGGCCGCAATCTCCGTGGCCTTGCGCGGCTTTTCCGAGAATTCCTTGCCGACTGTGCTGAGTGTGGTCTTGATCAGCTCGCCGGCCGTCGCGCGCGTGGCGGGTGAGGCCTTCGGCAGCGCCTCCTGCATGAAGCGCTGGATCGTGCGCTCGCCGGAAGCCTTCGCGGCTTTGGCTTCCGGCGCGTCGCGGTAGAGCGGCGCCGCGTCGTCGAGCGCCACCCGGACCGCGGCCTCCGCGCATTCCGAACGGATGAACTCGTGCACCAGGACGCGCAGCCGCTGCAACGGCGGCCGGCGCTGATCCTCGAGGATGCGGCGCAGCAGGTCGGTGGTCTGGCGCCATTCGTCGCTCTGCAGCCGGAACAGGATCGCCGCCTTGTTGGGGAAATACTGGTAGAGCGAGCCGACGCTGACGCCGGCCTTCTCGGCGACCCGCACGGTGGTGAAACGCGCGGCACCTTCCTTCGCCAAAACCTGAACCGCCGCCTCCAGGATCGCCGCGACCAGGTCGGCGGAGCGGGCCTGTTGCGGCTGCTTTCGCGAGGAAATCCGCGGGTTCCGGCGGGTCGGCATGCTGGGCTCCGGCAATGCGAATTGGAAACATGAAGGATTATTCGTATTTCTTCGGCGGCGCAATACCGCGCCGACCCCAAGACCGGAGACCGCCATGGCCACGCTCACCAGCTATCCCTTCGCCCTGCTCCTCGAGCGGCTGTTCGACGAGGTCGAAGCTTCCTCGCCGGCGACCAGCCCGGCCTTTGCCCACGTCTCCGCCGAGGAGCGCGGGCGATTGATGCGCAGCAAGACCGAGTATCGCGACTTCTACGCCGCCCTGAAGGATTATCCGCTCGCGGTCTCGCGCGAGACCGGGCGGCTGCTCTACATGCTGGCGCGCAGCTCCTGCGCGCGCAGCATCGTCGAGTTCGGCACCTCGTTCGGGATCTCGACCCTGCATCTCGCCGCGGCCTTGCAGGACAACGGCGGCGGCCGGCTGATCACCAGCGAGTTCGAACCCGGCAAGGCGGCGCGGGCGCGCGAGAACCTGACCGCCGGCGGCGTCATCGACCTGGTCGAGATCCGCGAAGGCGATGCGCTTCAGACCCTCAGCCGCGATCTTCCCGACAGCATCGATTTGCTGCTGCTGGACGGCGCCAAGGCGCTCTATCCGGAGATCCTCGGCCTGGTGGAAAGCCGGCTGCGGCCCGGCGCTTTCATCGTCGCCGACAATGCCGAATACAGCCCCGATTACCTCGCGCGGGTCCGCTCGGCGGCGCTGGGCTACATGTCCACGCCGTTCGGCGGCGACGTCGAGGTCTCGATGCGGCTGGTCTAGGGCGAGGGGCGCGCGACGCTAGCCCTGCTCGGCCTTGGCCGCGCCCGCCGCCAGCATCGCCTCGCCGATCGCCACGTCGCCGCGGCGCTTCAGGGTCTCGCCGGCCTCGAGGATGTCGCGGGTCTCCTTGTTCTGGCTGAGCTTCAGCTTGCCGACCAGCCGGGTGATCTCGACCTCGATGCCGACGATGTTTTTCACCATCATGTCGATGAAGTCCCGGGGGCTGTCGCTCATCTTCCAGGGATTGGCCTGTGGCGACTCATGCGTCTTGGTGAGGCGTGCGATCACCTTGCGCACATAGCGCTCGTCGTCGCGGATCGTGGCGCGGCCGTGCACATGCGCGACCCGGTAGTTCCAGGTCGGCACCTGCTTCTTGAACTCCCGTTTGCTCGGATACCAGTTCGGCGAGATATAGGCGTCCGCCGCCCGGAACACGACCAGCACCTCATCGCCGCTGGCGATGTCCTGCCAGACCGGGTTGGCGCGCGCGACATGGCAATGCAGGACGCCGGCGCGCCCCTCATCCCGGCTGAGGTGGAACGGCAGATGGTTGGCATCCATGCCGCTCTTGCCGTTGGTGAACAGGATGCCGAGCGGCGCCTTCTCGATCAGCGCGTGCAGCACCTCGGCCCGGGGTTCGTCGAAATGCGCGGGTACATACATGGTCGATTCCTTCGGCGTCGGGCATAGGGGCGCGATTCCAGCATGCTTTCGCGCGGCATTGACAGGCCCTGGAAATTGATACTTATATTGACTGATGAGGTCAATATAATGACTAACGCGAAACCCAACCAGCCTGAGACCGGCGACGCGATGAATGAGGCGATCGCGCGCCGGGTCGCGTCGCTCCGGAAGAGCAACCAGCTGACTTTCGACGCGCTCGCGGCGCGCAGCGACATCAGCAAGGGCATGCTGGTGCAGATCGAGCAGGGCCGCGCCAATCCCAGCATCTCGACCCTGTGCAAGCTGGCGGCGGCCTTGCGCGTCTCGGTCGCCGACCTGGTGGACGGCGGCGACCATCCGCACCGCGCGGTCCGGATCGTGGCACCGGGCAGCGCGCCGGTTCTCTGGCAGGGGTCGAAGGGCGGCGCGGCGACCCTGCTGGTGGGGTCGGAAGGTCCGGACATGCTGGAGCTCTGGGAGTGGAGCATGCTGCCCGGCGAGAAATTCGAATCGCGCCCGCATCCCGCGGGCACGCAGGAGCTGCTGAACGTGATCGAGGGCACGCTCGCGCTGGAGATCGACGGCCAAGTCCACCTGGTCGGCGCCGGAGCGGCGGCCTCGGCGCGGACCGACTGCGCCCATTCCTATGCCTGCCACGGCAAGAAGAAGCTCCGCTTCGCGATGGTGGTCTACGAGAACGCGGCAAAAGCCTGAAGCCCCGAGAAAGCCTGAAGCCGAGCCGATATGTATCCCCTCAGCATCTCCATCGTGATCCTGTCGCAGGTCCTCTATCACATCGCCCTCAAAGCGGTGCCGTCGGGCAACCGGCCTTTCCTGCTGCTGGCGATCGTCTACGCGATGGCCACGCTTTCCTGCGTCGGCCTCTCCGTGGTCGGCGCGAAGCCGATGACGACCGCCGACCTGAAGCCGTTGCTCAGCTGGCCGACCCTGCTGCTGGCGGCCTCGGTGGTCGGCATCGAGATCGGCTATCTCCTGGCCTACCGGCACGGCTGGTCGGTGGGGACCGCCTTCAGCGTGGCCAGCACCTCGACCGTGATCCTGCTGGCGGTCCTCGGCCTGCTGCTGTTCAGCGAAAGCCTCAACGGTTGGCAGCTCGCCGGCTTGGCGCTGGCATTGGCGGGCGCCGGGCTGGTGGTGATCAAGCGATGACAGGGACATTCGAAATGATGGCATCCATCGACCCGCGCATCGCCGCGCTGGCGCCGGATTTCCGCGCCATGAGCATTGTCATGGAGACCGGCGCGCCGGTCAGCGGCGCGGCGGCGGAAGCGGCGCTTGCGGAGGCCTATCGTGCCGCGGCCGGGGGCGAGCCGGCTTGGGCCCAGCCGCACCTCGCCGCCTGGGCGCAGGTCTTCCAGAAGTTCGGCGCCAAGCCGCAGCGCACGCCCTGCTCGGCCGAAGCGCTGCGCAAGCGCTTCCTGCGCGACGGCGCGCTGCCGCGGGTCAACCCGGTGGTCGACCTCTATAACGCGATCAGCCTGCGCTATGCCGTGCCGGTCGGCGGCGAGAATCTCGACGCCTATGCCGGGCTACCGCGGCTGACCATCGCCGACGGGTCGGAACTCTTCGACACGATGAAGGACGGCAACCCGGCGATCGAAGCACCGGAACCCGGCGAGGTGGTCTGGCGCGACGACAACGGCGTCACCTGCCGGCGCTGGAACTGGCGGCAAGGCGTGCGCACGCGGCTGAACGGGGATGCGCGCCGGATGTGGTTCATCCTGGAGAGCCTCGCCCCGATGCCGCTCGAGGCGCTGCAAGAGGCGAGCGACCGGCTGGTCGCCGGCTTGCAGGAGATGTCACCGCAGGCGCGGATCGAGGCGCAGCTCATCACGGCAGCCTGATACTCAAGCTTCCGGGCAGATCGCGAAGACGCGCGCCGGGAAGCCGGAGCCCTTCTCGGCCTTGGGCCAGGTGGCGACGATCAAGGCACCCGCCTCCGGCACCTGATCGAGATTGGCCAGCATCTCGATCTGCCAGCAGTTCCGCCCCAGCACGTAGCGTTCCAGCCCATAGTCGCCGCGGCTGGACGCGATGCCGGGATCGGTGTCGGTGGTCTCGTGGCCGCAGGCGCAGATCGCGCGTTCCTCGAACAACAGCTTCAGGACCGGCAGGGACCAGCCGGGGAAATGGCTGATGCCTTCCCGGTCGGCGTTCAGCATCCGCGCCTGGTCCGGCCAGCGCTTCGACCAGTCGCTGCGCAAGGCGACGAAGGCGCCTTCCGGGATCCTGCCGCAGCGTGCTTCCCAGGCCGCGACGTCGGAGAGCGTCACGCAGCTGTCGGGGTCGGTGGCGGCGCGCGCGGAGATATCCAGCACCACCAGGGGCAGCAGCATCTCCGCGACCGGGATCTCGTCCTGATAGCGGAGGCCGGCATGGTAGTGCACCGGCGGATCCACGTGCGTGCCCCATTGCCCGGCGAAGCGGTATTCATGGGTCATGAATCCGGCGCGCTGGCCGTCGATCAGGTCCTCGTGGTCGACGGTTTTCCTGAGCTCGGCCGGTCGGAAGCTCGGGTGATGCGGCGTCGTGGCGGAGAAGGTGTGGGTGAGATCGACCCAGCGCTGGCCGCGCAGCCGCTGCAGCAGCGACCATAGACCGATATCGGCGAGCGGCGATGCCGTGTTCATTCTGGCGCCCAGTGCTGTTACAACGATTCCGGCGCCACTCTAGGACAGCGGGGCGCGCCGAAGAAGCATCTTGGGGGAGAGGTCGCATGGAGATTTCGTTCAAAGGCAAGAAGGTGCTGGTCGCCGGCGGCAGCCGCGGCATCGGTCGCTCGATCGCCCTGGCCTTCGCCGCGAACGGCGCCGACGTGGCGATCTGCGCGCGGGGCGAAGCCGGCGTGCGCAAAGCCGAGGCCGAGCTGAAGCGGCATGGAGCCAAGGTCTTCGGCACGGCCTGCGATCTCGGCGACGAGAAGCAGGTGACCGCCATGGTGAACGCGGCCGCGGCGGCTTTGGGCGGGCTCGACGTGCTGGTCAACAACGCCTCCGGCCTGGGGCTGAAGGACGACGAGAGCGGCTGGCAGGCCAGCGTCAATGTCGACCTGCTCGGCACGGCGCGCGCGACGCGGACCGCGCTGCCCTATCTGGAGAAGTCGAAGGGCAGCAGCGTCATCAATATCTCCTCGATCTCGGGCCTGATGGCCTCGGCGCGTTCCGTCGCCTATGCCGCGGTCAAGGCGGCGCTCATCAACTACACGATGAGCCAGGGGCTGGCGCTGGCGCCGAAGCGGATCCGGGCCAACTGCATCGCCCCGGGCTCGATCGAATTTCCCGGCGGCCTCTGGGAAGACCGCAAGACGGCGGACCCCAAGCTCTATCAGAGCATCCTGGACGGCATTCCCTGGGACCGGCTCGGCGCGCCCGAGGAGATCGCCAATGTCGCGCTGTTCCTCGCCAGCGATCTCGCTGGCTGGATCACCGGGCAGACGATCGTGGTCGATGGCGGGCAGTCATTGACGTGAGGGATTGAGGCGCAGGCGGCCGCGATAGGCGATGACGCGCCCCAGCCCGACGCCCGAGACATCGACCGAGAAGCAATAGTCCTCGCCTTCCTGCCATTGCGCCGCCGCGACCCGGGGACCGAGTGCGCGGGGCAGCGGCATGCCGCAGAACCACCAGCGCTCGAATACCATGCGCAGGCCCTGCGCGTCGGTGTCGAGGCGGAAGCCATAGGCCAACGGTCCGACGCATTCGCGCATCGCGCCGGCCCTGCCGGGCCAGGGCTTCAGATGGCTTCTGAAGGTGCTGGTCGGGAAGATGCGGCGCCAGATCTCGCCGTCACCGCGCGGCTCGAACGCGACGGTGAGCGGCAGGTTCTCGGCGTCCGGCGGAAAGCCGAGCACCCGGCCCATCAAAGCCGCGATCGGATGCGTGCCGCGGGTGACAGTGACCGTGCCGGAGACGCTGCGCTCCAGCGGATCATCGTGCAGTTCGCGGATGGCTTGCGGCAGGATATCGACCGCGGCGCCGAGCCAGCGGCGGAACGGCGAAGGCGGCAGGCGCTCCACCTCGCTGGCATCCTCGATCTTGAAGGCGGCGAAGGCGGCGCGGAAATCCGCAAGGGTTAGCACATCGATTCCGGGCCGCGCGCCGGACGCGATCTCGCCGCGGTCGAGCTGCTCGGTCAGCAAAGCGGAAGCGAGCGCCGGGACCCAGAGGCCATCGCCGTCCTCGGCGAGGATGTTCCAGCGGCGGCGCTCCCAGGCCTCGCCGTTGCGACCGGCGACCGTCACCAGCATGCCCGAACGCGCGCTGCCGAAGCCACGCAACAGGCCGAAGGCGCTGCCGGCGAGCGCGGTGAAAGGCGACAGCGATTTCAAGAGGCGCGCCGAAACCAGCCGAGCCAGAACGCCGGCGCTGCGGTTGAGGATCGCCAGCTCCGTGCCGGCGCGGAAGATCACCTTGCGGAGGCTTGGATAGCGCGCCGGCAGCAGCTCCAGATCCGGCACTTCGCAGGCGGCCACGATCCGGCGCAGCGGCGCGTGGCCGGGCACGGCGATCGCGACCGGATGCCAGTCCTGCAGGCCGGCGATCTCCCGCCAGGCGCCGAAGCGGCGGACGCGGATCGGCTGGCCGGCATAGGAGAGCAAGGCCGCATGCACCGAGCGGCCGAGGGTCGCCTGGTTGCTGGAGCTGATCGCGATCTCGACTTCGAGGGGATCGAGGCTTCGGGTGAGTTCGGCGATCACGGCGGAAGACAAGGTCGGCACGCTGCTGGCGCCGGCGATCACGGTGAGGCCGCGGGTCCTGGCCTCGGCATCGAAGCGGCCGATCCCGCGGACAAAGCCCAGCGCGTCGGCGATGTCGATGTAATGCGCACCCGCATCCAGCGCGGCGCGCACAACCGGATAGTCTAGTGCCCGGTCGCCCTGGAACGGACCGGAGGCGTCGATCACCAGCCAAAGCTCCAGAGACTTCAGCTTGACCGCCGTGATCGCCTCGCGGTCGAGCGCGATGGCCGACACGTTCGCATCGCCGAGCGATTGCGCCAGGGCTTGCGCCTTCTCCTGCGATCGCCCGGCGACCAGCAGCGACCAGCGTTTGCGCTTGGCCAGCAGGCGCGCGATGCGGCTGCCGAAGGTGCCATAACCGCCGAGGATCAGGATGCGCCGCATGCTCAATCGAGGAACCGGGAAGCCAGCGCGGGCGTCGGGAGATAGCAGGCCTCACGCTTGCCGAACCAGGCATAGCGGTTGCGGGCGATGCGAAGGTAGAGCCAATCGCGCAGCGGCCGCGGGATGACGTAGAGGATCGGCATCAGCCGCCACAGGCCGCCGAAGCGCCGCGCGATCTCGATGAAGGCATCGAGCTCGGTATAGACGCGGCCTTCGAGCACCAGCAGGTTCGAATCCCAATCTCCACTCTTCAAGCCCAGGCGCGCATAGAGCGCCTCGCCGCGCGGCGACTGGGCGGGCAGGAACTGGAACAGCGCTTCGCGGTCCCAACGGATCACGAAATGCACGAAGCCGGTGCAGAGATGGCAGATGCCGTCGAACACGATCAGCGGCTTCCTGAGATCGGAAAGATGCGCCGCCGCCAGATCCTCAGCCGAGACCGGGCGCGGCGGCGGCATGGTCAGCCGCGTCTGAGGACGAGATAGCCGCGGGGGCTGCCGCTGATCGGCGAGATCGGCACCATGCCCTTCAAGAGGCGCATCCGATCGACCCAATAGGGCTCGTAATCCGCCTTCCAGACGTCGAGCAGGAGGACGCGATCGGTCGCCGCGTCATAGGCGCCGATCGGCGAGAAATGGCCGATGTCCCACTGGTCGCCATAGGTGGTGGCGAGATGATAGTTGCCGCCGATCAGCCGGTCGCCGGCCTGCTCCATCGCCACCAGATGGGCGCGGAATGCCGCGCCGGTCGCGGCATCGTCTGCGGTGACGGTGCAATGCTCGACCGACCAGCCGGAAAGGCCGTAGAGCGCCACGGCGCGCTCCAGCTTGTCGCGCAGCTCGGCGAGAGAGGCGCCGCCGCCATCGGGCGGGGTGATGCCTTTCTCCCATTCCGCATCACCCATCCGCTCCAGCAAGCCGCGCTCGCTGACGAACTGGCCGATCCGGGCGTGGCCGTCCATGGCACGGGCGCCGTTCAGGAGCATGGTTGCCGTGGCCAGCGAGCAGGAGCAGTCGGTGTGCTGGTGCAGGAGATAGGGCGAGAGTGCCCAGTAGGCCGGCGCCGGATTGTCCTGGATATACGCGTGATCAAGCGAGAGCGGCGAGAGATGCGTGGTCTTGGCGTTGCTCAGCTCGTTCATGACTTCACACCTTCTGTCGGGCCTTCAAGGCCTGGATCAGCGTGCCGTCGTCGAGATAGTCCAATTCGCCGCCGACCGGGACGCCATGGGCGAGGCGCGAGATCGCGACGTCGAAATCATGCAGCCGGTCGGCGAGGTAGTGGCCGGTGGTCTGGCCATCGACCGTGGCGCCCAGGGCCAGGATCACCTCTTTGACATCGCCGGTTTCCACCCTTCGCAGCAGCGGGCCGATGCTGAGCTGCTCCGGGCCAACGCCGTCCAGCGCCGAGAGCACGCCGCCCAGCACATGATAGCGGCCCTTGAAGGCATTGGCGCGTTCGAGCGCCCAGAGATCGGCGACATCGGCAACCACGCAGACCGAAGCGGGATCGCGCCGCGGGTCGCGGCAGATCGCACAAGGGTCGGCATCGTCGAGATTGCCGCAGGTCGAGCAGGCGCGCACGGTGTCGGCGACCCGCTCCAGCGCGTCGATCAGCGGCAGCAGCATGGCATCGCGCCGCTTCATCAACGCGAGCGCCGCGCGTCGCCCGGAGCGGGGACCGAGCCCGGGCAACTTCGAGAGCAGCTGGATCAGCTTGTCGATCTCGGAGAGCGGCATCAGAACGGCAGCTTGAATCCGGCCGGGAGCGAGAGGCCGCCGGTCAGTTTGCCCATCTCCTCCTGGACCATCGCTTCGCCTTTCTGGCGCGCATCGCGCAGCGCGGCGACGATCAGGTCTTCCAGCACTTCGGCCTCGCTGGGATTGATCAGGGTCGGGTCGATCTTCACCTTCTTCGGATCGCCCTTGGCCGAGGTCACGATGGTCACCATGCCGCCGCCGGACTGGCCGGTGACTTCAGCCTGATCCAGCGCCGCCTGCAGTTCGGCCATCTTGGCCTGCATCTGCTGCGCCTGCTTCATCATCTGGCCGAGATTCTTCATTGATCTTCCTCAGGTAATGGCGCCGCCTCTTCTTCAGCGGCGGATTCTTCGGTCACTTTGAGATCGCGCACCGCGTCGATCGTGGCGCCGGGGAAGGCGTCGAGCACCGCTTTCACCAACGGATGCTCGGCGGCGCGGCGGCGGAGCTCGGCCTCCACGGCCTGGGCCTGCTCCTTCAGGGTCGGCGCGCCGAGATCGCCGGAGACGCTGATCAGCCAGCGGGCGCCGGTCCATTTCAGCAGGCAGGCGGCAACACGATTCGGCAGATCCGCCGGCGCCTTCGGGGTCGGCCGCAATTCGATCCGCCCGGCCTCGAAACGCACCAGATGCACATCGTTGATGAGATGGGTGAGAAGGATGCCTTCCTTCTTCTCCTTGAAGAGCTCGACCATCGCATCGAAGGTCTCGATCTTCGGCAAAGCGGCCTGTACCGGCGCCGGCTGCGCGGCCGGATCGCGCGCCACCGCCTGGGTCGAGATCGCGCTGGTGACGGGACCACCATAGTTGGTCGGACCGTTCGACGGGCCGCGCGGCGAAGGCGTCGGCGCCGGCGCGGATGCAGCTCCCTGGCCGGCGAGATGCTTCACCAGATCGCCGGGCGTCGGCAGGTCAGCGACATGCATCAGGCGGATGAGGGCCATCTCGACCGCGGCCAAAGGCTGCGGCGCATATTGCGCCTCGCCGAGCCCTTTCAAAAGCATCTGCCAGGTCCGCGCCAGAACCGGGAGCGAGAGGTCCTTCGCCAGCGCGCCGCCGCGCTTGCGCTCGGCCTCCGGCACGGCCGGCTGGTTCAGCACCTCCGGCGTCAGCTTGCAGCGGGTCAGCCAGTGGGTGAGGTCGAGCAGGTCCTGCAGCACGACGATCGGGTCGGCGCCGGCCTCGTACATGCGGCGGAGCTGGCCCAGCGCTTCCGCGGCCTTGCCCGCCATCACGGATTCGTAGAGCTCGAAGAGCTGGGTGCGGTCGGCGATGCCGAGCATCGCGCGGACCTGCTCCTCGCTCACCTCCTGGCCCGGCTCGGCGAGGGTGATCGCCTGGTCGAGCAGGGAGAGACCGTCGCGCGCCGAGCCGTCGGCGGCCCGGGCGATCAGCGCGAGTGCGGTCGAGGCAAGCTTCGCGCCTTCTGACGCGGCGATCGAACCCAGATGCTGCGCCAGCTTGTCGGCCTCGATGCGGCGGAGGTCGAAGCGCTGACAGCGCGAGAGCACCGTCACCGGCACCTTGCGGATCTCGGTGGTGGCGAAGATGAACTTCACATGCTCGGGCGGCTCTTCGAGGGTCTTCAAGAGCGCGTTGAAGGCGCTCGACGAGAGCATGTGGACTTCGTCGATGATGTAGATCTTGAACCGCGCGCTGACCGGGCGGTAGCGCACGCCTTCGATCAATTCGCGGATGTCGTTGACGCCGGTGCGGCTTGCCGCGTCCATCTCGATGACGTCGACGTGACGGTCCTCGGCGATGGCGGTGCAATGCTCGCACTGGCCGCAGGGGCTGGCGGTGGGACCGGCCTTGCCGTCGGGACCGATGCAGTTGAAGGCGCGCGCCAGGATGCGGGCGGTGGTGGTCTTGCCGACGCCGCGCACGCCGGTCAGCATGAAGGCATGCGCGAGCCGCCCCTGCGCGATCGCATTGGTCAGGGTGCGGACCAGCGCCTCCTGGCCGATCAGGCCGGCGAAGTCGCTCGGCCGGTATTTGCGCGCCAGCACCCGGTAGGGGGCGGAGGCTGCCGCAGAATCGCGAGGCGCACTGTCATTGGGCATGGACCCTTGGTAGCGAATCCCGGGGCGCAAGGGAAGCGCGCGGATAGTCGCGTGGAGTCAGTGGGTTACGATATGCGGGGAAAGGTGGGAGGCTGGACAACGACCCGAGCGGAAACTCGTTACGGCTGCTTCCTTCCGGACCTGACCGGGTTGGCGAGACGCCCGTCCATCGCCAACCTCCCGGGGCACTATATCGGCGATCGGAAGGACAATAGCAACCCCTCGGCATCCCCCGCTTGGCGGCCATTCCGTCGCAGAAAACGGCTAGTCGCTGACCTCGGAACCGGCCGCGCGGCTGGCCTGCGGGTCGCTGAGCAGGTTCTGCTGGATCAGGGAACCGTCGCTGCCACGCTGGCGCGCCGAGACCAGGTTGCCGGCGGGGTCGTACCAGACCTCGCGCTCGATCTCGCCGGTGACTGCGAAGTGGCGCGTCTCGACCCGGCCTTCCGGAAGATCCAGGGTCTCGGGCCCCTTGTCCTCGATGCTGACGGAGCGCAACTCGAGCGGCGAAGCCTCGATCATCTTCGCGCCCTTGAGGACGGCCATCTGGAACATCGTGCTGCTGACTTCGCAGCCGCACTCGAAATCGCGGTGCTGTCTTCCGATCTTTCCGGTCCAGCGGTCGCCTTCGCGCGTGATCTTGCCGGCGCGCAGTCCCTCGGGATCCTTGGTCTCCGCCGCGACCTCGATCAGGCGGTTGTCCTGGTAGATGTCGGTCAGGACCTGGTGCATGCGGTAGACGGTGATACCCAGCATCCGGACCGCTATCGCGCTTTCGGTCGTGACGATGAGCTTTTCGCCGTCCTGTTTCAGCGTGACGGTCTGGGTGCCGATCGGATCGCCGTCGCGCGTCACCTCGAAGACATAGGCCCCAAGCCGGCCGGGCCAGGCCGGCGCATCCTGCGCCGCGCCGATCCTGGCGCTCAGCAGCAGCAGGCCGCAGGCGGCCAGGAGGGCGAGCGATTTTCGCATGGATATTCCGCTGCTACGGCCGCTGCTGCAATTCCAGCCGCACGACGCTGCCGTCGGGCGAGTCGCTGCGCTGCCCAGCCACCAGCGTGCCGTTCGCGTCGTACCAGAGGTCGCGCTTCCATTCGCCGGTCAGCTGGTAGTGATGGGTCTCGATCCGGCCGACGGGCAAGGTCAGCGTCTCGACGCCGAGATCCTTCACCGTGACGTCCCGGACCTTGCCGCGCACCGTGTCGAGCACCTGGGTCTCGCCGAGCGCCGGTTTCTGCCAGAACAGGCTGGTCACCAGCGTCGGCTCGACCGCGCGGGCGCCGCCGTTATATTCGCCCTTCAGGAGATCGCCCTGCAGCGAAAGATTGACCTTGCGATCCTTGCCGTCGTCATCGGCTTCCGAAACCAGCGAGGTGATCTTGCCGTCCTGATGCACTTCCTCGACCTGCTGGTTGAAGGCATAGAGGGTCATGCCGAGCAGGGTCACGCTGAGCTCCATATGACTGAGCACGCGCAGCCGCTCCCCGTCATTGACGAACTCGATGCGCTGCTGCCCGACCGGCTCGCCTTCGCGAATGATCGTGTAGATATAGATGCCGGTGGGGGCGCCGTCGGCGCGCGCCGCGCGGCTGACCGGAATCGACAGCAACAGGCCCAAAAGGACAGCCCCCGCCGCACGCGCAATCCCCCCGCGTGAGAATGAGGCTTGCCGCGAGGTCGATTCGGTCACCATGATGGCGCTTCACGCATGTACGTACTCAGACTGTTCTCAAAACAGCCCTCAATGTAATGGCTAGACGTGTCAATTTCTACGCCACCGGAGAATTCAACCGGGCGGTGGAGCGCCGCGAGGACGTAGCCTGGATCCGGGAAAAGCTGGCCGATCCGGCCTCCCGCCTATATCCCATATGGCGACTGCGGAATTATGTGTCCGATCCGGAGGCGCCCCACGCCCTGGTGCTGGACCCGGAGCTCCGGGCCGCCTTCATCGAAGCGGCCCGGAACGTGGTACTGCTCGGCACCGAGCAGGAAACCGCCCACTTCCTGATTGATATCTCCCACCTCGACGAAGCCGAGGCGCTGGCGCTCGGACACGCGGTCGATCTCAGGGCGGTCGGCGCGCTGATGCCGCAGCGCGAAGGCGCGCTGCTCGCTTATGCGCGGGGGCTGACTTACTGGCACGACCGGCACAAGTTCTGCGGCGTCTGCGGATCGCCGACCGAGCCCAAATCCGCCGGGCACCAGCGGCAATGCACCAACCCGGATTGCAGCGTGGTGCAGTTCCCCCGCACCGACCCCGCGGTCATCATGCGGATCACCCATGGCGACAAGATCCTGATGGCGCGCCAGGCGGTCTGGCCGCAGGGCATGCATTCGATCCTGGCCGGCTTCGTCGAACCGGGCGAGAGCCTGGAGGACGCCGTCGCCCGCGAGGTCTATGAAGAGGTCGGCCTCCGGCTCACCCGGATCAGGTATTTCAGTTCCCAGCCCTGGCCGTTTCCCTCGTCGCTGATGCTCGGCTTCAGCGCCGAGGCGACCAGCGACCAGTTCAAGGTCGATGAGGACGAGCTCGAATCCGCGCGCTGGATGACGCGGCAGGACCTGCTGAACTCGCCCGAGGACGAGACCTTCAAGCTGCCGCGCAAGGATTCGATTTCGCGGCGGCTGATCGAAGACTGGCTGCGGCTGAAATTCTGACATGCCGGGCGCCGGGCTTCCCGAGGGCAAGCTGTTGGGACAGATGCTGCGCTTCGGGATCGTCGGCGGCATCGGTTTCCTGGTCGACGCGGGGGTTCTCACCGGGATGCTGACACTCCGCCTCGATCCTTACAGCGGCCGCGTGGTCTCCTTCCTCGCCGCCGCGACCGCGACCTGGATTCTCAACCGATCCTTCACCTTTCGCCGCGACAGTCCTTCCGACACGCATCCGGCGCCAGTCCATCCCATGGGCGAATGGCTGGCCTATCTCGGGCTGATGGTGATCGGGGGCCTGGTGAATTACGGAACCTATGCGGCGGCGGTGGCGCTCCTGGAGCCGGTGGCGAAGCATCCGGTGATCGGCGTCGCCCTGGGCTCGCTCGCCGGCATGGCGATCAACTTCTGGACCTCGAAGACCATGGTCTTCGAGCGCAAGGCGCGGCCGTGAGCGAAGCGGGATCGCAGCAGGCATCCTCCTCCCGCGCGGTAGGCTGGCTGCTGGTCGGCCTGTTCCTGGCCTTCGCCGTCGCCGAGCACCTCTTCTTCGCCTACAAGAACGGCGTGGTCTTGCGCGAGCACGGGCTCGGCGATACCGACAGCTACATGCGCGTGCTGCGCATCATGGATCTCTACAACGGCGGCGGCTGGTACGACACCGTGACCCAGAGGCTCGGCGCGCCGGAAGGCCTGTCGCTGCACTGGACCCGGCCGGTCGATGTCCTGATCCTGCTGCCGGCGCTGTTCGCCCATCTGTTCGGCGCACCGGTCGATCGCGCGGTCTATTGGATCGGCGCCTCCTTCTCCACCGCCGGCCACATCCTCGCCTCCTTCGCCGCGGCCTGGGCCGCCAAGCCGCTCTGGCCGAAGCCCGGCTATCGCTTCGCGGCGGTGATCCTGCTGACCAACGCCGCGGCCTTCGGCTACGGCATGTTCGGCCGCCCCGACCACCACACCCTGCTGCTGCTGCTCACCACCTTGATGCTGGGCGCGATACTGCGCGCGGCGCTGGCGGGAACCGAGCCGTCGCAGCAACGACGCTGGGCGGCAATCGCGGGTCTTTGTGCCGGATTCGGCGTCTGGGTCAGCCCGGAGATGATGGTGCCGATCGTCCCGGTCATCGTGACGCTGGGCCTGTTCTGGCTGGACGCGCCGCTCGACCAACGCCGGCTGGCCGGTCAGCCCGCGCGCGACTGGGCGGCGCTGGGCAGCGCCTTCTCGCTGGCGATGGGCGCGGTCATCCTGCTCGCGATCCCGATCGAGCATCCGCCCTCGCAATGGCTGACGCCCGAATACGACAAGGTCTCGATCCCCTACCTGGTCCTGCCGTTGCTCTGGGCCGCGGTGTTCCTGGCGGCGCAACGGGTGCGCGGCGGCGTGCTGCTGCGCGGCCTGGCCGGGGCGGGATTGGGCGTCATCGGCCTCGCGGCGCTGCTGCTGCTCTATCCGGATCTGCTGCTCGGACCCTTGAGCGTCGATCCGCGCCTCAAAGCCGACTTCCTCGACACCGTCAACGAGATGCAGCCGCTCTGGCCGACCAGCATCGGCCGGCTGCGCAATTTCCTGCCGCTGGCCGGGCAATCGGTGACGGCGATCGTGCTGCTGCCGTTCGCTTTCCGGGCCTGGAACCGGACCAGCCACGGCGGCAACCGCTGGGCGGCGTTGCTGCTGGTCATGGCCTTCGGCTTCATGCTGATCGGCGCGCTGATGCATGCCAGGCTCGGCGTCGAGCTGGCGCCGACCGTTGCGATCATCTGCGCCGGCTTCTTCTTTCTCGCCGAGCAGAAGCTCGCGGGCAGATCACGCCTGCTGCGCACGCCGGTCCTGGTGCTGGTCGCGGTCGGGCTGACCTGCGGGCCGCTGTTCACCGCGCAGCTGCTGCCCTCGGGACCCGCCGGCGGCGGCTGCCCCACGCCGATGCTGGCGGAATGGCTGAACAGCGCGCGGCCCGGCAAGTGGGCGGCGGACGGCCAAGCGCCGATCGTGATGACCGACGACATTTCCTACGCGCCGGAGCTCGCCTTCCGCACGCCCTATCGCTTCGTCGCCGGGCCTTATCACCGCAACCCGCAGGCGATCTTCGACACCGCCGATGCGATGCGCGACCCAAGCGGCGAGACGGCGCGGGCCATCCTGGAGAAGCGCCAGGTCTCGCTGGTGATCCGCTGCATCGACGTGGTGATTCCGCGGCTGCATACGCCGGACCACTTCAACTTCTATGCCGATCTCGGCCGCGCGCATGTGCCGGCCTGGCTGACCCGCATCGAGCTGCCGATCGATCTCTCGCCGCATTACCGGATCTACGAAGTGAACGGGCGCTGAGGCCCGACCTTACTTCGGGTTATGCCGGAAGGGATCGGCGGGATAGACGCCGAGGATGCGGACTTCGCGCGAAAAGAACGACAGCTCCTCCAGCGCCAGCTTCACCGAGCGCTGGTCGGGATGGCCTTCGATATCGGCGTAGAACTGCGCGTTGGTGAAGGCGCCGTCGAGGATGTAGCTTTCGAGCTTGGTGATGTTGATGCCGTTGGTGGCGAAGCCGCCCAGGGCCTTGTAGAGCGCGGCAGGCACCGAGCGCACCTTGAAGACGAAGCTGGTGACGACCGTGCCCTTGGCCGGGTCCGGATCGATCGGCTCGCGCGACATCACCACGAAGCGCGTGGTGTTGTGCTCGGCATCCTCCATGTCGGACTTCAGGATATCGAGACCGTAGATCTCCGCCGCCAGCGACGAGGCGATCGCGCCGATCGACCTGTCGCCGAGCTCGGCGATCTCCGCCGCGGAGCCCGCGGTGTCGGGGCGGATGATCGGCGTCAGATTCATGTTGCGGAGCGTGTTGCGGCATTGCGCCAGCGCCTGCACATGGCTGCGCACCGTCTTCAGGTCCTTCAGGCTCGCGCCCTTCACCGCCATCAGCTGGTGATTCACCCGCTGGAACTTCTCGGCGATGATGTGGAGGCCGGATTCCGGCATCAGGTGGTGGATGTCGGCCACCCTTCCGGCAACCGAGTTCTCGATCGGCACCATCGCGAGCGATGCCTTGCCGTCGCGCACCGCGGCGAACATGTCCTCGAAGCTCTCGCAGGGCAGCGTCTGCATCTCGGGATAGGCGCCGCGGCAGGCGAGATTCGAATAGGCGCCGGGACGGCCCTGGAAGGCGATGACGTTGTTCGCGGTCACGATCTTCTTCTCGAGTTTAGGCGCGAAGCGCGGCGCGGGCGCGCTCGAGTTCGGCCGGAGTATCGACACCGAGCGGAACAGTGTCAACGAGCGCCACGTCGATCCGCATGCCGGCCTCGAGCGCCCGCAGCTGCTCCAGCTTCTCGCGCTGCTCGAGCAGGCCCGGCGGCAGCGACACGAAACGCTCCAGCGCGGCGCGTCGATAGGCGTAGAGGCCGACATGGTGATAGTGCGGACCGGCATTGGCCGGCACGGTGGCGCGGCTGAAATAGAGCGTGCGGGCGATCGAGCGCCCTTGGTCCGGCGCCAGGGCGGCCACCGCCTTCACCACATTGGGGTCGTTGCGCTCGGCCTCGCGGGTGATCTCGACGCAGAGCGTCGCGATATCCACGTTCGGATTGGCGAGCGGCTCCAGGGCGCGGCGGACAATCTTCGGGTCGAGGGTCGGGAGGTCGCCCTGGACGTTGACGATGACGTCGAAGCGCTTTTCCGGATCGATCTCGCCCAGGGCCTCGAAGATGCGGTCCGAGCCCGAAGGATGGTCCGGGCGGGTCAGCACCGCCTCGCCGCCCGCGGCCTTCACCGCGGCGCAGATCTCGGGCTCGGCGGCGGCGACATAGACCGGGCCGATCCCCGCCTCCTTGGCCCGTTGCCAGACATGGACGATCATCGGCTTGCCCGCGATGTCGGCCAGGGGCTTGTCCGGGAGACGCGTGGACGCGAGGCGGGCGGGGATCAGGACCACCGGGTTCATCGGGCGGATCATCTCGGCTTTTGGGTGGAAAAGCCCGCGACATTATGACGCTCGAAAGGGAAAGACCAGCCCGGAAACCGAGCGGAAATGCCAGCCGCAAAGGGCATTTACCGGCCCCACGGGCAGTTGGACAGGGCGGGCGGAACTCGCTAAATTCCGCGCCGATTGCCGGGCCCGGTCCACCAGACCGCGCCCCGGTCCTGCCACGAGGGGTTGCCTGCATGTCTTTGGAAGCCAACAAGATCGCCGCCGCCATTCTGGTTGGCGGCATGCTGACGCTGAGCAGCGGACTGATCGCCAACATGATCTTCGAGGGCGGCGGCCATGAAGGCGGCGGCGAGCGTGCGGCCGGCGGCGAAGCGGCGGCCCCGGCCGGCGCGAAGCCGGCGGCGGTCGAGCCGATCAGCGGCCTGTTGGCCAGCGCCGACGTCGCGGCCGGCGAGAAGACCGCCGCCAAATGCGCGGCCTGCCACACTTTCGGGAAGGGCGAGCAGAACAAGGTCGGTCCGAACCTCTATGGCGTGGTCGGCGGCCCGACCGCGCATAAGGAAGACTTCAACTACGACGACGCGATCAAGAACCTGAAGACCACCTGGACCTACGAGAACCTCAACCATTTCATCGCCAGCCCGAAGGCCTTCGCGCCGGGCACCAAGATGAGCTTCCCCGGCCTGCCCAAGGCCCAGGACCGCGCCAACGTGATCGCCTTCCTGCGCAGCAAGGCCGACAGCCCGCTGGCCTTGCCGACGCCGGAAGAGATCAAGGCGGCGGAAGAGGCCGGCAAGTCGGCGGAAGCGCCGGCCGAAGGCGCCGCGCCCGCCGCCGAAGCGGCTGCTGCCGCGCAACCCGAGGCCGCGGCACCGGCCGAGCCTGCTGCCGCGCCGGCCGCCGCACCTGCGGCGGGCGCCGATGCCGTCGCGCTGATCGCTGCGGCCGATCCGGCCGCGGGCGAGAAGGTCGCCGCCAAGTGCAAGGCCTGCCATGACTTCAGCAAGGGCGGCCCGAACAAGGTCGGCCCCAATCTCTGGGGCGTGGTCGGCGGCCCGAGCGCGCATAAGGAAGACTTCAACTACGACGACGCGATCAAGAACCTGCACATCACCTGGGACTTCACGAATCTCGACAAGTTCATCGCCGGCCCGAAGAAGTTCGCGCCGGGCACCAAGATGGCGTTCCCGGGGCTGCCGAAGCCGCAGGACCGCGCCAACCTGCTGCGCTGGCTCAGGGACCAGAGCGACAGCCCGGTTCCGCTGCCGCAGTAAGATCTTGGGCGATCGCGAGACTGTACCTGCCGAGTTCGTCGATCTGGCGCGCCGGCTGACGGAAGTCAGCCGGCCGATCCTCCGGCGCTATTATCGCAAGAAGCTCGACATCATCGACAAGGCCGACGAGAGCCCGGTCACCAAGGCCGACCGGGAATGCGAGGCGGCCCTGCGCGAGAAGATCAACGCCGCCTTCCCGTCGCACGGCATCATCGGCGAGGAGTTCGGCGCCGAGCGCGCCGATGCCGAGCATGTCTGGGTCCTGGATCCGCTGGACGGCACCCGCTCCTTCATCACCGGCCGGCCGCTGTTCGGCACGCTGATCGCGCTCACCCGGGCTGGCCGGCCGATCCTCGGCGTGATCGACATGCCGATCCTCGGCGATCTCTTCCTCGGCGTCGCCGGCGAGAAGAGCACCTTGAACGGCGAGGTGATCCAGAGCCGCGCCTGCGCCGCGCTGAGCGACGCCTATTTCTCGACCATCTCGCCGGTCTGGTTCCAGCGCGAGCATCTCGCCCCCTATGAGCGGCTGCGCGATGGCGTCAAGTCCACCACCTTCGGCGGCGACTGCTATCAGTACGCGATGGTGGCGATGGGCTTCATCGACCTGGTGGTCGAGCGCGGGCTCGGGATCTACGACTATCTCGCTCTCGTTCCCGTGATCGAGGGCGCCGGCGGTTGCATCACCGATTGGCAGGGCAAGGCCCTGACCATGCAGTCCGAAGGCGCGGTGGTCGCGGCCGGCGACCGGCGCATCCTGGACCAGGCGGTCGCAACGCTTGCCGCCTGATCGGCGTTAATCTGCGTTACACGACCTTGTTTCCCTGCGGGGAAAGTCTCCGCTAGGATGGCGGCAAGCCGCGCCAAAGCGGCTCACCATAAAACCATATGGGACTAGGGAAATCGGCATGACGCGCTCGACGCTGGGTCTGGCTTTCGCAACCCTCCTCGCGTGGAGCGCCGCCTTCGCACTGCCCCCCTCCATCCGATCGGCGGAAGCCCAAGACCCGAACGTCAAGCCGGTGCATGGCATGGCCATGCATGGCGCGCCGAAATACGGCCCGGACTTCAAGCATTTCGACTATGCGAACCCGGATGCGCCCAAAGGCGGCAGCGTCGTCTATGCCGGGATCGGCAGCTTCGACAGCTTCAATCCCTATACCCTGCAGGGCGACTACGGCGTGGGCGCCAGCTACGAGACGCTGACCACGCAGTCGCTCGACGAGCCCTTCAGCGAGTATGGGCTGATCGCCGAAAGCATGGAGGTGCCGGAGGATCGATCCTGGGTGATCTTCAACCTGCGCAAGGAAGCGCACTTCCACGACGGCACGCCGATCACCGCCGACGACGTGGTCTTCTCCTTCAATATCCTGAAGGAGAAAGGACCGCCCTTCTATCAGAGCTACTACAGCAGCGTTGCCAAGGCGGAGAAGCTGGGCGACCTCAAGGTGAAGTTCAGTTTCGCACCCGGGGATAATCGAGAGCTGCCACTGATCCTCGGCCAGCTGCCCGTCCTGCCCCAGCATCTCTGGAAGGACAAGGACATCACCCAGCCATCGCTCGATGTCCCGGAGGGCAGCGGTCCCTACAAAATCGCCAAGTACGAGGCCGGGCGTTCGATCACGCTCGAGCGGGTGAAGGATTATTGGGGCAAAGACCTGGCGGTCAATGTCGGCCAGAACAACTTCGACACCATCCGCTACGACTTCTACCGCGACCAGACGGTGTCGCTCGAAGCCTTCAAGGCCGGCACCTTCGACATCAACCTGGAGTCCAGCGCCAAGAACTGGGCCACCGCCTACGAGATCCCCGCCGTGTTCGACGGTCGGATCATCAAGGAGAAGATTCCGACCGAAGGCCGGAATCTCATGCAGGGTTTCGTCTACAACCTGCGCAAGCCGATGTTCCAGGACCGCAAGGTGCGCGAGGCGCTGGCCTATGCCTTCGACTTCGAATGGAGCAACAAGGCGCTGTTCTACGGGCAGTACGTGCGCATCCGGAGCTATTTCGGGCCGTCGGAGCTGGGCTCGACCGGCACGCCCTCGCCGGAGGAGCTGAAGATCCTCGACCCATACAAGGGCAAGATCCCGGATGAGGTCTTCACCACCGAATACAACCCGCCGAAGACCGACGGCTCCGGCGATGCCCGCGCCAATCTCGAGACCGCCAGCAAGATCCTCGATGATGCCGGCTGGAAGATCGAGAACGGGGTGCGGACCAAAGACGGCCTAAAGCTCGAGTTCGAGATCCTGCTCAACCAGCCGACCTTCGAGCGGGTCACCCAGCCGTTCATTCAGAACCTGGCACAGATTGGCGTCAAGGCCACGATGCGGACGGTCGATCCGGCGCAGTACCAGAAGCGGATGGATCAGTTCGACTACGACATGACCGTCGATCTCGTCGGCCAGTCGCTCTCGCCCGGGAACGAGCAAAGGGAGTTCTGGACCACGAAGAGCGCCGACACGAACGGCAGCCGCAACCTCGCCGGCATCAAGGATCCGGTGGTCGACGAGCTGGTCGAGAAGATCATCGCGGCGAAGGACCGCGACGACCTAGTCACCTCGGCGCGTGCCCTGGACCGGGTGCTGCAATGGGGCTTCTATTACATCCCGCATTGGAACGCGCCCTTCGACCGGGTCGCCTACTGGAACCGCTTCTCGCATCCCAGCAACATGCCGCCTTACGGGCTAACCCTCAGCACCTGGTGGGTCGATGCCGAGAAGGAAGCGGCGTTGCAGCAAAAGAAAACGACCGCGCCCGCCGACGCGCAGCAAGCGCCGGCACCCGCCACCCCGGCACCCACGGACCAAGCCCCGACGTCTCAGGCACCCGCAGCGCCTGCGCCCGCTCCAGCATCGGCGGAGCCGGCAACGCCGCCGGACACCCGCGGCAGCACGCCGATTCCCTACATCCTCGGCGGCATCGCCCTCGCCATCATTGCTTTCGTCCTCGTCCGGCGCGGGCGCAGGAAATGACCCAGATACACGGATCGGTCGCCTAGCCCTCGATGCTCGCCTATATCGTCCGACGCCTGCTGCTGATGATCCCGACCTTGTTCGGGATCATGGTGCTGAACTTCGTGATCGTGCAGGCGGCCCCCGGCGGCCCGGTCGAGCAGATGATCCAGAAGATCAAGGGCAGCGATGTTTCGGGAACCGAGCGGATGTCGGGCGGCGGCGGCGATACGCCGGGACGACCGCAGACGACCCAAAGCGCCGGCCAGAGTGGGGCCACGATCTACCGCGGCGCGCAAGGCATCGATCCGCAGACCATCAAGCGGATCGAGAAGCTTTACGGCTTCGACAAGCCGCCGCTCGAGCGCTTCACCCTGATGATGAGCAGCTTCATCCGCTTCGACTTCGGCAACAGTTACACCAGCGGCCGGCCCGTCATCGATACGGTGATTGAAAAGCTGCCGGTCTCGATCTCGCTGGGACTCTGGACCGCGATCATCTCATACCTGGTCTGCATACCGCTCGGCATTGCGAAGGCGGTGCGCGACGGCACGCCTTTCGACGTATGGACCAGCTCGGTGATCATCGCCGGTGCGGCCATTCCGGAGTTCCTGTTCGCCATCCTGCTCATCGTCATCTTCGCGGGCAGCCAATACTGGAACTGGTTTCCGCTGCGCGGACTAACCTCGCCGAATTTCGATCTTCTGCCGTGGTATGGTCAGATCCTGGATTATTTCTGGCACATGACGCTGCCCTTGACCGCAATGGTCGTCGGCAGCTTCGCCGGCCTGACCATGCTGACGAAGAACTCCTTCCTCGACCAGATCAACCAGCAATATGTGGTGACAGCGCGGGCGAAGGGCCTGACCGAACGAAATGTGCTCTACAAGCACGTATTCCGCAACGCCATGCTGATCGTGATTTCGGGCATTCCGGCGGCGCTGGTGGGCATCCTGTTCACCGGCGTCCTGCTGATCGAGATCATCTTCTCGCTCGACGGCCTGGGTCTGCTCGGCTACCAGGCCGTGATCAACCGGGACTACCAGACCTTCTTCGCGACGCTTTACATCTTCACTCTGATCGGCATGGTGCTACAGCTGATCGGCGACGTCATGAAGATGCTGATCGACCCGCGAATCGATTTCGAGGCGCGCGACGTATGACCACCATGACGCCGCCGCTCGCCGAGCATCGTCTTCTCGGCATGAAGATCAAGCCGCTGACCCGGCGGCGGATCGAGAAATTCCGCGCCAACAAGCGCGGGTACTATTCGAGTTTCATTTTTCTCGGCCTGCTGATCTTCAGCCTGTTCGCCGAGGTGATCGCCAACGACAAACCGGTTCTCGTCAGCTACCAGGGCGGACTCTACTTCCCCGCCTTCAAGACCTACCCGGAGACCACCTTCGGCGGGACCTTCGTGACCGAGGCGAACTACCGGAGCGCCTATGTGCGCCAGAAAATCGAGGCTGGCGGCTGGATGATCTGGCCGCCGATTCCGTTCAGCTATGACACCGTCATCACCGATCTGCCTGACCCCGCACCCAGCGCGCCGGACGGTGTCAACTGGCTCGGCACCGACGACGGTGCGCGCGACGTGCTGGCGCGGGTTATCTACGGCTTCCGCATCTCGGTGCTGTTCGGCTTCGCCCTCACCATCTGCACCACCATCATCGGGGTGCTGGCGGGCGCGGTGCAGGGCTATTTCGGCGGCTGGACCGACCTCCTGTTCCAGCGCTTCCTCGAGATCTTCGGCGGCCTCCCGACCCTCTATATCCTGATCATCCTCTCCGCGATCATTCCGCCCAGCATCATCACATTGTTCGTCATCATGCTGATCTTCGGCTGGACCTGGCCGATCGGCGTGGTGCGGACCGAGTTCCTCCGGGTCCGGAATCTTGAATACGTGCGAGCGGCGAAGGCCCTTGGCATGAGCGACTGGCGGGTGATGGTGAAGCACATCCTGCCTAACGCCATGGTGACGACACTGACGCTGCTGCCGTTCACCTTGAGCGCATCGGTCGGCGTGCTGACGGCTCTCGATTTCCTCGGGCTCGGCCTGCCGCCGGGCTCGCCCTCGCTCGGCGAGCTCCTCAGCCAGGGCAAGAACAACCTGCAGGCACCCTGGCTCGGCATCACCGGTTTCGTCGTCATCGCAAGCTTAATGGTGCTGCTGGTCTTCATGGGCGAGGCGATCCGCGACGCCTTCGATCCCCGGAAGGTGTTCAAGTGAGCGCACTCCTCGAAGTCACCGACCTCAGCGTCGCCTTCGGCGAAACCCTGGCCGTCGATCACGTGAGCTTCTCGCTGAACAAGGGCGAGACCCTGGCCTTGGTCGGCGAATCCGGTTCGGGCAAGTCGGTGACCGCCCTTTCCGTCCTGCAGCTGCTGCCCTACCCGCTGGCGCACCATTCTTCCGGCAGCATCAAGCTCGACGGCCAGGACCTGCTGGAGGCCCCGGATGCGGTGCTGCGTGAGATCCGCGGCGGGCGGGTCTCGATGATCTTCCAGGAGCCGATGACCTCGCTCAATCCAGTGCATCGGGTCGAGCGGCAGATCACCGAAGCCATGCTGCTGCACAAGAAGGTGCCGGCCAACGTCGCCCGCGCCCGCGCCGTGGAACTCCTGAAGCTGGTCGGAATCAACAACCCGGAGCAGCGGCTGCGCGCCTTCCCGCATGAGCTTTCCGGCGGGCAGAGGCAGCGGGTGATGATCGCGATGGCGCTCGCGAACGATCCCGATCTTCTCATCGCCGACGAGCCTACCACGGCGCTCGACGTGACGGTGCAGGCGCAGATCCTCAAACTGCTGCGCGAGCTGCAGGCCAAGCTCGGCATGGCGATCCTGCTGATCACCCACGACCTCGGCATCGTGAAGAAGTTCGCCGATCAGGTCGCAGTGATGCAGAAGGGCAAGATCGTCGAAGCCAAGACGCCCGAGGCGCTGTTCGCCCATCCGGAGCATCCCTATACCCAGATGCTGCTCGCCGCGCAGCCCAAGGGTGACGGGGTGCCGCCGCGGGCCGATGCCAGGACGCTGGCCGCGGTCAAGAACCTCAGGGTCTGGTTTCCGATCAAGGCGGGCGTGTTCCGCCGCGTCGTCGATCACGTGCGGGCGCTCGAGGACGTGACCGTCGAGATCCGCGAGGGCGAGACGGTCGGCGTGGTCGGCGAATCCGGGTCGGGCAAGACCACGCTCGGCCTGGCGCTGCTGCGTCTCATCGACAGCAAGGGCGAGATCGTCTTCGACGGAAAGCGAATCGACGGCTTCGACCGCGGCGACATGCGGCCGTTGCGCGAGGACATGCAGATCGTGTTCCAGGATCCCTATGGCTCGCTCTCGCCGCGCCTCTCGGTCGGCGAGATCGTCGCCGAGGGACTGGAGGTGCATGACCTCGCCAAGGACCCGGCGGAGCGCGAGCAAGCGGTGATCGAGGCACTGAAGGAAGTCGGCCTCGACCCCGAAACGCGGCATCGCTATCCGCATGAGTTCTCCGGCGGCCAGCGCCAGCGCATCTCGATTGCCCGGGCGCTGATCCTGAAACCCAAATTGATCGTGCTGGACGAGCCGACCTCGGCGCTGGACATGTCGGTGCAGGCGCAGATCGTCGATCTGCTGCGCGACCTGCAGTCGAAGCACGACCTCGCCTATCTCTTCATCAGCCACGACCTGCGCGTCATCCGCGCCATGGCCGACCGGGTGATCGTGCTGAAAGACGGCCATATGGTGGAGCAAGGGCCGGTCGCGCAGATCTTCGAGCATCCGCGCGAGGCGTATACGCAAGCGCTGCTGCGGGCGGCGCTCAACCTCGAGACCACCGAAGGCGGCGTGGTGCGGCAATGAGCGCGAGCCTCGTCCTCTCCGATACCGGCGCCAGCTTCGCCGCCTGGGAGAGCGCCTTCCGCAAGGCAGCGCCGGAAGTCGTGCTGGTGCGCGACGAGCCGGAGCGCGATCTGCGCGGCATCCGCTATTGCATGACCTGGAAGCCGCTGCCCGGCGTCTATGCACGCATGCCGGACCTCGAGGCCCTGTTCGTGCTCGGCGCCGGGGTCGAGCGCTTCGTGGGCGATGCGACGATCCCGCTCCAGGTGCAGATCGTGAAGATGGCCGAGCCGGGCTTGACGCAGGCGATGGAGCATTATGTGCTCTGGCAGGTGCTGGAACTGCATCGCGGCTTCCGCGCGCTGGCGACGGCGCAGCGCGAGGTCCGCTGGATCGACCAGACCTATCCGGCACCCTGGGACCGCAAGGTCGGGGTCATGGGCCTCGGCACGCTGGGCGATGCGGTGGCGCGCAAGCTGCAAGGCTTTGGTTTCGCGACGCGCGGCTGGAGCCGCAGCGCCAAGGCGATCGAGGGCGTTACGGTATTCGCCGGCGGCGAGAAGATCGCAGACTTCCTCGATGGGCTGGAGATCCTCGTCTGCCTGCTGCCGCTGACGCCGGAGACGCGCGGCATCCTCAACGCCGATCTCTTTTGGCATCTGGCGCCGGGGGCGGGCCTCATCAATGTCGGTCGCGGCGCGCAGCTCAACGAGGCGGACCTGCTTTCGGCGCTGGATTCCGGGCAGCTTTCCGGCGCCAGCCTCGATGTCTTCCATACGGAACCGCTTCCGGCGCCGCATCCCTTCTGGCGACACCCGAAGATCCTGGTGACGCCGCATCTGGCCTCCGACGTCGATCCCGAAAGCTCGGCCCTCGCCATCCGGCAACAGATCGAGCGGGCCGAGGCCGGGCAGGCGCTGGAGCATGTCGCGGACCGAAAGCGCGGCTACTAGGCGCAAAAATCATTGGACGGGGCGCCGGGCGCCTTGTTTCATGCGGCCATGACCCAGACCGCGACCAATCCGCTCGACCCGAAATCGATCCTGGAACAGGCCTTCGAGATGGAGGACGAGTTCCCCGGGCCGGCCGAGGACCTGCTGCTCTCCTGGCTGCTGAGCCTGGGCGCCGACCAGCCGCCGGCCGCGGCCGCGCAGGAACTGCTGCCGCGCTACACCGCGCGGCTGTCCGGTAAGGACGAGGCCCTGCCGATCGTGAAGCTCCACAGGCTGCTGGAGCAAGTCGCGGTCAGCCCACCCGCCACCGCCCGCCGCGGCCGCCTCTCCGGCCGCATGCGGCGCGGCGCTTAGCGCCTTCTCAATCTCGCCAGAGCCTGGCGCCGGGGCGCGACCCTCGGCGCCGGCTTCTTGGTGATGATCTTCGGGCCCGGTGTCGCCGTGCGCGCCCATTCCGCGACGTAAGCCAGCAGCGCGCGGAAGGCCAAGGCCTCGCCGCCTTCCGGCCGGCCCGGCTGGGCGCGGCCGTTCCAGCCATAAGTATCGATATGCATCCACTTGGTGGTGGGCGCCACGAACTCGGCGAGATAAAGCGCCGCCGTCACCGCGCCGGCGAAGCCGCCGTCGGAGACGTTGTTGATGTCGGCGACCTTGCTGTCCAGCATCCGCCGGTAGCCTTTCCACAGCGGCAGCTGCCAGAGCGGATCACCTTCCAGCTTGCCGTGGCGCAGCAGCGCGGCCGCGGTGTCGTCGTCGTTGGAGAACAAGGCCGGCAGCTCCGGGCCGAGTGCGACGCGCGCCGCGCCGGTCAGGGTCGCTGCGTCGATGATGAGATCGGGATGGCCGCTCTCCGCCTCGCTGAGCGCGTCGCAGAGGATGAGGCGTCCCTCGGCATCGGTGTTGCCGATCTCGACGGTAATGCCCTTTCTTGTCTTGATCACGTCCCAGGGGCGGAAGGCATTGGCCGAGACGCTGTTCTCGACCGCGGGGATCAGCAGGTGAAGCTGCACCGGCAGCTTCGCATCCATGATCGCGCGGGCCAGCGCCAGCATCAGGGCGGCGCCGCCCATGTCCTTCTTCATCATCAGCATGCCGCTGGAGGGCTTCAAGTCGAGTCCGCCGGAATCGAAGCAGACGCCCTTGCCGACCAAGGCGAGCTTCGGCCCGGTCGTGCCCCATTTCAGCTCGATGAGACGCGGCGGCTTCGGTCCCGCGCGGCCGACGGCATGGATGGTCGGAAAGTTCTGCTTCAGGAGATCGTCGCCGACGATGACCGAGAACTTCGCCTTGAACTCCTGCGCGACTTTCTTCGCCGCCTCGGCGAGCTCGGGCGGGCCCATGTCCTCGGCCGGGGTATTGATGAGATCGCGCGCCAGCGCCATCGACCTCGCCAGGCGCTCGACCAAGGCGCGGTCGGCGGCCTTCGGCCAGACCAGCCGCGCAAACTCCTTGCCGTCGCTCTTGTAGCGGCCGAAGCGGTAGCAGCCCATCGCCCAGGCGAAGGCATAGGCGGTCGCCTCGCTGGCCGAAATGCTGTCATCCAGACGGTAGGTTCCCGGCGGCAGCGCGCCCGGCAGCACACCCACCGACCAGCGGTCGAGCCCCTCCTCGACGCCGACCAGCACCCGCGCCGGCTGGCCGCGCCCGTCCGGCACCAGGCACCAGCTGCCGGGCTTGGCCTTGAACGCGGCCGCCTTCAGCCAGGATTGCAGCTGCGCGGGCTGTTCCTTGAGCCAGGTGAGCAGGCGCTTCTCGCTGAGCGGCGTCACCGGCACGGCTTTGCCGGCGCGCTGGATGAGATGATCGAGCAAGGAATCCTCGTGGGGTATCGGTTCCGGAAGGCGGCGATTGTAACGGCGGGGCGCGGCCGGGCATAGCTCCTCCACAGGGCGGAAACATGCTAGGAAGGCCGCCATGGCGACCGCCGCGGACAGCAATCCCGTGCCCCCAGCCGCTTCCGCCCCCTCGGTTTCCGTGGAGGAGGCCGGCGGCGCATCGCCCCTGCTGCTGACCATGGCGCGGGTCGGGCCGTTCGCGATCTGGGCGGTGGTGATCCTCGGCGCCTTCCTGAGCCGGCCGCCGACCGCGCCGATCGAACTCGAGACCCTGTCCACCGCCTGGCACATGCTGCAGACCGGGAGCCCCGTCCCGCTGCTCAACGGCGAGATCGCCGCCACCACGCCGCCCTTGCACGACTGGTTGATCCTCGCCGGCTGGCAACTCTTCGGCGTCTCCGAGATCTGGCCGCGGCTGCTCGCGGCGCTGTCCGCGCTGGCCACGCTGTTCCTGGTCGGCACCGCGGCACGAACGCTCTGGCCGCACCGGGCGACCACACAGATATTCTCCCGCATCCTGATGGCCGGGCTGGGCGGATTCATCATCACCGCCAGCATGATCGCGCCGGAAGTGGTGGCGCTGCCGATCGAGCTCGCCGGCTTCCAGGCGATCTGCATGCTGCGGCAGAATCGCCATGGCCTGTTGCGGGGTGCGGCACTCTGGGTCCTGTTCACGCTCTGCGTCACCGCCGATCTTTTCTTGATCGGCTGGACCGCCTTGCTGTTGCTGCCGCCGATCGCGGTGCTGGCGCCGCATCTGCGCGATGCGCTCGGCGATCCCGAAGCACGGCCGCGCGGCTGGCGCCGCGTGCAATGGCGGATCGCGGCCCTGGGCGGCACGGCGGTCGCGGTCGCGCTGGCCTGCCTCTGGCTCTCCTTTGCAACCCAGGGCCGCGCGGTCGGCGTGGCCGACGTGCTGAACTTCGGCTTCGGCTGGACCAACAGCAACAGCGAGGCGACCCGCAACGCGCCCTGGACGCTGATCCTGACGCCGATGCTGCTTTATCCCTGGATCGTCTGGAAGACCTTGTGGCGCGCCCTCGCAAGGCAAACCCGCGACGGCTACGGCTTCGGCTTCCGGCTGTGCCTCATCTTCCTCGCCGCGGCGGCCGTCTCCGGCATCGCCTCGGGGGTTCAACTGCAGGGCATGCTGCCGATCGGAGTGCCCCTGGCGCTGGTCGGCGCGCGGCTGCTGGCCAATCAGGCGATCAAGCCGAAGGACTTCCACGCCGTGGTGCCGGGCTTCATCGCGCTGATGCTCGGCCTCTTCTTCTTCCTCATGAACATGATCCCGACCGCGCATCTCGATGCCTTGTGGCGGCAGTTCTTCGGCGCGGCCCTGCCGATCTGGCTCGGCGGCAGCGGGCTCGCTTCCGGCATCCTGCTGTTCTTCGGCGGCTATATCCTGGCTCAGATGTCGCCCTCGCAGCAGCTCTCGCGCACGCTGCAGGTCGCCTGCATGCCGGTGCTGCTGATCACCTGCGCCAACATCGAGTTCGCGAACAGCCTCGGCGCCTTCTTCGATTTGAAGCCGATCGGCTCGAAGATGCGCGAGTTGCAGGATGCCGGGCAGGAGATCGCGGTCTACGGCCCTTATCGCGGCGAATACGATTTCTACGGCCGCCTCAGCGCCGCGCCCAAGGTGCTGATGACCGAGAGCGAGGCGCTGGACTGGGCCAAGGCGCATCCGCGCGGCGCCATCGTCACCCGATTCGATGGCAGTGCCCTGGACCTGCCGGCTTTGCCCTATTACCGCGGTGTCGCCCGCGACCGCTGGGTCGCGATCTGGCCGACCAGCGCCGTCCTCGACACCAAGGGCGCGGTCCTGGCCTCGACATTCTGAGCGAAGCCCGCTGAATACCCCGAATCCGAAGGGTTTGGAGACAGCCGGGGTCGACTCAGATAGGATGTCGTTAAGGAATACGGGCCAGGATGCCCACCGGGAGGCAGAGCCGTCGATGTCGTCTTTCACCATGAGCTACCGCAAGGTCGGCAACCGGGAGAACCGGCGCGACAAGCGCCTGCCCCTGCCGGTCTTCACCATCCGGCTCGACGGGTTGGTCTGCAACACCCTGAACTGGTCCTTGGGCGGGCTGCTGGTCTCGGGCTATGAGGGCCAGCACAAGCCCGAAGACCTGATCGACGTCGATATCAAGATCAAGGACACGACCGGTGACTATGCGCTGAAACTGAGCGCGCGGGTGGTCCGGGTCGATCAGAAGAACAAGACCATCGCCTTGCGCTTCGAGGAAATGAGTCCTGTAATCTACGACTTCTTCGAGCGCAGCTTCGCCCAGCGTTTCCGCAACCGGTTGCGCTGACCCCTCTCGCATGCTCGCCGACTTCCAGATCGCGGACTGGGTGGCCCTGGGCTTCCTGATCGTCGCTTGGCATGCCTATGGCTATTTCGCCGACACCCTGCCGTCGGCCGGGACACCGCTCAGCGGCAGCCCGCGCAATCTCAACATGGCGATGCACCGCGTCCGCAAGCAGTGGATGAAGCAGATGGTGCGCCGCGAGGAACGCGTCATCGACGTGATCCTGACTGGCCACACCGTCAACTCGCTGGCCTTCTTCGCCTCGACCTCGATGATCGTGATCGCCGGCCTGGTCGGCACCCTCGGCGGTTCGGGCAGCGCCTTCCGGGTGCTGGAGAGCCTGAGCTTTGCGCAGGTGACGACCGAGTTCGTTTTCCAGATGAAGATCATCGGCCTGATCGGGATGTTCGTGATCGCCTTCTACAAATTCACCTGGGCGCTGCGGCAATACAATTTCCTCTGCGCGCTGATCGGCGCGGCGCCGGGCCATGAATCGCACCCGACCGAAGCCGAGGTCGACCGCTTCGCCGAGCATGCCTCGCGCATGCTGTCGCTGGCCTTGACCAGCTTCAACGGCGGGATCCGCGCCTTCTATTTCGCCGTCGCCTGGCTCGCCTGGTTCGTCCACCCCTACGCCTTCATCGGCACGACGGCGCTGATGGTTGCGGTGCTGTTCAAGCGCCAGACGCAGTCGCGCAGCCAGGCGGCGGTGATGACCTATCTGGATATGCTGGAAAAGAAATAGCGCTTACGACGCCGCGTTGAGGCGCTTGGCGTGATAGCGCAGGAAGCCGCAGGCGGCATTGGCCAGCCAGCGCGAGAGGCGGCCGGTGGCGTTGAGCCCGCAGGCCTTCAGCGCCATGGCGATGCCGCGCTCGACATGCGGACGCTGGTAGAGCGGATAGGCGCAGCGCGCATAGGCCCGCGAGCAATCCGCCCGGCGATAGGTCTCGCCGGTGTTGTTGGCGGCGTAATAGGCATAGGCGAGCTCGTCGTCGTGGCTCTCGAAGACGCGTCCGAGCACGACCTTGAGCCGGCCCCAGACGCCGAGCTTCTCACGCGCCTGATAGCGCTTCATATGCGAGTAGAAGAGCTTGTAGTGGCGGAACTCGTCGGCCGCGATGTTGCGACAGATGGCTTTCAGCACCGGCTCGTCGGTCGCGTCGGCGAGGGCGGTGTAATAGGTCGAGGTGCCGGTCTCGACGATGCAGCGTGCGATCAACTCGCCGGCGCGGGAGCCGCGCACCGACTTCTCGACGTCGAGCGGGATCTGGTAGCCGTCGGTGAAGCGCTTGAAGCTGGCCGCGTAGTCGAAGCTGGGGTCGGCGAGTTGCGCCCAGCGGCCCAATGCCTGGCCGTGCTGCAGCTCCTCCAAGGCCCATTCGCGGGCGACCGCCTGGAACTCCGGGTCGTCGTGGAAAACCTTGCAGAGATACTCGCCGTAATCCTCGCCGTTGGCCTCGACCATGGCGGACGCCTTGATGGCTTTCAGCACGTCAGGATTGACTGCGGCCGGATCGAAACGGTCCCAGTCTATGCTTTCGAGCGTCCAATGCGGCATCGCGTGAATCCGTAGTCGGTGCGAATAGTCGCCGATTCGTCGGGCAATTTCCGTTAACCCCGGCGAGAGACTAAACCGGTTGGCCCGATTGTGACAAGACGGCCGGCCACGCCAAAGACCGCCCGAAAGCGGCCTTCGGCGGACTCGAACTAATTCGTTAATAGCTGCTCGGTTCCACCGCCGCGGCGAGACGCGCCTCGGCGACCTTGAGCTCGTTCTGCGCGACCGCCTTGGCGACCTCGTCCTTGGCGTCCTCGACGTCCTCGCGGGCATCGGCGATCGCCCGCTCGGCCGCGGCGCGGTCGATCTCGCCGACCGGCTCCGCCTGCTCGGCGAGCACGGTGCAGCCCGTCGCGGTCACCTCGGCGAAACCGCCGCCGACGAAGATCCGCTCGGGTGCGGACCCGCCCTTGTAGACGTAGAGCACGCCCGGCCGGATCAGCGAGATCAGGTTCATGTGCTCCGGCAGGGCGGCGAAGTCACCCTCGATACCGGGGACGATCACCTGATCGACCGGCTCGGAGAGCAGCAGGCGCTCCGGCGAAACGAGATCGAACTGCAGTTGCCCGGCCATGCGCGTTAGGCCGCCTCAGCCATCTTCTCGGCCTTGGCGATCGCTTCCTCGATGGTGCCCACCATGTAGAAGGCCGATTCCGGCAGGTCGTCGTACTGGCCGGCGACGATGCCCTTGAAGCCCTTGATGGTGTCGGCGAGGGAGACGAGCGCGCCCGGCGTGCCGGTGAAGACTTCGGCGACGTGGAACGGCTGCGACAGGAAGCGCTGGATCTTGCGCGCACGGGCCACGGTGAGCTTGTCCTCTTCCGAGAGCTCGTCCATGCCCAGAATGGCGATGATGTCCTGCAGCGACTTGTAGCTCTGCAGCACGCGCTGCACGTCGCGGGCGACCTGGTAATGCTCTTCACCGACCACGCGCGGATCCAGGATGCGCGAGGTGGAGTCGAGCGGATCGACCGCCGGGAAGATGCCGAGCTCGGCGATCTGACGCGACAACACCGTCGTCGCGTCCAAATGCGAGAACGAGGTCGCCGGCGCGGGATCGGTCAAGTCGTCGGCGGGCACGTAGATGGCCTGCACCGAGGTGATCGAGCCCTTCTTGGTCGTGGTGATGCGCTCCTGCAGCGCGCCCATGTCGGTCGCGAGGGTCGGCTGATAACCCACCGCCGAAGGAATACGGCCCAAGAGCGCCGACACTTCCGAGCCCGCCTGGGTGAAACGGAAGATGTTGTCGATGAAGAACAGGACGTCCTGGCCTTCTTCGTCGCGGAAGTACTCGGCCTGGGTGAGGCCGGTGAGCGCCACGCGGGCGCGGGCTCCCGGCGGCTCGTTCATCTGGCCGTACACCAGCGCGACCTTGGACTCGCCGTCGAGGTTGATGACCTTCGACTCCATCATTTCGTGATAGAGGTCGTTGCCTTCGCGGGTGCGCTCGCCGACGCCGGCGAACACCGAGACGCCGCCGTGGGCCTTCGCGACGTTGTTGATCAGCTCCATGATGGTCACGGTCTTGCCGACGCCGGCGCCACCGAACAGGCCGATCTTGCCGCCCTTCGGATACGGGGTCAGCAGATCGACGACCTTGATGCCGGTGACGAGGACCTGCGGCTCGGTCGCCTGATCGACGAACTCGGGAGCCGGGCGGTGGATCTCGTAGCTCTTCTTGGCGACGACCGGGCCGCGCTCATCGACCGGCTCGCCGATCACGTTGATGATGCGCCCCAGGGTCTCCGGGCCGACCGGCACGGTGATGGCAGCGCCGGTGTCCACGGCTTCCTGGCCGCGGACCATGCCGTCGGTGGTGTCCATGGCGATGGTGCGGACGGTGTTCTCGCCCAAATGCTGCGCCACTTCCAGGACCAGCTTCTTGCCCTGGTTATCGACATGCAGCGCGTTCAAGATCGCCGGCAGGTCGCCGTCGAACTGAACGTCGACCACGGCGCCCAACACCTGGGTGACCTTGCCGACACGATTCTGAGCCATGAGTTACGTCCTTCCTTACAGGGCTTCGGCGCCGGAGATGATTTCAATCAGCTCCTTGGTGATGGCGGCCTGGCGCGAGCGGTTGTAGGTGATGGTGAGCTTGTTGATCATGTCGCCGGCGTTGCGGGTGGCGCTGTCCATCGCGGTCATGCGCGCGCCCTGCTCCGATGCGGCGTTCTCGAGCAGCGCGCGGAACACCTGCATGCCGAGATTCTTCGGCAGCAGCGCCGAGAGGATCTCGAGCTCGTCCGGCTCGTACTCGTAATAGGCACTGCCACCCGGCTCGTTCTCGTTGGCCGCGGCGGGCGCGAACGGAATCAGCTGCTGGATGGTGACGATTTGGGTCATCGCCGACTTGAACTGGTTGTAGACCAGCTCGCAGACGTCGAACTCGCCATGCTCGAACATGTGCAGGATCTTGGTCGCGATCGCCTCGGCGGCGGCGAAAGTGAGGCGCGGCTTGCCCACGTCCTCGACGGTGCCGATGATGTCGGCGCCGAACTCGCGCTTCAGCTGGTCGCGGCCCTTGCGGCCGATGCAGAAGATCTTGACCGTCTTGCCCTGGGTCTTCAAATCGCGGGCGAGCTTGCGCGCGCCGCGCGAGATCGAGGAGTTGAAGCCGCCGCAGAGGCCGCGGTCGGAAGTCATCACCACGATCAGGTGAGTCTGGTCCCGGCCGTTGCCGGCGAGCAAAGCGGGCGCCCCGTCCTTGCCGGCGGCGGCGGCCGCCAGACGGCCGAGCACGCGGTTCATGCGCTCGGCATAGGGGCGGGCCGCCTCGGCCTGCTCCTGGGCCCGGCGCAGCTTGGCCGCGGAGACCATCTTCATCGCCGAAGTGATCTTCTGCGTGCTCTTCGTCGAGTTGATGCGGACCTTGAGGTCCTTAAGGCTGGGCATCCCTCACCCTTTCCTTTCGCCGTCTCTCGTGGATCAGGCGAAGGTCTTCGAGAACGCAGTGTAGAAAGCCGTCAGCTTGTCCTCGGTCGCCTTGGAGATTTCGCGCTCCTCGCGGATCGACTTCAGAATGTCGCCGTGCTTGGCGCGGATCTCTTCCAGCGCCGCCGCCTCGAAGCGGTTGACGTCGTTGACCGCGACGGTGTCGAGGAAGCCGCGGACGCCGGCGAAGATCGAGACCACCTGCTCCTCGACCGGCATCGGCTGATACTGGCCCTGCTTCAGCAGCTCGGTCAGGCGCGCACCGCGCGCCAGCAGCTTCTGGGTCGAGGCGTCGAGGTCCGAAGCGAACTGCGCGAAGGCCGCCATTTCGCGATACTGAGCCAGTTCCAATTTGATGCGGCCCGCAACCTGCTTCATCGCCTTGATCTGCGCGGCCGAGCCGACGCGGCTGACCGAGAGACCGACGTTAATGGCCGGACGGATGCCGCGGTAGAACAGGCCGGTCTCGAGGAAGATCTGGCCGTCGGTGATCGAGATGACGTTGGTCGGGATGTAGGCCGAGACGTCGCCGGCCTGGGTTTCGATGACCGGGAGCGCGGTCAGCGAGCCGTTGCCGTTCTTGTCGTTCATCTTCGCCGCGCGCTCGAGCAGGCGGCTGTGGAGGTAGAAGACGTCGCCCGGATAGGCTTCGCGTCCGGGAGGACGGCGCAGCAGCAGCGACATCTGGCGATAGGCGACGGCCTGCTTGGAGAGATCATCGTAGAAGATGACGGCATGCATGCCGTTGTCGCGGAAGAACTCGCCGATGGTGCAGCCGGTGTAGGGCGCCAGGAACTGCAGCGGCGCCGGCTCGGAGGCGGTCGCGGCGACCACCACCGAATATTCCATGGCGCCCTGGTCTTCCAGGGTCTTCACGATCTGCGCGACGGTCGAGCGCTTCTGGCCGACCGCGACGTAGATGCAATAGAGCTTCTTCGACTCGTCGCCGGAGGCGTTGATCGCCTTCTGGTTCAGGATGGTGTCGATGATGACGGCGGTCTTGCCGGTCTGGCGATCGCCGATGATCAGCTCGCGCTGGCCGCGGCCGACCGGAACCAGGCTGTCGATCGCCTTCAGGCCGGTCTGCATCGGCTCATGCACCGACTTTCTCGGGATGATGCCGGGGGCCTTCACTTCGACGCGCTTGCGCTCGGCGCCCTGGATCGGGCCCTTGCCGTCGATCGGGTTGCCGAGGCCGTCGACCACGCGGCCCAAGAGGCCCTTGCCGACCGGCACGTCCACGATGGCGCCGGTGCGCTTCACCGTGTCGCCTTCCTTGATGGTGCGGTCGTCGCCGAAGATCACGACGCCGACATTGTCGCTCTCGAGGTTGAGCGCCATGCCGCGGATGCCGCCGGGGAACTCGACCATCTCACCGGCCTGGACCTTGTCCAGGCCATGCACGCGGGCGACGCCGTCGCCGACCGAGAGCACCTGGCCCACTTCGGTGACATCGGCTTCGTTGCCGAAATTCTCGATCTGCTGCTTGAGGATCGCAGAGATTTCGGCGGCGCGGATTTCCATTAGGCAACCCCTTTCATGGCAAGCTGCAGCTTCTGCAGCTTCGTCTTGAGCGAAGAATCAATCATGCGGCTGCCGACCCGAACGACGAGCCCGCCGAGCAAGCTGGGATCGACCTTGACGTCGATCGAAACCTTGGAGCCGACGGCGCGCTTGATCGCCTCGGCGACAGCCGCTTGTTGGTCAGCCGTCAGCGGACGCGCGGCGGTGACTTCCGCCGACATCTCGCCGCGGCGGTCGGCCAGCAGCTTCAGGAAGGCCTTGATCATCGCGCTGAGCGTGAACAGGCGGCGATTCTGCGCCACCAGGCCGGTGAATTTCTGGGTGAGGTCGTTGAAACCAGCGGCCTTGGTCACGGCGCCGATCGCCTTGGTCTGCTCGGCGCGGCCGAGGACCGGGGAGTTCATCAGGCGACGGAGATCGTCGGAATCCGCGACCATCTTCTGGAGCGACGTGAGGTCGGCGGCGACGGCGTCGAGCGCCTTCTTGGAATCCGCCAATTCGAACAGCGCCGCGGCATACCGCGTCGCCAGCCCGCCTTGTTCTGATGTCTGGGCCGCCAAGTTGCCCCCGTTCCCGGTCAAAAAGTCGTTGTCTGGAGCGGCCTTATCGGTGAGTTACCGCGGCCGCATTTTCACCCCCTGGCGCGAGGCTCCCCGCGTCAGGCGCGCGGTGTGTAACATATGGATTGGGGCTAATCAACCGCGTGGTAAGCAAGTTTTAACGCACTGCGGCAGGGGACTTAAGAATCTGATTTCTATAAGAAACTATAGGGGTCGATGTCGATCTGAACTCGCAGATCATCTCCCCATTTCGGGCCGCGCAACCACTGCCGAATGAAGCCCTGCGGCGCCACGTCGCGGGTGCCGTTGACGATCGGCTGCCGGCATCCCGGAAACAGCGTGATTCACTCACCCGGCAACCCATTTCTCTTGGGGAGAGTTGTTTTGCCGTGAAAGCGCCGGTGGTATAGTCGAAAGCCTAACCTGAGAGAATCTATGGCAAATCTCAAGCAACGCACCCAACAGATGCCTGCCCTCACGCCGGTGGAAGATACCCGCCGGGACGCGGAAGCAAAGCGCGACGCCAAGGCCGGCATCGGCATCCCGCTCGATGAGGCTTTTGCTTGGCTCCACGACAAAGTCGACGGGATCGAGCGACCGAAGCCGAAGGCGCGCAAACTCTAGTTTAGCCAGTCTCATGTCGAAGCCCGTCGTACTGACGGCCGCCGCGCGCTTGATGACCTGAGCGACGTGGTGGAATGGTTGACGCAACCAGGCTCCGGCGTCGTCGCGCACCGCAACTTTAGAGATATTCACCAAGGCATCGCGGGTCTGGCAATGAGCGCGTCACGGCATCCCGTCGACCCAGATCAACCCGGCTCTCGGTTGGCAATCATCCATCGCTATGCCGTGAGGTTTACGGTTCAGTCAGACGGGAGCGTCATCGTCGAACTCGTTTTTGGCCCGGGACAGAAACGCGGAAACGCCGGCTAGCCGCGAGCGGTCCTCACAAAAAGCTATAAGGGTCGATGTCGATCTGAAGTCTGAGGTCGCCGGGCCATTTCAGGCCCCGCAACCACTGCCGGATAAAGCCCTGCGGCGCCACGTCGCGGCGGCATTTGATGAGGAAGCGGCGCCGGTGTCGCCCCCGCAACATTGCGAGCGGCGCGGGGGCCGGGCCGAGCACCGAAACGCCCTCTACCCTGGGCGCATGTGCCGCCATCGCGCGCACCTGGGTCTCGACCGCGGCGTCATTACTGCCCGAGACAATAAGAGCGGCGAGCCGGCCGAAGGGTGGCATGCCGGCGATGCGGCGGTCCTCCTCCTCGATCTTCAGGAAGGCGGCCTGGTCGTGGTCTTTGAGCGCCTGCATGACCGGGCGGCCGGGATCATAGGTCTGGACCAGCACCTTTCCCGCCCGCTCCGCCCGACCGGCGCGGCCCGCCACTTGGTGCAGGAGCTGATAGGTGCGCTCCGCCGCCCGGAGGTCGCCGCCTGAGAGGCCGAGATCGGCATCGACCACGCCCACGAGCGTCAGATGCGGAAAGTGGTGCCCCTTGGCGATGATCTGGGTGCCGATGATGAGATCGACCTCGCGCTCGGTCACCATGCGGATGAGCTCGGTCGCCTTCTTCGGCCCGCCCACCGTGTCGCTGGTAAGGATCAGCCGCCGCGCGTTGGGGAAGAGCGTCGCCGCCTCCTCCGCCAGCCGCTCTACCCCGGGCCCGCAGGCGGCGAAGGTGCCTTCATGCTGGCAGGCCGGGCAGGCTTTCGGCATCTGGATCTGGTAGCCGCAGTGATGGCATTGCAGCCGCTGCGAATAGCGATGCTCGACCAGCCAAGTCGTGCAGTTGGGACATTGCATCCGATGCCCGCAATCGCGACACAGGGTCAGAGGGGCGTAGCCGCGGCGATTGAGGAACAGGATCGCCTGACCGTGGTCGGCGAGCGTTTCGTTGACCGCGCGGATCAGGCTTGGCGAGAGCCATTGCTGCCGCTCCGGCTTGTCGCGGCGGAGATCGATCAGAGTCACCTCGGGCAATTCGGCGTCGCCGTGCCGGTCCGGCAGTTCCAGGAATCGATAGCGGCCCTGCTCGGCATTGACGGTTGATTCCAGCGACGGCGTCGCCGAGGCGAGCACCACCGGGATCTTCGCCAGATGCCCGCGCACCACCGCCATGTCGCGCGCCTGGTAGATGACGCCGTCCTCCTGCTTGAAGGCGGATTCATGTTCCTCATCGACGACGATCAGGCCGAGATTGTCATAGGGAAGAAACAGCGCGGAGCGCGCACCGACCACGACCTTGGCCTCGCCGTCGAGCACGGCGCGCCAGGTGACGCGCCGCTCGACTTGCGTGAGCTCGGAATGCCATTGCGCGGGCGCAGTGCCGAAGCGGTCCTCGAAACGGCTGAGCCATTGCGCACTCAATGCGATCTCCGGCAGCAGCACCAGCGCCTGCCGACCGGCGCGAAGACAGGCCGCGATCGCCTCGAAATAGACTTCGGTCTTTCCCGATCCGGTCACACCGTGCAGCAGCGTCACACCCGGCGTCTGCGGACGCAGCGCGTCGACCGCATCCTGCTGCGCCTTGGAGAGCGCGGGGCCGGCTCGATCGGCGTCGGGCCGTCCGAAAGGGCGACGCGCCGGCAAGGCGACGGCCTGAAGCATGCCCAACCGTGCCATTTCGGCAACAACGCCCGGAGAAGAACTCGCGGCGCGCGCAAGATCGCCTGAGGTCAGCGGCGGCCCATCCCGCAGGACGTCGAGCACGCGCTGCCGCGCCGCTGTCATTTTCCCCGAATCCGGATTGCCAATTTGCCAAGCCTTGATCGGCTTCTCAGGCTCTAGCGCTTCGGGTACGCTCATCGCCATGCGCAGCACCGAGCCGATCGGCGCCATGCAGTAGTTCGCGACCCAGTCGATGAAACGCCGCGAAACCTCTGGCATCGCGGGAATCTCGAGCCGCGCTTCGACCGCGCGCAGCTTCTCCGGCGGCACGCTGTCGTCGCCCGCGCCCCAGACGACACCCATCACCGTGCGGCGGCCGAGCGGCACCGCGACGAAGTCGCCCGGCGCCAGCGAGAGACCGTCCGGAATGGCGTAGTCATAGGCCGTGAACAAGGCCAGCGGTATCAGGACGCTCACGCGTCTCGACATTCTGATTTCTCGCGGCAACGAACTGGCGGTTTCGGAATCCATCGTCTAGAATCTTTCCCGATTCGCGCCCCCCGGCAAGCGAGACTGCAAAGCCGCCGCGGCGAAGGGGCAGACCTCGAGTTCTCACGCACGGATAGCAGACGGATGAAGTTCTTCATCGACACCGCCGACATCAACGAGATCAAGGACCTCGCCGCCACCGGTCTGGTGGACGGCGTCACCACCAATCCTTCGCTGGTCGCGAAGTCGGGCGGCAAGTTCCTCGATGTGATCAAGCAGATCTGCGAAGTGGTCGAAGGGCCGGTCAGCGCCGAAGTGACCGCGACCGATCACAAGACCATGCTTCAGGAAGGCCAGAAGCTGGCGAAGATCGCGAAGAATGTCTGCGTGAAGGTGCCGCTCACCGTCGATGGGTTGAAGACCTGCAAGGCGCTCTCCGACAACGGCACCAAGGTGAACGTCACCCTGTGCTTCTCGGCGGCGCAGGCTTTGCTCGCCGCGAAAGCGGGCGCCACTTTCATCTCGCCCTTCGTCGGCCGCCTCGACGACATCGGCCAGGAAGGCCTGCTGCTGATCTCGGACATCGTCCAGATCTACAACGCCTACGACAACTTGAACACCGAGGTGCTGGTCGCCTCGGTGCGCCACCCGATCCACATCATCGAGAGCGCGAAGATGGGCGCCCATGTCGCGACCCTGCCGCCCGCCGTGCTCCGCCAGCTGTTCAATCACCCGCTGACCGACAAGGGCCTGGCCGCCTTCCTCGCGGATTGGGCCAAGACCGGCCAGTCCATTTTGTAGGGGCGGTTCTTATAGTGGCGAAGCGATCGGGGACCACGATGGCGGACCAGGCAGCGGACCGCAGCAAGACCGGCACCACCACGGCCACGGCCGCACAGGTAGTCGCCTACCTGCGCCGCCATCCCGATTTCCTGGCGCGGCATCCCGAGCTTCTGGACCTGCAGCTCTCACCGGGCCGGCATAATGAATCCGGCAAGGGTGTGGTCGATCTGCAGCAGTTCATGGTCGAGCGCCTGCGCGGCGAGATCAACAAGCTCAGGAACGACCAGGACGAGATCCTCGCCAATACCCGCGACAATCTCTCGACCCAGGAGCGGATCCACAAGGCGGTGGTCGAGCTGCTGGAGGCCGAGAGCTTCGAGCAGTTCATCGACATCATCACCGGCGATCTCGGCCTGCTGCTGGAAGTGGACGTGGTCAGTCTCTGCGTCGAGCTCTCCGATCACACCGCCAAGCGCCCGAAGCATGAAGGCATCCAGTTCCTCGGCCGCGGCGCGGTCGATCGCGCGCTGGGCGGCAAGGACAAGCATGTCGTCTTGCGCGACGAGGCAATCGGCGACCCGGAGATCTTCGGCGCCGGGGCAGAGCTGGTCCGCTCCGACGCGCTGCTGCGGCTCAACATCAGCTCCCATGCGCCGGCCGGCCTGATCGCCTTCGGCGCGCGGCATCCCGGCTATTTCCATGCCGGCCAGGGCACCGAGCTCATGAGCTTCCTCGGACGGGTGATCGAGTTCGGCATCCGCACATGGCTGGACCTGCCCAAACCATAGAAGAAGACGCAGCCCGCGATCTTCGGTTCGCGGCGCGCCCGGACCTTGCCTCCGCCATCGAGCAATGGCTGAGCTGGCTCACCCATGAGCGCCGCAGCTCGGCGCATACCGTCGACGGCTATGCGCGCGACCTCAAGGACCTGCTGCGCTTCCTGGAGCAGTATCGCGGCGAGACCTCGACCCTCGCCGCCTTCGCCACCGCCGACCGCAACGACTTCCGCGCCTGGATGGCCGACCGCAACAAGCGCCGGCTGGAGCCCGCCTCCACCGCGCGGGCGCTGAGCGCCGTCAAGAACTTCGTCCGCTTCTCGGTGAAACGCGGGCTGGGCCAGAACATGGCCCTCGCGGCCATCCGCAACCCGAAGCTGCCGCGCTCCGTGCCGAAGCCCTTGAACGCGGTCGAGGCTGACGATGCGCTGGAGGCGGTGACCGATCTCCACGAGACCGACTGGATCGGCCGCCGCGATCTCGCGGTGCTGACCCTGCTCTATGGCTGCGGGTTGCGCATCTCGGAGGCGCTGGGCCTGGCACGGCGCGATGCGCCGAAGCCCAACGGTACGTTGCGCATCCGCGGCAAGGGCAACAAGACCCGGGTGGTGCCGGTGCTGCCCGTGGTCGCCGAGGCGATCGACGATTACCTAAAGGCATTGCCGATACCTTGCGAGCCCGAAGGCCCGCTCTTCCTCGGCGCCAAGGGCAAGCGGCTCTCGCCGCGGCTGGTGCAGCTCGCCATGCAGAAGCTTCGGATGCAGCTCAACCTGCCGGAGACCGCGACGCCGCATGCCTTGCGGCATTCCTTCGCCACCCATCTGCTGGCCGGCGGCGCCGATCTGCGGGCGATCCAGGAGCTGCTCGGCCATTCCTCGCTCTCGACCACCCAGCGCTACACCGAGGTTGACGCGGCGCAGCTTCTCGCCGTCTATAACGCCGCGCATCCCCGCGCCCGATAGCGAGAGCCACCCCATGACCGTCACCATCCGCCCGATCCGGCGCGAGGACGCCGAGGCCGTCACCGGCATGACCAAGGAGTTCGGCGCCTATCTGATCTCGCTCGGCGACCGGTGGGCTCCGCAATTCTCCGAGGCGCGGTTCATCGAGGACGGTTTCGGCGCCGACCCGGCCTTCGGCGGCTTCATCGCCGAGGAGGCCGCGCAGCCGCTCGGCTATCTGCTGCACACCCCGACCTATGACAGCGACATGGCCTGCCGGGTGCTGTTCGTGATCGACCTCTGGGTCCGGCCCTGGACCCGGCGCCTGGGCGTCGGGCGGAAGCTGATGGGGGCCGCCGCCGATCTCGCGCGGCAGCGCAACTGCGGCTACCTGCTCTGGTCGGTCTACAAGCCGAACACGCTGGCGCGGCAGTTCTACGACAGGATCGGCGGCCAGGAGACCGCCGAGCTCGACTGGATGACCCTCAAGGTTTAGTGCCGAACTCCGCCAGCACCCAGCGCTCGAATGCCTCGGCCATGGGGTTGGGGCCGGCATTCTGCGGCCGGGCCAGGAAATAGCCGCGGGTCGAACGCGCCGTGAAATTATGCGCGCGCTTCAACTGGCCGGCCTCGAGCAGATCGTCGATCGAGGGCGACCAGGAGAGCGCGATCCCCTGCCCCGCCAAGGCCGCCTGCAGCACCAGGGGATAGTTGCTGTAGCCCTGGCCGCGGATGCGCTCCGGCGGTGTCACACCGGCGGCGCTGAAATAGCCCGGCCAGTCGAACCAGTCGCTGCCGTCGGCGGTGTCGATCAGGCGCAGCAGGTTTGCGTCCGTGAGCCAGTCCGGCTTGCCGTCGGCGGGGCCGCTCGGGTAGTTCGGCGCGCAGACCGGGAACACAGCCTCCTGATTGAGGCGCTTCACCTCGATGCCGGGCCAGGCGCCGGCGCCGAAGATGATCGCAATGTCGCAATCGGCGATCGCCCGCTCGACATGCTGGGCGGTGATGACGCGAACATCGGCTTGCGGTTCCAGCGCAGTGAACAGCGGCAAGCGCGGCACCAGCCAATGCGCCGAGAAGGCGAAGTCGGCGCCGATGGTCAATTGCCGCGGCGCATCCTGGGCGCGGACCCGCGCCACCGCCTCGCCGATGACCTGCAGCCCCTGCTGCGCCGCCTCCAGGAACTGCTTCCCTTCCGGGGTCAGCTCGACGCCGCGTGGGCTGCGGCGGAACAGGGCGCAGCCCAAGCGCTGCTCGATCTGCCGGATCTCGCGGCTGACCGCCGATTGGGTGACGCCGAGCGCCTGGGCCGCCGCGGTGAAGCCGCCGCGCTCGCCCGCCGCGACCACCGCCAGCAGGGACGAGAGCGACGGCAAATCGCCCCTGACATAATCCTTGATCATATCCCTCATGAGCCGACCACGCCTGGACGCCTTGGTTTCTGCGGATACACTCATAAGCATAACTCATGACAGGACCACCCGAGCAATGGCTAAGCGTCTGAACGTCCTCCTGCTCCAGGCCGACCAGCTGGCGGCGGCCTTCCTGCCGGCCTATGGCAACAAGGTGGTGAAGTCGCCCCATATCGACGCCTTGTCGGAGAAGGGGGTCACCTTCGACAGCTTTTATTGCGCCAGCCCGCTCTGCGCGCCGTCGCGTTTCACCATGATGGCCGGCGCCCATGTCTCGCGGATCGGCGCCTATGACAACGCGGCGGAGTTCGCCTCGGAAGTGCCGACCTTCGCGCATTACATGCGGGCGGCGGGCTATCGCACGGCGCTGGCCGGGAAGATGCATTTCTGCGGGCCCGACCAGCTGCACGGGTTCGAGGAGCGGCTGACCACCGACATCTACCCGGCCGATTTCGGCTGGACCCCCGACTGGGAGCAGCCGGGTATCCGCCCCAGCTGGTACCACAACATGGGCTCGGTCACCGAGAGCGGGACATGCGTGCGCTCCAACCAGCTCGATTTCGACGACGAGGTCACCTATGCCGCGCGCCGGCAGATCTACGATCTTGCGCGCAGCAGCGAGGAGCGACCGTTCTTCCTGACCGTCTCCTGGACCCATCCGCACGATCCCTATGCCAACCTGCCGGAGCTCTTCAACCTCTATCGCGACGAAGACATCCCGATGCCGTCGGTGAAGCAGAGCGACGTGCCCCTGGACCCGCACAGCGCGCGGCTGCGCCATGTCTCCGACATGGACAGCTATACGATCACCGATGCCGACGTGCGCCGCGCCCGCCGCGCCTATTTCGCCTCGATCTCCTATGTCGACCGCCAAGTCGGGATCCTGATGCAGGCGCTGAAGGAATCCGGCCTCGCCGACAACACGGTGGTGATGCTGACCGCCGATCACGGCGACATGCTGGGCGAGCGCGGGCTCTGGTACAAGATGACTTGGTTCGAGAATGCCTGCCGCATCCCGCTGATCATCTCGGCGCCCGGCAAGTTCAAGGCGGGCCGCATCGCCAGCAATGCCTCGCATCTCGACCTGCTGCCGACCCTGGCGGAGATCGCCAACGAAGGCGGCGCCTTCCAGCCCGCGGCCGAGATCGACGGCAGGAGCCTGTTGGGCGCGCTTTCCGGCGGCCAGGGCCACGACGAGGCGATCGGCGAATATTGCGGCGAGGGTGCGATCGCGCCGCTGGTGATGATTCGTCGCGGCAGCCTCAAGTTCGTCCACACGCCGAGCGATCCCGACCAGCTCTACGACTTGAAGGCCGATCCGCTGGAGAAGCAGAACCTCGCCACCGATCCGAAACACGCCGCGACCGTCGAGGCCTTCCGCAAGGAAGTGAAGCAGCGCTGGGACCTCGCCAAGCTGAAGGACCAGGTGATCGACAGCCAGCGCCGCCGCCGCATCGTTTACGAGGCGCTGGCCCAGGGCCGGCACCGGAGCTGGGACTACCAGCCGATCCGCGACGCCGGGACCGCCTATATGCGCAACAACGTGGTGCTGGACGACCTCGAGGCGCGCACCAGGCTGCCGCGGGTCTCCTAGCCCTTCACCGCCCCCGCCGTCAGCCCCGACACGATCCGGCGCTGCAGCGCCAGCACCAGCAGGATCAGCGGCGCGGTGACGATCACCGAGGCGGCCATGATGCGGCCCCAGGGGATCTCGTAGCCGCCCGCGCCGGAGATCAGCGCGATCGCCACCGGGACCGTGCGCTGCTCCGGCGAGAGGGTGAAGGTCAGCGCGAACAGGAACTCGTTCCAGGCCAGGATGAAGGCGAGCAGCCCGGTCGCGACCAAGGCCGGCGCCATCACCGGGACGAAGACGTCGGTGAGGATGCGCAAGGGCGGCGCGCCGTCGATGATCGCGGCCTCCTCCAGCTCGCGCGGCAGGTCGCCCATGAAGGCGGTCAGCACCCAGACCGAGAACGGCAAGGTGAGGATCAGGTCGGCAAGTATCAGGCCGGTGAGGCTGTCATAGAGGCCGGTCACTTGGATCAGCTCGAACATGCCGGTCAGCACCGCGATCTGCGGGAACATCGAGACGGAGAGGATCCCGAAGGACATCGCGGTGCGGCCGCGGAAGGCCATGCGGCCGAGCGCATAGGCCGCGGTTGCCGCCAGGCCGAGCGAGATCGCGGTGGTCACGATCGCGACGATGGCGGAGTTCAGGATGTTGGCAGTGAAGGGCTGTTCGCGGAACAGGGCGACATAGTTCTCGACCGTGGGGCTGGCGGGAATGAGATCGGCGGCGAAGAGGCCGCTGCCGGTCTTCAGCGAAGTCACGATCGCCCAATAGAAGGGGAAGACCGCGTAGAACACGATCAGCGCCACCAGCAGGTAGAGGCCGATCCGGCCCAACACCCTCATCGCGCCACCCCGCCGATCTTGAGGCGGCCGGCGGTGACCACGGCGGTGGCGAAGACCGCGACGATCAGGAAAAGCGCGGTCGCCGCGGCCGAGCCCATGCCGCCCTGCTGGAAGTCGATCAGCTGCTGGCGGGCATAGACCGACATCGAGGCGGTAGCGGGGTTGTCTCCGGTCAGCACGTAGATCACGTCGAAGACCCGCAGCGCGTCTAGGCTGCGGAACAGGATCGCGACCAGCAAGGCCGGGCGGATCAGCGGCAGGGTGACCTGGAAGAAGACTTTCACCGGCGAGACCCCATCGACCCGCGCCGCCTCGTATATCTCGCGCGGCAGGACCTGCAGCGCGGCCAGGGTCAGCAGGGCCATGAAGGGTGTGCCCTTCCAGACATCGACGGCGATCACCGAGGCGATCGAGAGGACCGGATCGGCGAGCCAGGCCCAGGGCTTGTCGATCACCCCCAACCCCAGCAGCACGGCATTCACCACGCCGTAGAGGTCGTTCAGCATCCAGCCCCACATCCGCGCCGAGACCACGGTCGGGATCGCCCAGGGGATCAGCATCGCGGCGCGCACCAGCCCGCGGCCCTTGAGATGCGCGTTCAAGGTGAGCGCGATGACGAGGCCCAGGACTGTCTCGATCGAGACCGAGATCAGCGTGAAGCCGAGCGTGTTCCAGACCGCGCGCCACCAGGCGGGGTCCGAGGCGAGGCCGCGGTAGTTGGCAAAGCCGATGAACTGGGATTCGGCGAAGTCGCCGAGGCCGGCATCGGTGAAGCCCAAGAGGATCGTGCGCAGGAGCGGCCAACCGGCGACCAGCGCCAGCACGAGCAGCATCGGCGTGAGGAACGCCCAGGCGGTCAGCGCCCGCCGGCCGGCGAGCGTGCGCATCTTTCCTATTTCCAGCTGGTGCGAATGCTGGCGAAGTTATCGGCGGCGCTGCCCTGGCCCTGCAGGGTGGCGTGGACCGCGCGGACAAATTGGCTGGAGAACTGGTTGTAGCCCTTGCCGGCCACGGCGGCCGGCCGGGTGGCGACGCTCTCCAGTATCTTGCTGAAGGTCGAGAAAAAGGCATCGTCCTTGAGCTCGGGCTCATTGTAGACGCTCTTCAAGGACGGGTTGAACGCGCCTTTGACCGCACGGCGCTTCTCCTCCTCGGCACCGGCGAGATAGAGGACCAGGTCGACCGCCTCCTTGGGGTTCGCGGAGTATTTGGAGACCGCGAGCGACTGGCCGCCGAGCGTGCCGGTATGCACAGCCTTGTCGCCGTCGCCCTTGGGCAGCGGCACCACGCCGACCTTGTCCTTGACCGGGGAATCCGGCGCGTTCACCAGCGCCCAGGCATAGGGCCAATTGCGCATGAACACCGCCTTGCCGGACTGGAAGGCGCCGCGGGCCTGTTCCTCGTCATAGGAGAGCACGCCTTGCGGCGCGATCCCGCCGATCCAGGTCTTGGCGCGATCGACCGCCGCCGTGGCCTGCGGGTTGTTGAAACTCGCCTGCCCGCCGTTGTCGAGCAGGCCGCCGCCGCCATTGCTGACGATCCATTCCAGCGCGTTGCAGACCAGGCCTTCATAGGATCGGCCCTGGAAGACATAGCCCTCGATGCCCTGCTCGCCTGCCATCACCTGCTTCGCCGCCGCTTCGAGATCCGCCCAGGTCTCCGGCGCCTTGAGGCCGTATTTGTCGAGCAGGTCCTTGCGGTAATAGAGCATGCCGGCATCGACGAACCACGGCACCGCAACGAGCTTGCCGTCGACCGTATTGTTGGCGATCAGGGTCTGGAAATAGCCGTCGAGCTTGGCGGGCTCGATGAACTGATTGAGATCGAGAAACTGGTTGGCGAGGATGCCGGGCCAGACCACGTCGATCTGGAAGATGTCGATCTTGTCGGATTTCGCCGCGAGCAGGCTCTGGTAGAGCGCCAGCCGTTCCTGCGCATCGGCGGGCGTCGAGACCAGCTTCACCTCATTGCCGGTCTGCTTCGCCCAGGCCTGCGCGCCGTCGCGGCAAAGCTCCATCTCGATGCCGAGCGAAGAGCAGGAGATCGACACGGTGACCTTGGCCTGCGCCGGATGGATGAGGGCGGCGGAGAGCGCAAGCGAAGCGGCGAGCAGCGAAGCGGTGCGCAGCATGGAGATTCTCCCATTCGGTCACGCGCGCTCTTCTCGGCGCGGCGGCCTAGGGGAAACCGCGCGGGCTTGGTTCGGTTCCGCTCAACCGGGGTGTGAAAGACCTAGCGCTTGCTCCGAAAAACCCCGCTCACGATCTCGCCGATCAGGTCCGGCAGCACCTTGAAGGCATAAGGCGTGTGCAACCGTTCGAGCACGGTGTGATAGTCGCGGCCCCAGGGTCCGGCATTCACGATGGGGATCCCGGCGAAGGCGTTGCCTTGCGGCCAGTGCAGGCCGGCGCCCCAAGCCGGCGTGTTGGCGGCGACGAGCGGAATCTCGCTCTCGTCGGCCTGGCCGAGGAAGCTCATGTCGGAGATTCCCAGGAAATAGGCCGGCAGCGCGATGGTGGTGTTGTGGCGCGCCGCGATGATCTCGGCGGCGGTCTCGGTCGCCCGCGCGAGGTTGCGCGCATCGGCGTCCGCGCCGAGCTGCGTCGCGAGGTAGGGGGTCGAGGCAAAGCCGAGGATGATCGCCGGATCGCCGCGGCCGCTGAGCTTCCAGAGCTCGCTGGTGATGAGCCGGCATTGCTCAGGAAGATCGAGGTTCTGCGCGGCGATCTCCTTGGCATAGCGATCGAGCGCGGCAGCGGCATCCGGGCGTGCGGCACAGACTTCGCGGCGCAGGGCCTCGAAGGTCGTGACCGTGACTTCCGGCAGCGCCGCGGTGCCCAGCGCCGCGATGCGGCGTCGTGCGAGTGCGGCTTGCACTTTCGCAACCGCGCTTTCGGCCAGGCCTTGCAGCGCCTCGAGGATTGCCGCGGCGGTGTGACGGTAGAGCATGACGTTCCAGAACATCCAGACCTTGTCCGGCATGGTCACGTCATAGGCGGTCTTGGAGTCCTTCATGCCGAGGAGTGTTGGCCCCGCGCCGGTCTGCTCGCCGGCGCGTTCGGTGAGCGCTTCGGCCCATTCGACTTCGGCGGCCAGGGCGCCCGCCAGCACACAGGCATTGAGGCCGTTGAAGGCATAGCCGGCATGGGTCGGGAGCCCCACCACCATGGCGCTCGGCAGCAGCTTCCCAATCGTGCCCAGGGCGACCGCGCGGCCGGTGGAGCCGTCGCCCTCGTCGTGGATCGCGTCGAGATTGATGGCGGCGACGATGTCGAGGCCGTGCTTGGCGCAGATCTCGGGCAGAGCGGGCGCCGCGGCGCGGGCGCCGGCGGAGTTCACTTCCTCGTCCGGCACGGTGAGGAAGAGCAGGTTGCCCTCGCGCTCCGGCAGCTCGGCGAAGGCTTCGAGCACGGCGAGGCCGGCAGCCAGCCCTGCCTTCATGTCGAGCAGGCCGCGGCCCGGCAGGTAGTCCGAGGTCGAAAGATCGAGCAAGGCGAGCTTCTCGGCGCGGGTGACGGCGTTCTGCCGCAAGCGCGACAGCAGCCCTTGCCGAAGATCCTCCGCCTGCCGGGCGAGCGGCTTCAGGTCGCCATAGTCCTCGATCGGCACGGTGTCGAAATGGCCGGTGAGGACGACGGTGCGGCGGCCCCTGCCCCGCACCAGGGCGGCGACGCAGCCGCGCTGGTGCTTGCCGCCCGGCACCGGGATGGTCCAGACGTTTTCCGGATGGTCCCGGAAAGGCGGCGCCTTGCGCAGCAGCTCGGTCAGCTTCTGGGGGAAGGCGGCTTCCTCGGCGCTGCCGCTGACGCTCGGCAGCTCGGTCATGCGGAGCGCCCAATATTCGGCGCGGTCGGGCCGGGTCTGCAGCGCCGGCTCCAGGTTATGGGTCGTTTGCACGCAAGTCCTCCCCTTATTCTGGCAAGAGACTAGTCGGGGCGCCACGATTTGCCTTATGCAAAGCGCGCAACGGCAACGACCCCGCGGGAATAGCGTTCCTCCGGGGATAAGAGGACCTGAATGTCGGATCACGGGATGGTGCGCGTCCGCGGCGCGCGGCAGCACAATCTGAAGAATATCGACGTCGCGATTCCGCGGGAGAAGCTGGTGGTGTTCACCGGCGTTTCGGGCTCGGGCAAGTCGTCGCTCGCCTTCTCGACGCTCTATGCCGAGGCGCAAAGGCGCTACCTGGAATCGGTCTCGCCCTATGCGCGGCGGCTGTTTCACCAGATGTCGGTGCCGGAGGTGGACGAGATCGACGGGCTGCCGCCGGCGGTCGCCTTGCAGCAGCAGCGCGGCTCGCCGACCACGCGCTCCTCGGTCGGCAGCGTGACCACGCTCTCCAATCTGCTGCGCATGCTCTATTCGCGGGCCGGCGATTATCCGAAAGGCCAGGCGCTGATCTACGCCGAGGGCTTCTCGCCCAACACGGCGGAGGGCGCCTGCCCGAAATGCCATGGGCTGGGGCGGATCTACGACGTCACCGAGCAGTCGATGGTGCCGGACCCCTCGAAGACCATCCGCGAGCGGGCCATCGCCGCCTGGCCTTTGGCCTGGGGCGGGCAGAACCAGCGCGACATCGCGGTCACCATGGGGATCGACGTCGACATCCCCTGGCGCGACCTGCCGAAGAAGGATCGCGATTTCCTGCTGTTCTCCGAGGAGCAGCCGGTGGTGCCGGTCTATGCCGGATACACGCCGGCGGAGACAAGGCGCGCGCTGAAGCGCAAGGAAGAGCCGAGCTACATGGGCACGTTCACCAGCGCCCGGCGGCATGTGCTGAGTTCCTTCGCCAATACTGAAAGCCCGATGATGAAGAAACGGGCGATGCAATACATGATCAACAGCGAATGCAAGCTCTGCCACGGCAAGCGGCTGAAGCGCGAGGCCTTGTCGGTGAAGTTCGCCGGGCTCGACATCACCGAAATGTCGCGGCTGCCGCTGAAGCGGGTTGCGGCCGTCTTCGCGCCCTACGCCGCGGGCAAGACCGTGCCGAAGATGAGCCATGACCATCCGGAACAGGCGACCGTGGTGCAGCGTATCGCCGAGGACCTGGTGGGACGGATCGGCGTCATTCTGGACCTTGGGCTTGGCTATCTCACCCTGGAGCGCAGCACGCCGACGCTTTCCCCAGGCGAGCTGCAGCGGCTGCGGCTGGCGACCCAGGTGAAGTCCAACCTGTTCGGCGTCGTCTATGTGCTGGACGAGCCTTCGGCCGGGTTGCATCCGGCCGATACCGAATCGCTGCTGCGTGCGCTCGGCAAGCTCAAGGCCGCCGGCAATTCGCTGTTCGTGGTCGAGCATGAGGTCGATGTCATGCGCGCCGCCGACTGGATCGTCGATGTGGGTCCCGGCGCCGGCGAGAAAGGCGGGCGGATTCTCTACAGCGGGCCGCTGGAAGGGCTGGAACATATCGAGCCGTCGCAGACAAGGCGCTATCTCTTCGCGGAGAAGACAGCGCCGCGCCGCGCACCCATCGCCCCGAAGCAATGGCTGAAGCTCCAAGGCATCACCCGGAACAACCTGGAGAAGCTGGATGTCGATGTGCCGGTCGGCGTGCTGACCGCGGTCACCGGCATTTCCGGGTCGGGCAAGTCGAGCCTGGTCAGCCAGGCGATGGTCGAGTTGGTGGCGGCCAGGCTTGGCCATGCGACGGAAGAGGAAGAGGTCGATCTCTTGGAGCGAGAGACCGCGATCCCGACCGAGGGCAGGATCGGCGGCGATCTCGAGCGGGTGAAGCGGCTGGTGGTCGTGGACCAGAAGCCGATCGGCCGCACGCCGCGCTCCAACCTCGCGACCTATACCGGCCTGTTCGACCATGTGCGCAAGCTCTTCGCCGCGACCAAGGCGGCGAAGGCCAAGCGCTACGATGCCGGACGCTTCTCGTTCAATGTCGCCAAGGGGCGCTGCGAGAATTGCAAGGGCGAGGGCTGGGTCATGGTCGAGCTGCTGTTCCTGCCCAGCGTCTACGCGCCTTGCCCAGTCTGCGCCGGCACGCGCTACAACAAGCAGACGCTCGAGATCCAGTACAAGGACAAGAATGTCGCCGAGGTGCTCGGCATGCGGGTCGACGAAGCGGCCGAGTTCTTCAAAGACGAACCGACGTTGCAGCGGGCGCTCGCCGTGGTGCAGGAGGTGGGCTTGGGCTATCTGCGGCTGGGGCAGCCGGCGACCGAGCTTTCCGGCGGCGAGGCGCAGCGCATCAAGCTCGCGACCGAGCTGCAGCGGATCCAGCACGGCAACACGCTCTATGTGCTGGATGAGCCGACCACCGGCTTGCACCCGTCGGACGTGGTGCGGCTGATCGAGCAGCTGCGGCGGCTGGTGGATGCAGGCAACACGGTGGTCGTGGTCGAGCATGACATGAGCCTGGTCGCGGCGGCGGACTGGGTGATCGACATCGGTCCGGGCTCGGGCGACGAAGGCGGCAAGCTGGTCGCGGCCGGCCCCCCGGCGAAGCTGGCGGCGGCCAAGGGCAGCCGGACCGCGGGCTATCTCGCCAAGGTGCTTTGACGCCGCTTCGCGCGGGCGCGAAACAATCTTGCGTCCAGCACGGCGGGTTGGCGAGCCTGGTCAAGGACTTAGGCGGCACTTGACATCTGAGAACATATCGGGTACGGTCTTGTCGACCTCCGGAGTTGCGAAAGGGAATCCCAGAAGAATCCGGGCTTCCGCTGCGCCTCCTCGGCCCCCTCTCCCCTCCCTAGTTTCGTCGTGGTCCGCGAAGGCGGACCACCCACGAGTTTGGTGGGTGTGAATGAGCGCCTGGGTCTACATCATGACCAATTGGAAGAATGGGACGCTGTATATCGGCGTAACGTCCGACTTGGCTCGGCGAATCTTCGATCATCGAAATGGTGTTGGATCGGAGTTTGTTAGACAGCACCGCTTGCGTCGGCTCGTCTATGTTGAGGCGCATGCCACAATGCCTTTGGCGATCGCGCGCGAGAAGCGATTGAAAACTTGGAATCGTGCTTGGAAGGTGCGGCTGATCAATCGAGACAATCCCGCATGGGATGATCTCTTTGATCTCATAATCGCTTCGACCCTGCAGCGGTGACAAACTCGTGGGTGGTCCGCCTTCGCGGACCACGACGAACTTTTATTTGGGCTTTCTAGGTGTACCGGCTGGCTTCTTCGCCTTCTTCGCCGCCCTCTTCTTCGCCGTCACGCCGAGCTCGATCCAGGCCGGGGCGTGGTCGCTGCTGTGGGGCTGGCCGCGGGTCGCCTTGTCGACACCGGCGGCTTTCAGCTTCTTCGCGAGATCCGGCGTCAGCAGCAGATGGTCGATGCGCAGGCCGGCGTCGCGGGCGAAGGAATTCCGCCAGTATTTCCAGAAGGTGTAGATGCGTTCCTTCGGGTGTTTCTTGCGGATGGCATCGGTCCAGCCTTGCTTCAGCAGGAGGCGATAGGCCTCGCGCACCTCGGGGCGGAACAGCGCGTCGCCCTCCCAGTTCTCCGGCTTGTAGACATCGAGATCGGTCGGCATGACGTTGAAGTCGCCGCAGAGGATCACGGGCTGTTTGCTCTTCACCAGAGTCTTCGCATGGACGATCAGCCGCGCGAACCACATGAGCTTGTAGTCGAACTTCGGCCCGGGCGCGGGATTGCCGTTGGGGAGATAGAGGCAGGCGATGGTGAGGTCGCCCACTTTCGCTTCGAGGTAGCGGCTGTGGGTGTCGCGCGAATCGCCGGGGAGGCCGCGGCGGATTTCAACGGGTGTTGCGCCGCGCGCGAGGATGGCGACGCCGTTCCAGGATTGCTGGCCGTGCCAGACGGCGTTGTAGCCGGCTTTCTTCAGGGCGGCGGCGGGGAAGCGCTCGTCTGGGCATTTCAGCTCTTGGAGGCAGGCGATGTCGGGCTGTGTCTCCTTCAGCCAGGCGAGGAGATTGTCGAGACGGGCGGTGATGCCGTTGATGTTGTAGGTGGCGATGCGCAACGTCGGCACGAGTCTTCGACCCCTCACCCTAGCCCTCTCCCCTTGCGGGGGTAGTTATCTCTTTTACAAACGCATAGACGTATCCAGCTACGGGAGAGCCGAGTTCAGTTTGAGGTTGGCGCGTCGATTGCCTTAGGGGCGGAGTGCGATTGCGCGCCCTCGGTTTCAAGAAAATGGAAAGCAAGCGCGCCGAGCGCGATGAGAGTGAGATTGATAAATATCTTCGTGCCGGGAGAGAGGTGCCGCGTTTTTCTGGACCGGATATGTCCATCCCGCTCTCTCTCAAACTCCTTCAGCATCACTTCTTTGCCTCCGGCAGCTTCGCACTCTTCAAGTATTTAATTCCCCTTGCGGGAGAGGTTTGGGGCCAGGGGTCGCTCGGTCTCTAGAGGTGAATCGTCGAGCTGGTGATCGCCAGCGCGGCTTCCTTGATGGCTTCGCTGTGGGTCGGGTGGCCGTGGAAGGCCCGCGCGACGTCCTCGGCGGAGCCGGCGAACTCCATCGCCATGACGCATTCGTGGATCATGGTGCCGGCCTGCGGGCCGAGGATATGCGCGCCCAGGAGACGGTCGGTCTTGGCGTCGGCCAGCAGCTTCACCAACCCGTCGGTCTCGCCCGCGGCCTTGGCGCGGCCGTTGGCGATGAAGGGGAACTTGCCGATCTTGTATTCGATGCCGGCGGCTTTGAGCTCCTCCTCGGTCTTGCCGACCGAGGCCAATTCCGGCGCGGTATAGACGATGTTGGGGCAGGTCTCGTAGTTCACATGGCCCTTCTGGCCGGCGATCATCTCGGCCAGGGCGACGCCCTCCTCCTCGGCCTTGTGGGCCAGCATCGGGCCGGCGATCACGTCGCCGATCGCGTAGATGCCGTCGATGTTGGTCTTGAAATGGCCGTCGGTCTTCACCCGGCCCTTCTCGTCGCGCTGAACCCCGGCCATCTCCAGGCCGACGCCCATGACGTAGGGCCGGCGGCCGATCGCGACCAGCACGACGTCGGCCTGCATGGTCTCGGCAGCGCCGCCTTTCGCAGGCTCGATGGCGACGTCGAGCGCGTCGCCGTTGGACTTAACACCGGTCACCTTGGTCGAGAGCTTGAAGGCGAGGCCCTGCTTGGTGAGGACTTTCTGGAACTGCGCGCCGATCTCGAGATCCATGGTGGGCGTGATGCGGTCGAGGAACTCGACCACGGTCACCTTGGCGCCGAGGCGGCGCCAGACCGAGCCCAGCTCCAGGCCGATGACACCGCCGCCGATCACCACCAGGTGGTTCGGCACCTTCTCCAGCGTGAGCGCGCCGGTCGAGGAGACGATCTTCTTCTCGTCGATCTCGATGCCGGGGAGCGGAGTCGGCTCGGAACCAGTGGCGATGACGATATGCTTGGCCGAGACCTGCTCGGCCTGGCCGGGCGCCGAGAGGATCTCGACGCGGCCGCCGCCCAGGAGGCGGCCGGTGCCCTTCAGGTAGGTCACCTTGTATTTCTTGAACAGGAACTCGACGCCCTTGGTGAAGTCGGCGACCACCTTGTCCTTGCGGCCGATCATCTTGGCGAGGTCGAGGCCGATCTTCTCGGCGGTGATGCCGTGGGCGGCGAGATGGTGCGAGACCTTGTCGAATTCCTCCGACGAGGACAGCAGCGCCTTCGAGGGAATGCAGCCGACGTTGAGGCAAGTGCCGCCGAGCGCGCCGCGATTCTCGATGCAGGCGGTCTTCAGGCCGAGCTGTGCGCATTTGATGGCGCAGACATAGCCGCCCGGCCCGCCACCGATGATCACCACGTCGAAGGATTGTTCGGGCATTTGGTTATTCCGTGTTGGAGAGAGTCATTGCGGGGCACCCCCTCCCCCACCCTCCCCCGAAGACGGGGGAGGGAGAAGATAAAGGCCCTCCCCCGAAGACGGGGGAGGGAGTTAGGGGTGCGATGCGAAGCCCTCCCCCATCTTTGGGGGAGGGTTGGGTGGGGGTGCCGCAAGCTCCGCGCATGATCAGTTGGAAACCAGCACGACGGCGCGTTCGCCGTCGTAGATCGCCATCTTCAGGAAATCCGCGTGGCTCGCGGGGCGCGCGGTCTGCGACTTCGCGGTCTGGCGCTTCTTCTTCGTGATCCAGGGATCGTTGACATAGACGTGCTCGTCATCGACGCCGGCGATCGCCACCCAATGCGGGCCGTTGTCGCCGTGGAAGACGTTGGTCGAGACCAGGACCAGCGGCACCGCGCCCGCCTCGATCGCGGCCTTCAGGTCGGCGATCGTCCATTTCTTCAGCAGCATCGGGACTCGCGCCGCCTTGACCAGCTTCTCGTCCTCGCGCTGCATCAGGTCCGAGACCTTCCGGCGCTCGGCCTGCTTCTGGTATTTCAGGAGATAGGGCCCGCGCTTGCTGAGCCAGAGCGTGATCTGGAAACCACGCCGCCAGCCGGCGAGCGCCAGGCCGTAAGGGCTGGAACCCGGATGGCCCTTGCCCATGAAGACGGTGTTGGCCTCGCGCCAGAGCTGGAGTTCATGGGCGCGGTCGATCGCTTGGCTCTTGTCGAGCGCGGTCATCGCCATCATCAGCGACGAAGGCCCGCAGGTGAAATCGGTGCTCTGGTTGTAGTACGGGAGCTTGCGGCCGACTTTTGCGCCGGCCGCGCGCTTCGCGACTTTGGATTTCAGAGTTCGAGCAGCAGGCGTTGCGGATCTTCGAGGCATTCCTTGACTCGCACGAGGAAGGTGACCGCTTCGCGGCCGTCGATGATGCGGTGATCGTAAGAGAGCGCCAGATACATCATCGGGCGGATCTCGACCTTGCCGTCGACCGCCATCGGCCGCTGCTGGATCTTGTGCATGCCGAGGATGCCCGACTGCGGCGGGTTCAGGATCGGCGTCGACATCAGCGAGCCGAAGACACCGCCGTTGGTGATGGTGAAGGTGCCGCCGGTCAGCTCGTCGATCGAGAGCTTGCCTTCGCGGGCGCGGCGCCCCAATTCGGCGATCTTGCCTTCGACCTCGGCCAGGGACATGCGGTCCGCGTCGCGCACGACGGGGACGACCAGGCCCTGCTCGGTGCCGACTGCGACGCCGATGTCATAGTGGTTCTTGAAGATGATGTCGTTGCCGTCGATCTCGCCGTTGACGGCGGGGATCTCCTTCAGCGCCTGGATGCAGGCGCGGACGAAGAAGCCCATGAAGCCGAGCTTCACCTTGTGGCGCTTCTCGAAGCCGTCCTTGTACTTGTCGCGGAGCGCCATCACGGCACCCATGTCCACCTCGTTGAAGGTGGTGAGCATGGCGGCGGTGTTCTGCGCCGCCTTCAGGCGCTCGGCGATGCGGCGGCGGAGCCGCGACATCGGCACGCGCTCCTCGCGCTCGCCCAGCGGGCGCGGCACATGCGGCTCGGCCGGTGCCGCGGGCGCGGCGGGACGCGCGGCGGGGGCCGGTGCAGCAGCGGGTGCGGCGGGCTTGGCCTTGAAGTCGATGACGTCGGCCTTGGTGACGCGGCCGTCCTTGCCGGTGCCGGGGACATCGGCCGGGTTGATGCCGGCTTCCGCGGTCATCTTGCGCACGGCCGGGCCGTTGCGGTCGTCATTCGCGGCCGGCGCGGCAGCGGGTGCAGGTGCCGCGGCGGGTGCCGGGGCCGGCGCGGCGGCTTGCGCTGCCGGAGCGGGTGCAGCAGGAGCAGCAGCGGCACCGCCTTCGCTGATCGTGCCGAGCACGGCGCCGATCGGGACCACGGCTCCGGTCTCGGCATTGATGGCGCCCAGGGTTCCGGCGGAAGGCGCGTAGACTTCCTGGGTGACCTTGTCGGTCTCGAGCTCGAGCAGCGGCTCGTCGGCCTTCACCGCATCGCCGACCTTCTTCATCCATTTCGAGACCGTCGCTTCGGTCACCGATTCGCCCAGGGCGGGCACCACGATCTGAACGCTCATCGTTTCGTCCTTTGTTGGCTCGACGGAGTCATTGCGGGGCACCCCCTCCCCAACCCTCCCCCGCAGACGGGGGAGGGAGCCGGCGACACCGAACTCAAGAGCCCCCCAGCTTTGGGGGAGGGTTGGGAGGGGGTGCCGCAGACTCGCTCCATCAGATTCATGACTAGCTCAGCGTCAAAGCTTCATTCACCAGCTTGTTCTGTTCCTTGACGTGCCGCTTGAAGAGGCCGGTCGCGGGCGAGGCCGCGGCCGGGCGGCCGACATAGCGCAGGCGCGCCTGTTTCGAGCCCAGGCTCTCCATCACGGATTCGATCTCCGGCGCGATGAAGGTCCAGGAGCCCATGTTCTTCGGCTCTTCCTGGCACCAGACCACCTCGGCGCCGGGGAAGCGTGCGAGCTCGGTCGCCAGCGCCTTGGCCGGGAAGGGATAGAGCTGCTCGACGCGCATGATGTACACTTGGTCCTGCTCGCGGGTCTCGGCCTCGGCCAGCAGGTCGTAATAGACCTTGCCGGAGCAGAGCACGACGCGGCGGATCCGCTTCTCGTCCAGGCCCGCGCGGTCGTCCCAGAGCACGCGGTGGAAACTGGTGTTCGGCCCCATCTCCGCGAGCTTCGAGACGGCGTTCTTGTGCCGGAGCAGCGACTTCGGCGTCATCATGATCAGCGGCTTGCGGAAGGCCCGGTGCAGCTGGCGCCGCAGCACATGGAAATAGTTGGCCGGGGTGGTGGCGTTCACGACCTGCATGTTGTCCTCGGCGCAGAGCTGCAGATAGCGCTCCAGCCTTGCCGAGGAATGCTCGGGGCCCTGGCCTTCGTAGCCGTGCGGGAGCAGCATGACGAGACCGCTCATCCGCAGCCACTTGCTTTCGCCCGACGAGATGAACTGGTCGATGATGACCTGGGCGCCGTTGGCGAAATCGCCGAACTGCGCTTCCCAGAGCACCAATGCCTTGGGGTCGGCGAGGCTGAAGCCGTATTCGAAGCCGAGCACGCCGGCTTCGGAGAGCGGCGAGTTGATGACCTCGAGCTGGGCCTGGCCGTCGCGGATGTTGTTCAGCGGGATGTATTCATCCTCGTTCTCCTGATCGACCAGCACCGCGTGGCGCTGGCTGAAGGTGCCGCGCTTGCAGTCCTGGCCGGAGAGGCGGACGGTATAGCCTTCGTCGAGCAGGGTGCCGAAGGCCAATGCTTCGGCGGTCGCCCAGTCGATGCCCTCGCCCTTTTTCAGCGCCTCTTCCTTCTGGGCGAGCTGGCGGGCGATCTTGCGGTTGGCGTTGAAGGTGGCGGGAACCGTGGTCAGGGCCTTGCCGACCAACTCCAGCTTGTCGTTTTCGGCCGAGGTGGCGCCGCGGCGGTCGTCGCCGGACGCGATCTCCAGGCCGCTCCAGGCGCCTTCCAGCCAGTCGGCCTTGTTCGGCTTGTAGCTCTGCGAGACTTCGAGCTCGGAATCCAGCCGGGACTGGAAGTCGTGGATGATCTTGTCGGCCTCTTCCTGGGAGATCGAGCCTTCTTCCAGCAATTGCTGGGCGTAGATCTGCCGCGTGGTCGGATGCGCGGCGATCTTCTGGTACATCAGCGGCTGGGTGAAGGCCGGCTCGTCGCTCTCGTTATGGCCGAAGCGGCGATAGCAGAAGAGATCGATGACGACGTCGCGCTTGAACTCCTGGCAGAACTCGACGGCGAGGCCCGAGCAGAACAGCACGGCTTCCGGGTCGTCGGAATTCACGTGGAAGATCGGCGCCTGCACGCCCTTGGCGATGTCCGAGCAATAGGGGCCGGAGCGCGACGCCACCGGGTTGGTGGTGAAGCCGATCTGGTTGTTGACGATGAAATGGATGGTGCCGCCGGTCTTGTAGCCGTCGAGCTCCGAGAGATCGAGCGCTTCGGGGACCAGGCCCTGGCCGGCGAAGGAGGCGTCGCCGTGCAGCAGCAGACCCATGACCTGCTCGCGGTTCTTGTCCTTGCGCTGGTCCTGCTTGGCGCGGACCTTGCCCAGGACCACGGTGTTCACGCATTCCAGATGCGACGGGTTGGCGGTGAGCGAGAGATGGACCACGCGGCCGTCGAACTCGCGGTCGGCCGAGGTGCCGAGGTGATACTTCACGTCGGCCGAGCCCTGCACGTCCTCAGGATTCGCGGCGTTGCCCTGGAACTCGGAGAAGATCGCGGCGAAGCGCTTGTTCATGAAGTTGGCGAGCACGTTCAGGCGCCCGCGGTGGGTCATGCCGATGACCACCTCCTTGACGCCCAACTGGCTGCCGCGCTTGATGATCTGCTCCAAGGCCGGGATCATGCTTTCGCCGCCGTCGAGGCCGAAGCGCTTGGTGCCGGTGTATTTCTTGTCGAGGAATTTCTCGAACATCTCGGCGGCGGTCAGGCGCTCGAGGATCGCCTGCTTGCCGCGCGGGGTGAATTCCCGCTGGTTGCGCGAGCCCTCGATGCGGGCTTGCAGCCACTTCTTCTGCTCGGGATTCTCGATATGCATGTACTCGACGCCGATCGAGCCGCAATAGGTCTCGCGCACGGCGTGGACGATCTGGCGGAGCGTCGCCTGCTGGTAGCCGAAGACGTTGTCGATGTAGATCTCGCGGTCCATGTCGGCGTCGGTGAAGCCGTAGCTGCGCGGGTCGAGCTCCGAATGCTTGTGCCGGGGCTTCAGGTCCAGCGGATCGAGGTTGGCTTCGAGATGGCCGCGCACGCGGTAGGCGCGGATCAGCATCATGGCGCGCAGCGAATCCCGCGCGGCCCGGGTCAGGTCCTTGACCGCGGGGGCCGGGCGGACGCTGGTCTCGGTCGAGGCGTAGCTCTCCTCGCTGCCGTTGCCGATCTCGACGCTGCGGTCGCGGGGCGCCCAGGAGGCGCCGCGGATGTCCTGGAGGACGATCGCGCTGTCGTCCTGGAGCTCGGAGAAGAACTTGCGCCAGCTGGGATCGACCGTCGCCGGGTTCTCCAGATACTTGGCGTAGAGCTCTTCGATGAAGGGGGCGTTGGGGCCGGACAGGAAGGAGGCGGGAATGGTGCTCATGAGGACACTCGTGCGTTGGCAGTGAGTTCCGGTTGGAGACCGGTTATGGCCGGGCCCGTTTATTGCCAGTCGGGGTCCGGCCGACAATCGGTCCAATGGTCGTACAGCTATGCAACCCCTGCACGTCACAAGACGGCGGTTTGATTAAATATAGGTAAATCGCGACGGTTTTTCGACAGTCCTGAGGGATATTAGCCCGGATTGGCGCGCGCGGAGTTTGGGGCACCCCCTCCCCGACCCTCCCCCAAAGATGGGGGAGGGAGAAGAGAGCCCTCCCCCAACTTTGGGGGAGGGTTGGGTGGGGGTGCCCCACAATGATTTCATCTGATTGAGGACGCGGCTTACTTGCCGAGCGCCTTCAGCATGGCGCTGCCCAGCGAGGCGGGGCTTTCCGCGACGCTGATGCCGGCCGACTTCATGGCCTCGATCTTGTCGCCGGCCCCGCCTTTGCCGCCGGAGATGATCGCCCCGGCATGGCCCATGCGCCGGCCCGGGGGCGCGGTCACGCCGGCGATGAAGCCGACCACCGGTTTCTTGACCTTGGAAGCCTTCAGGAAGGCCGCGGCCTCTTCCTCGGCGCTGCCGCCGATCTCGCCGATCATGACGATGCCCTGGGTCTCGGAATCGCCCAGGAACAGGTCCAGGCAATCGACGAAGTTGGTGCCGTTGACGGGGTCGCCGCCGATGCCGATGCAGGTCGATTGGCCGAGGCCCGCCGCGGTGGTCTGCGCCACCGCCTCGTAGGTGAGCGTACCGGAGCGGGAGACGATGCCGATCTTGCCCTTCTTGTGGATATGGCCGGGCATGATGCCGATCTTGCATTCTTCCGGCGTGATGATGCCGGGGCAGTTCGGGCCAATCAGCCGCGTGCCGGAATTGCCCAGCGCGCGCTTGACCCGCAGCATGTCCAGGACCGGGATCCCCTCGGTGATGCAGACGACGAGCGGGATCTTGGCGTCGATCGCTTCCAGGATCGCGTCGGCCGCGAACGGCGGCGGGACATAGATGACGCTGGCATTGGCGCCGGTCTTGGCGACCGCCTCGCCGACCGTGTCGAACACCGGGAGATCGAGATGCTTGGTGCCGCCTTTGCCGGGCGTCACGCCGCCGACCATCTTGGTGCCATAGGCAATGGCCTGCTCGGAATGGAAGGTGCCCTGCGCGCCGGTGAAGCCCTGGCAGATGACCTTGGTATTCTTGTCGACCAGAACCGACATTCTCAGGCCTCCTTCACCGCTTTGACCACTTTCTCAGCGGCGTCCGCCAGGTTGTCGGCGGAGAGAATCTTCAGGCCCGACTGCGCCAGGATCTTCTTGCCCAACTCGACATTGGTGCCTTCCAAACGCACGACCAGCGGCACGTGCAGCGAGACCTCGCGGGCCGCGGCGACCACGCCCTCGGCAATGACATCGCAGCGCATGATGCCGCCGAAGATGTTGACCAGAATGCCTTCGACGTTGGAATCCGAGAGGATGATCTTGAAGGCCGCGGTGACGCGCTCCTTGGTGGCGCCGCCGCCGACGTCGAGGAAGTTGGCCGGCGAGCCGCCATAGAGCTTGATGATGTCCATGGTCGCCATGGCGAGGCCGGCGCCGTTCACCATGCAGCCGATCGAGCCGTCGAGCTTGATGTAGTTCAAGCTGTGCTTGGCGGCCTCGAGCTCGGCCGGATCCTCTTCGTCGGGATCGCGCAACTCCTCGACGTCCTTGTGGCGGAACAGCGCGTTGTCGTCGAAGTTCACCTTGGCATCGAGCGCCAGCACGTCGCCCGCGCCGGTGACCACCAGCGGGTTGATCTCGACGATCGAGCAGTCCAGCGCGTTGAACGTGGTGTAGAGCGCAGTGATGAACTTCGCGGCCGAGGCGATCTGGTTGCCTTCGAGGCCGAGGAAGAAGGCGATCTTGCGGGTATGGAAGGGCTGGATGCCGGTGGCGGGATCGACCGCGACCTTGAGGATCTTCTCCGGGGTCCTGGCGGCGACCTCCTCGATCTCCATGCCGCCCTCGGAGGAGGCCATGATGGTGATGCGCGAGGTGGCGCGATCGACCAGCATGCCGAGATAGAGCTCGCGCTTGATGTCGCAGCCGCCCTCGACATAGATCCGCTTCACCACCTTGCCGGCCGGGCCGGTCTGGTGGGTCACCAGGGTCATGCCGAGCATGGCCTGGGCGGCCGTCTTCACGTCGGCGACCGATTTCACCACCTTGACGCCGCCGGCCTTGCCGCGGCCGCCGGCGTGGATCTGGGCCTTCACCACCCAGACTTTGCCGCCGAGCTTCTCGGCCGCCTGGACCGCCTCTTCCGGCGTGTAGGCGACATGGCCCGGCGGCGTCGCGACGCCATACTTACTGATCAGGGCCTTGGCCTGATACTCGTGAATGTTCATGCGGTGCGGGTTCCCGAGAAGCGAACTGGAGACGTCAACAGCCGGGTCTTCTGGCGGGTCGCTTTTTGCACGCTGGAGAGCGTTCCCTCAAAAAGCAAACGACGGCGACAACCGGCGGAATGCTGTGGTGCAGCAAGCCGCACTCTACCACCTTGACCGACGGGTTCAAGCCAATTGAACTTGAACCCGCCCTCGCGGATAGCAGGGCTGTCGCCGTCGCGAAGCAGGTGCGACGCCCTTCCCCTTTACGCAGGCGAACCTACGTTCGCGGGGGGCGTCGCCTAGATGACTACTTCTTCTTCTTCTTCGCGGACTTCTTGGCAGCCTTCTTCGCCACCTTCTTGCCCGACTTCTTGGCCGCTTTCTTCGCAGCCAGTTCCATCAACTTTGCCATTTACTTCTCTCCTCTTTGAAGCTTCCTCACCACATCGATGAGGCCCCTAACGGCCGCAACCGACTTGTCGAACATCGCCTTTTCAGACTTGTTCAAGTCGATTTCGACCACACGCTCTACGCCGCCAGCGCCGATCACGACCGGCACGCCGACATAGAGTCCCTTCACCCCATATTCGCCATTCAGCATGGCGGCACAGGGAAGCACGCGTCGCTTGTCCTTCAGATAGGATTCGGCCATCTGGATCGCCGAAGCCGCCGGCGCATAGAAGGCGGAACCCGTCTTCAGGAGATTGACGATCTCGGCCCCGCCGTCGCGGGTCCGCTGCACGATCGCATCCAGCTTTTCCTTGGTGGTCCAGCCCATCTTCACCAGATCGGGGACCGGGATGCCGGCGACCGTGGAATAGCGCGTCAGCGGCACCATGGTGTCGCCGTGCCCGCCCATCACGAAGGCGGTGACGTCCTCGACCGAGACCTTGAATTCCTCGGCCAGGAAATAGCGGAAGCGCGCGGAGTCGAGCACGCCCGCCATGCCGACGACCCGGTTGGTCGGCAGGCCCGAGGCCTGCTGCAACACATAGACCATGACGTCGAGCGGATTGGTGATGCAGATGACGAAGGCCTTCGGGCAATGCTTCTTGATCGCGGCACCGACCGTGTCCATCACCTTGGCGTTGGTGGCGATGAGATCGTCGCGGCTCATGCCCGGCTTCCGGGGGATGCCGGCGGTGACGATCACCACGTCGGCGCCCTTGATGCCGGCGTAATTGCTGCCGCCCGAATAGACCGCGTCGAAGCCTTCGACCGGCGAGGCTTCCGCGATGTCGAGCGCCTTGCCCTGGGGAACGCCGTCGACAACGTCGAACATGACGATGTCGCCCAGCTCCTTCAGACCCGCCAGGAGCGCGAGGGTGCCGCCGATTTGGCCGGCGCCGATGAGCGCTATTTTCTTCCGTGCCATTAGGGTTTGATTCCGATCAGCTTACGCATTGCCGTATCCCCAAAACGGCAAGGCACATCGCCCCATATTAGATGACCCTAGATCTAGAGTAGATACTCTCATTTCACCACAAGCACAAGACTTATTAACGGAGTCTGTTCCAATCCCGCCATCGACTACCGTCAACAGCGTTCGTCACGTCAAATGCGGTCGGCCCAGATAGTCGGTCGACTGCATCTCATTGAGGCGCGAAACCGTGCGCTGAAACTCGATCGAACCCTCGCCTTCCGGATAGAGCCGCTCGGGCCGATCAGCCGCTGAAATCACGGCTGTCACGCGATGTTCGTAGAGTTCGTCGATCAAGGTCATGAAGCGCCGCGCCTGGTCCCGAACCTCGGGCGTCAGGCGCGGGACCCGGTCGATCAGGATGACCGGATAATGGGTCGCGAGCGCCATGTAGTCGGCGGCGCCCAAAGGCCGGGCGCAGAGCTCCTCGAAGTCGAACCAGGCGACCGGTCCCGCCTGGCGTGAGACGTCGAGTCGACGTCCCTGCACGGTCAGCGAACCCGGCTGCGGGGCAAGGCCGCCGGAGAGGCGGGTGAAGGCCGCGCGCATCTTGTCCTCGGACGCGGCGCCCAGCGGCGAGTGATAGAGCGCGAGGTCCTTCAGGCGCGCCAGCCGGTAGTCGCGGGCGCCATCCAGCTCCAACACGTCGAGCTTCTGCTTTAGGAGCGCGATGAAGGGCAGGAAGCGGTCGCGCTGCAGCCCGCCGGAATAGAGATCGTCGGGCGCCCAGTTCGAAGTCGCCACCACCACGACGCCGCGCTCGAACAGCTCGGTGAAGAGGCGGCCGAGGATCATCGCATCGGCGATGTTGGTGACGTGGAATTCGTCGAAGCAGAGCAGCCAGGTCTCGGCGGCGATTTTGTCGGCCAAAGCCGGGATCAACTCGGCTCCCGCCTGCTTGTCCTGCCGCCAGCGGTGCAGGCTCTCGTGCACTTCCAGCATGAAGGCGTGGAAATGGACCCGGCGCTTCTTTTCGACCGGTGCCGTCCCGAAGAAGATGTCCATCAGCATCGACTTGCCGCGGCCGACCGCGCCGTAGATGTAGAGGCCCTGGTTCGGCAGATCGCCTTCGACATCGTCGCGGCGGCGGCCGATGCCGAGGCGCGCACCCCAGCGCTCCAGCCAGTTGCCGTTGCCGCTCGGCTGATAACCCTTCAGCGCATTCGCAACGGACTGCAGCTTCTCGGCCGCGAGCTCCTGCGCCGCGTCATGCTCCAGACGACCGCTCGACTTCAAGGCGCGATAGGCGGCGAGCGGTCCGTCTTCCGTCGTCATTGAAGCGACCAGAGGTCCGAGGGAATGCAGATTTGCGACTCGGTCAATATGCATATTGCGCGGATGTGAACATATTTTTTTATTTTTATCCATTGCGAAGTTAACAAACGCTTTCCGTACCGACCCGAATGCCGCGCGCATGAGTCATCGGTGCAACAGAACGCCGCGCAAGAAATCGGCGCCGCAATCGATTGGCGCTGTGGTTGAAGGCATATCGCGCGGCAGCTCGATCAGTCGAGCGAAGGAGTAGACAAAGCTGATCTTGGCCCTCAGGTCGCCGTGCGAATCTCGCCTGCGACGCTACCCCTTTGCTCAACGAAGACAGGGCGAATCCGGAACCAGATGGCGTAGAGCGCCGGCAGGAATAGCAGGATCAGAATTGTGCCCACGGCGGTGCCGCCGATCAGCGTGTAGGCCATCGAGCCCCAGAACACGGATTGGGTCAGCGGCGTGAAGGCGAGCACGGCCGCCAGTGCGGTCAGGACGACGGGGCGGGCGCGCTGCACGGTGGCTTCGATGACCGCGCGATAGGGGTCGAGACCCTGTTCACGATTGGTCTGGATCTGCCCGATCAGGATCAGGGTGTTGCGCATCAGGATGCCGGACAAGCCGATCAGGCCGAGAATGGCATTGAAGCCGAACGGCTGGTGGAACAGCAGCAGGATCGGCACCGTCCCGATCAAGCCGAGCGGCGCCGTCAGGAAGACCATGACCATCGCGGACAGCGACCGGACCTGAATGACCAGGACCAGCAGGGTGAGGGCGATCATGACGGGGAAGACCGGGGCGAGTGCGCTGTTCGCCTTGCCGGCGTCCTCGATGTTGCCGCCCATTTCGATTCTGTAGCCTGAGGGCAGACGATCGATGACCGGCTTCAGCGCGGTCGCGATTTCCTGCGAGACCTCCGGCGGCTGCAGCCGCTCGGCGATGTCCGATTGGACGGTGATGGTGGGCGTGCGATCCCGCCGCCGCAGCACGGGATCCTCGGGCTGGACCTCTATATTGCCGATCTGGCTCAGAGGAATGATCCGGCCATCCTGGCTGGTCAGGGTGAGGTCGCCGAGCCGGGCGGGATCGAGCCGTTCCGGGCCGGCGCTCCGCGCCACGATCTCGACGGTGCGGATATCTTCGCGCATCTGGGTGACCGGGACGCCGGTCAGCAGGAATTGCAGCTGCTGCGCCACATCCGCAGAGCTGAGGCCGATCGCGCGCAGCCGGTCCTGGTCGAGCACGAAGCGCGCGGTCGGCGCCCGCTCGCCCCAATCCTGATTGACCTGCCGGGTGTTGGGATTGGCGCGCATCACCGCCTGCACTTCGTCGGCGATGTCGCGCAGCTTGGCGGGATCCGGTCCCATCACCCGGAAGGTGACCGGGAAGTGCGAATAGGGCCCGAACACCAGCTGGGTGACCCGGAGCCGCCCTTCCGGGACCAGGCCCTCCGCCCCAGCAGCCCGCAGCCGGAGCTTCAGGCGCTCGCGTGACGCGGCATCCGGGGTGAGCACGATCAGCTTGGCAAAGGACGCGTCGGGGAGCTCGGGATTGTAGGAGAAGAAGAAGCGCGGCGCGCCCTGGCCGATATAGGCGGTGACGATCTTCGCTTCCGGCTGCTGCTTCAGCCAGTCTTCCACCTTCTTCGCCGCGGCGGTCGTCGCCTCGATGCCGGTGCCTTCGGGCATCTGCACTTCGACCAGCACTTCCGGCCGGTCCGAGGCCGGGAAGAACTGCTGCTTCACCAGCCCCATGCCCGCACCGGCCGCCATGAAGGCGACGATGACGGCGCCGGCGACCAGGAATTTGTGATTGACCGCCCAGGTCACTACCCGCCTGAACCTTTCATATCGGGGCGTCGCATAGATGGCCTCGTGGCCGCCCGCAGCGGGTTCGATATTGGGCAGGAGCCTGACGCCCAGATAGGGCGTGAAGACCACAGCCACGACCCAGGAAGCGATCAAGGCGAAGCCGACGATCCAGAAGATGTTGCCGGCATACTCGCCCGCGGTCGAGCGCGCGAAACCGACCGGCAGGAAACCGATGATGGTGACCAGGGTGCCGGAGAGCATGGGTGCTGCGGTATGGCTCCAGGCATAGGCGGCGGCCTTGATGCGGTCCCACCCTTCTTCCATTTTCACCACCATCACCTCGATGGCGATGATGGCGTCATCGACCAGGAGTCCGAGCGCGATGATGAGGGCGCCGAGGGTGATGCGGTCGAACACCCGGTCGGTGATCAGCATGATCACGAACACGGCGGCCAAGGTCAGCGGCACGGCGGCCGCCACGACGATGCCGACCCGCCAGCCGAGGCTGACCAGGCTCACCACCATGATCACGCCCAAGGCGACGAAGAACTTGAGCATGAACTCGTCGACCGCTTCGGTGACGTTCACCGCCTGGTCGCTGATCTTGGTGAACGAGAGGCCGGCCGGCAGCTCTGCCGCGATCTTGCCCTCCTCCGCATCCAGCGCCTTCCCCAGGTCGAGAGCATTCCACCCTTCCTTCATGACGACGCCGAGCACCATCGCCGGCTCGCCTTCATGCCGGATCAGGAAGGTTGCCGGATCCTCGTAGCCGCGCCGCACGTCGGCAATATCCGACAGCTTGAGCGTCCGTCCGGCGGCGACGATGGGTGCGTCCGCGATCTTCCGCAGATCGTCATAGGCGCCATCGACGCGCATGAAGACTTGCGGTCCCTGGGTCTCGATCGAGCCCGCCGGTGTCACCAGGTTCTGGCGCTGCAATCCAGCGAAGATCTCCTGCGCACTGACGCCGAGGTTGGCCAGCCGGGCATAGGAGAACTCGACGAAGATCCGTTCCGGCCGTTCGCCGAAGAGATCGACCTTCTTTACGCCGGGAACATGCAGCAGGCGTTGGCGCAAGGACTCCGCTTCCCGGGTCAGCTGCCGCGGCGGCATGCTCGGGGCTTTGAGCGCATAGAGCGCGAACTGGACGTCGGAATATTCGTCGTTGATGAACGGCCCCAGCACGCCGGCGGGCAGATTGCGGGCCTCGTCGCCGAGCTTCTTGCGGGCCTGATAGAACTCGCCCTCGACCGCGGCCGGCGGGGTCTTGTCCTGGAGCGACAGGGTCAGGAAGGCGAGGCCGGGCCGGGTGGAGGTCTCCACCCGATCATACCAGCGCAGCTCCTGGAGACGCTTCTCCATCGGCTCCGCGACCAGGTTCTGCATCTCTTCGGCGGTGGCGCCGGGCCAGGCGGCGGTGACGGTCAGCACCTTGATGGTGAAGGCGGGATCCTCGGCGCGGCCGAGCTGCAGGAAGGCGAAGGCGCCGGCGGCACTGATGGCGACCAGCAGGAACAGCGTGATGGCGCGTTCCCGGACCGCCAGGGCCGAGAGATTGAACCGGCTCACGGCAGGCTCGCCTGGGCTTCGCCGGTCGCTGGGTCGGTGCGGACGCGTTGCCCGTCATGCAGCAGATGCGCGCCGAGCGCCACGATCGGCTCGCCGACCGAAAGCCCGCCGTGCAGGACGGCGGTCTCGGCGCCGAGCTGATCGATCCGTACCGGCCGGAAGGCCACAGTGGACGTCTTCCCGTCGAAGACCCAGACCCCGGGCCCCTTGCCTTCGTCGGTCAGGGCGCCGAGCGGCACGGATGTCTGCTGAGCCGACGCGCCGTTGGGGAGAAGAATGGTCACGGTGGCCCCTAAGGGCGCTGCCGCCGCATCGCCTTCGAGCACATAGCGCGCCTCAAAGGTGCGGGCCTGCGGATCGGCCGAATCCGAGAGCTGCCGCAGACGCGCAGGCCAGCGACCCTCGCTGCCATAGAGCTGGGCTTGCGCTGTTGAGCCGATGGCCGGCCGCATGGTTTCGGGGAGGTTTATCGATGCTTCGCGCGGGCCGGTATGCGCGATGCGCGCCACGATCTGCCCGGCGCTGACCACCTGGCCGGGCTCGGCCATCGTCTCCACCAGGGTGCCATCCGCATCGGCGAGGAGGGTAGTGTAGCCGCGGTCGTCCTGCGCGACCTGGAGCTGCGCTTGGGCGGCATCCAGCAGGGCGCGCGCGCTGTCCATAGCGGCCTTGGCGGCATCGTAGTCCGAGGCCGAAACGGCCTTGGTCGGCAGCAGGTTGCGATAGCGCTTCTCATCCGCCGTCGCCTGAATGAGCCGCGCTTTGGCGGCGGCGACATTGCCGAGCTGGGCGGCGATCGCGTGCTGGTAGTCGGTCGGGTCGATCCGATAGAGCGGCGTTCCGGCTCGAACCATCTGGCCGGTATCCACCAGGCGCGCGATGACCTTGCCGCTGACTCGGAAACCCAGGTTGCTTTGCACCCGTGCCGCGACCGTTCCGGAGAAGGCGGTTGCCTCGGCCGCGGCCGGCGCCACCAAGACGATCCGCACCAGTGTTTCGGGGGGCTTCGCTGCCGATATCGGATGGTCGCAGCCGGCGACAAAAAGGGCTGAAACGGCACCCAGTGTCAGAAGCGCGCGCGCGGCGAGACTGCGATCGGGCAGCACGATCCGCACCCTATGTGGGAGTTTGCTCAATCCAGAATCCTCGGCTGGTTCTTGTCGATCGCGATGCGATTCAGACGGGCAGGCGCATCTGCTTGCGCAGGCTCTTGTCGAAAGCCTTCGCGGGCACGAGGCGCCGCAGCACGCTGACTTGCCGCGCCATCTTGCCGGCGGGATAGCGCCGGCGCGGGTGCTCGTCCGTTGCGGCCAGCAGCACGGCTGCGGCCACGCTCTCCGGCGTATCGCCGATGGCCGTCGCCTCCTTCATCACCGCGCGGGCTCGGGCGCGGGCATCTTCGTAATCCTTCAGCGTGGAATCTGCCGCGAGGGTGTTCTGCTCGAAGGCACTGCGCGTATAGGCCGGCTCCACCAGGGCAATGCGCACATTGAAGGCGCGCGTTTCATGGTCGAGCGATTCCGAGTAACCCTCGAGCGCATGCTTGGTCGCCGCATAATGCGCAGAGTAAGGGGCCGGTATGAGGCCCAGCACCGAGCTGATGTTGACAATGCGTCCCTGTCCGCGCTGCCGCATCAGGGGCAGGACGGCGTTGGTCAGGCGAATGACGCCAAACAGGTTCACGTCAAACAGCGCTTGGATCTGGCTGATGGAGGATTCCTCGGCGCCGCCCAGCAAGCCGATGCCGGCATTGTTGACCAGGAGGTCAATCCGGCCGGTTCGCGACAGTACCGTCGAGACGATGGCCAGCACTGCCGCGTCGTCGGTGACATCGCAGGTCAGCATGGCGACGCCACGCGGTTCATCCTCCACCGCCCGGCGGCTGGTGCCGAAAACCCGGAAGCCCGCTTTCGCCAGGGCTTCGGCAGTGGCCCGGCCGATACCGGTGGATGCGCCGGTCACGATGGCCGTCTTCCCGGAATGCGCGTTCATGGTTTCTCCAATGGCAGGGTTTCTGCCCGCTGTTTCACAACGTCTTCGGTGAAGGATTTGCGTCGTTCAGAGCTCGGAAGCCACGACTTCGCCCAATAGAGCACGCAGCTCCGCCGATCGCTTTCGTCCGAATGCTTGCTCGAATCGGGCCTGGGCTTGAGCCCATCCCGGGGCCGCCGCGCGCAACCGTTTGACACCGGCCTCCGTCAGCCGCAATTCCTTGGTGCGACGGTCCGCCGTGCCGGCAACGATTTCGATCAGGCCTTCGCGCCGCAGCGGCAGCATATTCCGCCCCAAGGTCGTCCGATCCATGACCAACTCCTTCGCCAGCGCGTTGATCGAAAGGGGGCCGTAACCCATCAACTTGCCGAGGATAGAAAACTGGGTGGAGCGCAATCCCGATGGCGCCAGGAACTGGTCGTAGAATTGCGTGAGGTATCGGGCGGCCTGACGAATAGCCAGGCAATTGCAGTATTCATACTTCTTTGCGGCTTCCGGCGTCATCTTGCTGGCCCAATATTGAGAGTATATACGCCGAATATGTGCGTATATGCGCATATGTCAAGAGCTGATCCGACAATGTTTGAGACTCGGCGGGACGGTCTCGCCTGTTGATCCCCGTCAGCTTGCCGGATTGCGCGCTATGACGATCCACGCCGCGCCGTCGATCATCACCGACCGCTCGCCGGGACGCCCCGCGAAGGCGGCGCGAACCGCAGCCGCGGCGCGGGCGCGGATGTCGTCGGTCCGATCGGCGAGCATGCGCGACAGCGGACCGACCTCGAGCGCCATCTGCACCGCGTCGTCGAGCGCCGCGTCCCGCGTCGCGCCCTCGCCGAACGGGACGGAAGCATCGAAGGGCGCGAGTGCGATATCGGTGAAGCCCGCCGCCGTCAGGATGCGCACCACCCGCCCCCGGCCGCCGAACGAGAACGGCCCGGGCGCTTCGGGATCGGGCGGCGCGGTCGGCGGCACGATGCTTTTGATCGCGCCCATCGGCAGGCGCATCCAATCGTTCTCGGCCGCGCCGCGCCAGCAGACGAAGGCGACCCGCCCACCCGGCTGGAGCGCGCGGCGCATGTGGGCGAAGGCGCCCGTCGGATCGTCGAAGAACATTACCCCGAAACGCGAGAACAGGATGTCGAACGCGCCCTCGGGCAGCTCGGCGCTGCTGGCGTCGGCCACCCGGAACTGAGCCGGCGTATCCTGTGGCGCAAGCGCGCGCGCCCGGGCGATCAGCGGTTCGGATATGTCCACGCCCAGCACTTGGCCGCCCGCGCCGACGCGCGCGGCCAGAGCCAGACTCGACGCGCCGGAGCCGCAGCCGACGTCCAGCACGCGCTCGCCTGTCGCGGGCGCGGCGGCTTCGATCGCGGCCTGGCCGAACACCGCCAGCATGGCGTCGAGCCGGTCCTGGTGGGCGACCCAGCGCTCCCCGCTTTGGTCAGTCCAATCGGCGACCCGATCGGCGTTTTGCTCCGCCATGATTTATCCTTGTCCTGATCGATCTTGGGTAGGCGCTCCCCTCACGCGAGAGCTCTCAAACCAGCATCGACTGTTGGGCGAAGATGCCCGCCATCGCGCCCTGCGATGATGCCTGGGTGACCGAGGGCAAGAAGGGCGTGGCGAGGTCGCCGGCGGCATAGATGCCGGGCATGCTGGTTTGGCGACGCTCGTCGACCTTGAGGACGATGCCGACGGGCGTATCGACCGTGGCGAGGCCCAGCGATTCATGCAGGCTTGCGGACGGCTTGGTGCGCGGATGGGCGAACAGGATGTCGACTTCGACATTGGGAGCGGTGCCGAGCTTGACGGTGGCGTTATGGCCCCCGTAACGGGCGATCTCGATGATGCGGCCATCGACGACAGGAATTTTGCGGTGCGCCAGATCGGCCCGGACATCGGGTGCAATATCGTGACCATCGGCGAAGACCGTCAACCTGTCGGTCCAATCGTGGTACAGCCGGACATAATTGTGCGAAGGCGGGCCGGACCAGACGAGACCCCAATGCTCGCCGGCGACTTCAAAGCCGTCGCAATAGGGGCAGGGCACGATGGACGTGCCCCAGCTTTCGGCAAAGCCCGGAACATCCGGCATCTGGTCGACAACGCCATAGCTCAGGATCAGGCGGCGCGCCCCAAGGCTTTTGCCATCGCCGGTCAGGACGGAGAAATCGTCGATGGCGCCGGAGATGCTGTCGGCCCGGGCACTGACCAGCTTGATCGTGGGATAACGCGCCAGCTGGTGCCGCGCCTGGGCCAGGATGTCGAGCGGCGGCTTGTGATCGTGCCCGAGCAGACCATGCGAGTGGCCGGCGAATCGATTGCGCGGCAGGCCGGTATCCAGAACGGTGACCTTGCGGCGGGCACGGCCGAGCTGCAAGGCACCGGCGAGACCGGCAAAGCTGCCGCCGATGATAATGACGTCATCCATGGTGAACGGGTTCACTTGCATATTTCAGATACTGCGTGGTATCATAATGCGAGAATTTAGATACTGTCAAGTACTGGAATTGTCGTGACCGAAAACAGCCAGGTCCGGCGCGGCCGGCCCGCCAACGAGGCGCTTGGCCAAACGATCGTCGACGCCGCCCGCGAGCTCTTTGTGGAATTGGGTTTTCAAGCGACGACCTTGGACAAGGTCGCCCAGCGCGCGAAGATCTCCAAGCTCAGCATCTATCGGCACTTCGAGAACAAGGAGGCGCTGTTCAGCGCGGCCATGGCGGCCGGATGCCGTCAGTTGTTTGCACCACAGGCGCTTCTTGAAGAAGCCGACGGTTCGGTCGAAGACCAGCTCATGGTGGTGGGATCATTGCTGCTTCGCACGCTGTTGAGCCCGGACGTCCGCAGTGTCGAAGCCATGGTCATGGCCGACAAAACGAGCCAAAGCTCGTTAAGCAAGCTCCATTTCGAAGCCGGCCCCGCCCATGTCATCGCCGAAATCGAGGCTCTGTTGCGTCAGTTGCACGCGAAGGCAGTTCTGAACGTGCCCGATCCTCTCCGGTCCGCCCGCCTGTTTGCCGCGCTTTTCAAAGGATGCGATCTCCTCATGATCGCACGCTTCGATCAGGCGAGAGCAGAGGACGACAACGAAATTGAATCCTATTGCCGGTCGGCCGTCGCCATGTTCATCGGCGCGCACGGTAGCAAGGACCCCGCGGGCGGATAGCCTAGACGAGGCCGGGAAGGATCGCCGTCTTTCCGCGGCCGCGCCGGCGGATCCGCGTCACTCGGCTTTGATCGTCGCGGTCTCGTTCTTCAGCTGCTCGATCAGCGTTTCGGCGCTGGTCTTCGGGCCGTTGGCGACCGGCGGCGGCGTCAGCTTGAAGTTCGACGCCATGAAATGCGTCTCGCCGCTGCGCGAGAGACTGAAGGTCATGGCCTTGAATGCCTGGAAGCCGATCTCCGGGGTGCCGAGCTTCAGGTCGTAGATCTTGATCGCGAAGCCATCGACCTCGGAATCCGGATCGACGGTGACATGACGATGGGCGAGGCCGGGCACTTCGCCGGTCCCCTCCATGCGCGAGAGCGCCTTCTCGATCTGGCCGCGCAGCTGCGCCGCGGTCTTGGCTTCCTTCACCGGATCGCCGCAGCCGGCGATCAACGTCGTGAGGACTGTGAGCAACACGACGCGGATGAGCGCCATCCTGGAACGCCGCAACATCTCAACCTCCATGCGGGAGCACCCGCTGATGGAGATCAATTCCACGCCCGAGAGATGAAGAAGGCGTTAGCACCGAACGAGATCATCTTGTTGCAAATGCAGGCTAATTGCTCCGGATGTCGCGCCCCGGCGTCAGGGCGCAATACCGTCCAGGGGCTTGCCGTTGACCAGGACCTTCCCGGTCTCGGTCAGATCGACCTTGTATTTGTCGACCGGCTTGCCGTCGGCACCGGTCTCGCGTTGCGACAGCGCCTGCAGCATCGAGAGCATGCCTATCGCCTGCTGCGCCTCCGGGCTCTCATTCGCCATGCCCTGGGCCAGCGCGATCAGGTCGTCGAGACCGAGCAGCGCGAAGTTGACGACACCCACCGCCTTCTGCGGCGTCTCCAGCGCGAGCTTCAGCGCACCGTCGGCGGAGAGCTTGGCCTTCTCGGTCTCGATGCCGGAGGGCTCGATGGTGAGCTTGAGGGTCGATTTGGAGAGCGCCGACATCAGCGCGCCCATCATCATGAACTGGCCGCCCTGGGCGACCTGCGGATCGGCGCTGGTCATCTCGGGCAAGGCCTGGGCGAGGCCCTCGACCAGGCTCGGCACCGGGATGTCGGTCGCGAGCAGCGAGAGGTTGCCCTTCTTCGGCAGCACCGCCTTGGCGATCGGGTCCTGGAAGGTGGGGTCGTTCACCACCAGGCCGTCGTGGTTGATGCTGAAATTCGCCTGCGCCTGGTCGGTGTTGATGCCCTTGAAGCCCAGAGCCATGCCGCCCCGGGCGAGTTGCACCGTCACCGCGCCGTTGGCATCGGTGACGGTCAGGCCCTCGCCGCTGAAGTCATAGCCGTAGGCCGCCATCAGCTTCGGGAAGCCGCGCACCAGGTCGGCCAGCGCCTTGCGGTCCTCGTCGGTGATGGCCGGCGGCGGGACCGAGGCGCCGGCCTCGGCCATCGGCTCGTATTTCGCCGCGAACTCGTTGATCTTCGCCATCATCTTGCGATAGGCGGGGAAGTCGAGCTGCGCGACGGTAACGGTGCCCAGCAGCTTGTCGAGCTTCACCGTGGTGCCGTCCATGGGATCGGTCCCGGCCAGGCTGCTCAAGGTGATGGTCGAGACCTGGTCGAGCAGGCCCTTGCCGTTCTCCTTGCCGTCGCCGGTGATCGAGGCGGTGGCGATGGTGAAGGTCTCCTTCGGGTCGGCGGCCGAAGTGACGGCGATGTCCTTGGCCTGCCAGTCGAACTTCAGGAAGTTCTGCAGCGGCTTCGACCAGGTCGCTGTGAAAGCGGTGGTCTGGAACTTGACGTTGGCTTCCGGCTTGCCGTCCGGACCGTTGAGCGCGAACTCGCCCGGCATCCTGAGGTCGCTGACCTGGTACTGGTCGGCGCCGTCGGGAGTCAGGCGATAGTCGATCTCGCCGAATGTCGCCTGGGCCTGCTGCTCCGTGCCGTAGCGGATGCCGGTGATGGCGACGTCAAAGCTCTTGCCCTCGACGGTCGGGGTGACGGTGACCTTGTCGTGGCGGATGCGGATCGGCTGGCTGGGGACTTCGATCAGGGCCAGGTAATCCTCGATGCCCTTGGCGATCTCGGCCGCCTCCTTCTGGCGCTCCGCGCCGGAATCGCCGCAGCCGGCGAGGAGCAAGGCGGCCAGGCTCGCCGCGGCCATGCCGCGCCAGATCTTGCTGCCGAAGCGGTTGCGGGTGTCGAGCTCGAGCCTGTTCATTCCAATCCCCAAAGAAAAAGCCTGGTCCCGGTTGAAGCCAGGGAAGCCCAGGCTGCGTCATCGATTCGGCGGCACTATAGCAAAGCCGCGACCGCAGCCTAGCGATGCTTGTCACTCTCCCGGCTTTGGTTAATCGCGCTCACCAGATGCATCAAGTCTTGGGAATTGTCGCACCGGCGGGCGGATGGTTCACGCTCCGCGCCACCGATGCGATCGGCATGCTGCATGATCTCAAGCAAGTTGCGGCAGTCCGACGTCGAGCACCGTCAGCAGCCGGACCTCCCCGCTGCGGGTCGCCCAGGTGATCGACTGGCCGGTGGCGAGGCCGATCAGCGCCGTGCCGATCGGCGTCATCACGGAAATCCGGCGCCGCGAGATGTCGGCATCCCCTGGATAGACCAGCGTTATGGTCTCGACCTTGCCGGTGGAGTCGTCGCGGAAAGTGACTTCGGCGCCCATGCAGACGGTCTCTTCCGGACGGCCCACCGCAACGATCTCGGCGCGCTCCAGCTCTTCGGTCAGCACCGCGACCTGGTCGGGCATGGCGTCGGCTGCCGCGCGCGCCAAATCCGAGAGCCGGTCGTAGTCCTCGGCGGTGAGGAGGATCCGCGGCTTGACCTGGCCAGCGCGCGCCGTCGCCTTGTCTTTCATCGACATCAATTCAATCTCCTTCTTCCAGGGCGGCGCAAACTCGCGCGGCGGCCTCCGGAAATCACATCGTCTGGTTGTTCTGGATATCGCGCCGTGCAGGCAGGCCGGATGCAGTTGTGGGCGCAACCGCAAACTCCGGGAGGGTGAAATCCAGCCTGTGTTGTGGAGCCCCCCGAACTCGGGGTGCGACGGCGCACGCTGAGCCCGGGGCTACTGGCCCGCGATCGGATTGCCTGCGTGACACAGGCCTCGTCGGAATGCAGCTTTGCGCAACATGATCACCTAGAGATAGTCATCCGCTCCGCAATGTCAACGCCGCGGCTCAGCCGCCGATGCGGCGAAGCCCGGCGAGGCCCTGTTCCTTGCGCGTCTTCTTCTCCGAATACATCGCCGCATCGGCATCGCTCAGGGCCTGCGCCGGGCTCGCCTTGCCGGGCTCGACGGCGATGACGCCGATGCTGGCGCCGAGATATTCGAAGCTGAGGCCGGGAAGATCGAAGCGGCTCTGCAACGCGGTTTGCAGGCGCCGCCTGACCGCGCCGAGCGAATCCACCTCACCCGGCGGGGTCACAAAGCCCGATACGACGAACTCGTCGCCACCCAGCCGGCCGAGCAGGTCGTCGGTCCGGATCGCCGCGGTGAGCTTGTGCCCGACCTCGATCAGGAAGGCGTCGCCGGTGTCGTGGCCGAACTGGTCGTTGATCTGCTTGAAGTAGTCGAGGTCGATGAAGGCCAGCACGACGCGCTGCTTGTTGCGCTGGGCGGTGGCGAATTGCCGGGTCAGATTTTCCAGGACCGCGCGCCGGTTGGGCAGGCCGGTCAGCGCATCGGTGTAGGACTGGTTGCGCAGGGCCGCGTTGGCGGCCTGCAGCTCCTTCACCAGCAGGTCCCTCTCGATCTGCTGCGAGATCAGCTTGGCGAACAGCTTCAGGACCTGCGCGCCGCGCTCGGTCATCGGCTTCTTCTCGGAGCTGGCGCCGCACAGCGTGCCGTAGAGGCTGCCGTCCTCCAGGCGCACCGGCACGCTGGCATAGGTGGTGATGCCGAGGGCCTTGGCCGCCTGGGAATCGCCCCAGCAGCCGGCGACGTCGTCGGTATAGGGCCGGCCTTCGTCGATCGCCCGCTTGCACAGGGTGTCGCCCCAGGGCACCGAAAGCCCTTCCGGGATCACCATCTTCTTGCTGTTGCGGGAGAACAGGATCTGCTGCGCGTTGGCGACCAGATCGATCTTGGTGAGATAGGTGGATTCGAGGTCGGTCACCAGCTCGAGCAAACCCAGCAGCTCGCGGACCAGGCCCTCGAAGGAGGTCTCCTCCGCGAGGGCGGAGGAAAGCTGGGAGATCAGTTTCTTGTCGGAGATCTCGTTCAACCGTCGCCCCGATCCTTGGAAGCTCGGCTCAGCGCCGCTCCACCATCAGCTTCTTGATTTCGGCGATCGCCTTCGCCGGGTTGAGGCCCTTCGGGCAGGTCTTGGTGCAGTTCATGATGGTGTGGCAGCGGTAGAGCCGGAACGGATCCTCGAGCTGGTCCAGCCGCTCGCCGGTCGCCTCGTCCCGGGAATCGGCGATGAAGCGGTAGGCCTGCAACAGCACCGCCGGACCGAGATAGCGGTCGCCGTTCCACCAGTAGCTCGGGCAAGAGGTCGAGCAGGAGAAGCAGAGGATGCATTCCCAGAGGCCGTCGAGCTTGGCCCGGTCCTCCGGCGTCTGCAGCCTTTCGCGTTCCGGCGGCAGGGTCTCGGTTTTCAGCCAGGGCTCGATCGACTGGTACTGGGCGAAGATCTGGGTCAGATCCGGCACCAGGTCCTTGATCACCGACATATGCGGCAGCGGGTAGATCTTGGCGTCGCCTTTGATCTCGCTGATGAACTTGGTGCAGGCCAGGGTATTGGAGCCGTCGATGTTCATCGAGCAGGAGCCGCAGACACCCTCGCGGCAGGAGCGGCGGAAGGTCAGCGTGGAATCGATCTCGTTCTTGATCTTGATGAGCGCGTCCAACACCATCGGCCCGCATTGATCGAGATCGATCTCGTAGGAATCGATCGTCGGGTTGCCGCCGACATCCGGATCCCAGCGATAGATCCTGAAGGTCTTGACGCGCTTCGCGCCGGCCGGCGCCTTGAAGCTCTTGCCGGGCTTGGGACGACTCTCTGCGGGGAGGACGAGTTCGGCCATGATCTTCGCTCAGTAAACCCGCGCCTTGGGCGGGAAGGATTGCACGTCGTTGGTGAGCGGCTGCAGGTGGACCGGGCGGTAGTCGATCCGGGTCTTCCCCTCACCGTCCATCCAGGTCACCGTATGCTTCATCCAGGTCTGGTCGTTGCGGTCCGGGAAGTCCTCGCGGGCATGGGCGCCGCGGCTCTCTTCCCGATTCGCCGCCGATTCGATCGAGACCACCGCCTGGACCATCAGGTTGTCCAGCTCCAGGGTCTCCATGAGATCGCTGTTCCAGATGAGCGACCGGTCCTCGACCTTGACCCGGTCCTTCATGCCGAAGATCTCGCGCATCTTCTTGACGCCGACCCCAAGGGATTCGCCGGTGCGGAACACCGCGCAGTCGTTCTGCATGGTCTTCTGCATCTCGAGGCGGAGCTTCGCGGTCGGCATATCGCCCTTGGCGTTGCGGAGCTTGTCCAGCCGGTGCAGGGCGTATTGCCCGCCGTCCTTGGGCATCGGGCGGTGCGGCTCGTTCTGGGAAAGGATTTCGGCGGCGCGGATCGCCGCGGCGCGGCCGAACACCACGAGGTCGAGCAGCGAGTTGGAGCCGAGGCGGTTGGCGCCGTGCACCGAGACGCAGGCCGCCTCGCCGATCGCCATCAGGCCGGGGACGACCGCGTTGGCGTCGTCGCCGTTCTTGGTCACGACCTCGCCGCGGTAGTTGGTCGGCACGCCGCCCATGTTGTAGTGGCAGGTCGGCAGCACCGGGATCGGCTCGCGGGTCACATCGACGCCGGCGAAGATGCGCGCGGTCTCGGCAATGCCGGGCAGGCGCTCGTGGATCACCTTCGGGTCCAGGTGCTCGATGTGGAGATGGATGTGGTCCTTCCCCTCGCCGACGCCGCGGCCTTCGCGGATCTCCATGGTCATGGAACGGCTGACCACGTCGCGCGACGCCAGGTCCTTGGCCGAGGGGGCATAACGCTCCATGAAGCGCTCCCCCTCGGAATTGGTGAGATAGCCGCCTTCGCCGCGCACGCCCTCGGTGATCAGGCAGCCGGCGCCGTAGATGCCGGTCGGGTGGAACTGGATGAATTCCATGTCCTGGAGCGGGAGACCCGCGCGCAAGGCCATGGCATTGCCGTCGCCGGTGCAGGTATGCGCCGAGGTGCAGGAAAAATAGACCCGGCCATAGCCGCCGGTCGCGAGCACCACGAGCTTGGCATGGAAGCGGTGGATGGTGCCGTCGTCGAGGTTCCAGGCCACCACGCCGACGCAGGCACCGCTCTCATCCATGATGAGGTCGATGGCGAAATACTCGACGAAGAACTCGGCGTGATGGCGCAAGGCCTGCTGGTAGAGCGTGTGCAGGATCGCGTGTCCCGTGCGGTCGGCGGCGGCGCAAGTTCGGTGCGCGATGCCCTTGCCGAACTCGGTGGTCATGCCGCCGAACGGGCGCTGGTAGATCTTGCCGGCTTCGGTGCGGCTGAACGGCACGCCGTAATGCTCGAGCTCGATGATCGCAGGCACCGCCTCGCGCACCATGTATTCGATCGCGTCCTGGTCGCCGAGCCAGTCCGAGCCCTTGATGGTGTCGTACATGTGCCAGCGCCAGTCATCCGGCCCCATGTTGCCCAATGAGGCCGAGATGCCGCCCTGTGCCGCGACGGTATGGCTGCGGGTCGGGTAGACCTTGGAGATGCAGGCGGTCTTCAGCCCCTTCTCGGCCATGCCGAAGGTCGCGCGCAAGCCGGCGCCGCCGGCCCCCACGACCACCACGTCATATTGGTGATCGACGAAGGGATAGGCGTCGCCGTTGATTCTGGGTGCGCCGTTGCTCGGGGTGTCAGCCATGGCAGGTCAGGACTTCGTTGTTGGGCTCAGCCGGCGAAAGCCGCCACCAGCAGCGCGATGATCGCCGCGGTCGCGAAGCCGAAGCCGGCGAATTGAATGAGGATGACGAGCGCGTGCTTGGCGAACTTGCCGTGGACGTAGTCCTCGACCACCACCTGCAAGCCCAGCACCGCGTGATAGAAGGCCGCGAACAGCGTCAGCGCCAGCGCGCCCAAGGTGAACGGCGCGCTGAGCCACTGGGTGATCGCCGCGTGATCGGCGCCGGCGAGGCAGACCACCGAGGCCACGAACCAGAGCCCGAGCGGGATCAGCGCCAGCGCGGTCATGCGCTGCATCCACCAATGCCCGACGCCTTCCTTGGCGGCACCGAGGCCGCGCACCCGCGCGATCGGAGTCCGCAGCGATGTCCCGTGGGATTTGTGGGATGCCTCGGCCATCAGAACGCACCCATCTGGTAGTAGCCGATCACCCAGGCGGCGATGGTCAGCACAGCCGTGCCGATCAGGACCGCGTAGCCGGACTTGTAGGCGGTCGGCAGCTCGAAGCCCCAGCCGGCATCCCAGGCAAGGTGCCGGATGCCGTTCAGCAGGTGATAGAAGAAGGCGACGGTCCAGCCGAGCAGCAGCGGCCGGCCGATGATCGAGCCGTTGAAGCTCTGCAGCCTGTCGAAGGCGTCGAGCCCGCTCGCCGCGACGGTGAGCCAGCAGACGAGATAGAGCAGCCCGACCGCGAGACCGATACCGGTGAAACGGTGCAGGATCGAGGTGACGGAAGTGAGCTGGCGCTGATAGATCTGGAGATGCGGCGACAGCGGTCTGGGATGGCCGGCCATGATCGTGCTTCTGCTCGTCCCTTTGAGGCAATTCGGGGGTTAGGCAGCGGTGCGCCGGACGGGCGCGATTGCAGTGCAGCAAAGCCCCCGACAGATACGCCTTTCACCTCAGAGCGTCAATCATACGGGGGTAGATGGTAAACCTCTGGTTAACCGCGCCTGTCCTCAGCGCCTGAGCTTCCCCCGGGGCATCAGCACGCTGTAGTCGAGGTCCAGCACCACAGCCTCGGGGTATTTTCCATCGCTGCCGGGTTTCGGAAAATCCGTGCAAGGGTGGTCCTTGGCGGCAATGGTGCGCAGGCGCAGCGCGCCGAGGTCATTCCGCCCGGGGAGCTCGGTCTTGGCGGTGACCTCGCTCCAGGCATAGACGGTGTCGCCGGCAAAGCTCGGGGCGACATGCCGGCCGCCGTGGATCGCCGCGATCCGAAAGGCATTGCCGAGACCGTTGAAGGATAGCGCGCGGGCCAGCGAGATGATGTGGCCGCCGTAGATCAGCCGTTTGCCGAACCGGCCCTTGGCCTCGGAATGCTGGTTGAAATGCACCTTGGCATTGTTCTGGTAGAGCCTTGTCGCGGTCATATGGTCGGATTCCTCAAGGGTCATCCCGTCCACATGGTCGATCTGCTCGCCGACCGCATAATCATCCCAGAGATGCCGCGAGCCGGAGAGATCCATGTCGTAATCCTGGAAGTCCAGCGAGGCCGGCACGGTGAAATTCCGGGCGCCGACTTCCGGCGGGAGATCTGGCGTCACCGCTTCCGGCGCGAGGGCGGCCTTGTCGCGCTTCCTCACCATCACCCAGCGGATGTAGTCGAGCACCGTCTCGTCCCATTGATTGACACCGGTCGAGCGCACGGTGACGACGCCGGTTTCCTTGTTGGAATTTTCCTTGAGCCCGATCACGATCGAAGTGGCACTTAAAGTGTCGCCGGTGAAGACCGGCGCGCCGAAGCGGCAATCGGCATAGCCGAGATTGGCGACGGCGTTCAGCGAGATGTCGGCGACGGTCCGCCCGAACACCATGTGGAAGACCAGCAGGTCATCGACCGGCGCCCGGGCAAAGCCGATCGACTGGGCGAAGCTGTCGGAGGACGGCAGCGCGAACCGGGATCCGGTGAGGCCGATATAGAGCGCGACATCGCCTGCCGTGATGGTGCGCGGCACCGCATGCCGGATCACCTGGCCGAGCTTGAAATCCTCGAAGAAATTCCCGGGATTGGTCTTCATACTCGATTCTCGGCGCGGGCCGAGTTTCTAAGCTGCCTTCTCAGGCCGGTAATGCAGCACCATCAGCTGGTCTGCGCGGACGGCCACAGCGGCATAAGTCCGGCCCTGATCGTCGGAAAATTCAACCTCATGAACGGCCGGCGCCAGCATCTCAACGACGGTCCCGACCTGACCGCGCAGGAGTTGCTTCTCCGGCAGGTCGACGGTGAGGGCCACCACGTCGAGCAATTTGATTTGGCTAGGCATCCAGCGCTCCTAGAGGACGAAACAACTGACAAACCTTAGCACGTCCTCGCCGGTGCGAACAATCCAGGCGGAACGGATCGTGCCGCTGCCGAAGGCGGTGACCAGGGGAAAATCGATTGTATAGCGCGCACCAAAGGCGTCGATCTCGCCACGGAGCATCTGGTCCTGCCGCTCGGACGCGGCCTCTTCGAGCGCGAGCGCGAGGAGCTCTGCATCGTCGGCCCCAATGCCCAGCCGGGATTTGAAGACCCTCGCCTTGTGCCGGCCACGGGGATGCATCTCCGACAGGCAATAATCCCGCAGCTTCTCGACTGAAACGGCGATCTTGAAGAATTGCTGGGCCACGTCCCTCTCTCTGGACCCATTGTACGCGAACAATCCGGTCCTTGAAATCGACCCTGAGTTTCTAAAGAGTGCGGGGGTCTCGCCTCGCCAAGGATCCCTACCAGCCCGTCATGAACATCCTCTCCGTCCAGTCCCACGTGGTCTATGGCCATGTCGGGCATCAGGCTTCGACCTTTCCGCTGCAGCGGCTGGGGCACGAGGTCTGGTCGCTGCCGACCGTGCTCTATTCCAACCACCTGGCGCATCCCTCCTTCACCGGGCGCAAGCTCGATGCGCATTTCATCGACGAGTTGCTGGAGGGCCTCCGGAAGCTCGACCTGCTGGGGCGATTGGACGCGGTGCTGACCGGCTATCTCGGCGACGCGCCGATCGTGCCGATGGCGATCGCCGCACTCGAGGCGGCGCGGGCGGCCAAGCCCGAGGTGGTGTTCGCCTGCGATCCGGTGATGGGCGACGACGGCGCACTCTATGTCTCGCAGGCGCTGGCGGAATCGATCGCCCGCGACCTGGTGCCGCGGGCCGACATCCTGTTCCCCAACATCTTCGAGCTGCAGCACCTGACCGGGCTGACCGTGACCGGCCTGAAGGACGTGCGGCCGGCGATGGAGGCCTTGCGCAAGAAGACCCGTAACGCCCTGGTGATCGCGACCGGCATTCCCGACGAGGCGGATCGCGGGCTGATCACCGCGCTGGCGCTGGACGACAGCGGCTTCTGGCAGGCCAAGGCCAAGCGGCATCCGATGGGCGCCTCCGGCAACGGCGACTGTTTCGCAGCCTTGTTTCTCGGCCGCTATCTCGGCCATCGCGATCTGCCGGTGGCGCTCGGTAACGCGGTAGAGGGGATGAGCAAGATCGCGGCGCTGACTGCGTCCACCAACGCCGACGAGCTCAGGATCGTCGAGAGCCAGGAAATCTGGTCGAAAGAGGATCCGAACGCGGTCGCGCAGAAGATCGGCTAGTCGCCGAGTCTGCTAATCAATGGGCCGGCGCAGCCGCAGCGAATCCGCGGCATAGCCCTTGCGCGCGTAGAAGCGCTGCGCGGTCGCGTTGCTGCCGAAGACATCGAGCAGCAGGAAGCGATAGCCCTGGGCGCGCGCCCAGGCTTCGGCTTCTTCCATCAGCCGGGTCGCGACGCCCTTTCCTTCCGCTTCGGCGGTGACCGCCAGGATCGAGACATAGCCGGCGGTCGTGCCGGAGAGCATGTCGTCGGTCGATTCCAGGTGGATGTAGCCAAGCGGCGTGCCGGCTTCGTCGAGGGCGATCAGTGTCGCCGACCGCGGCGAGGACTGGTCCAGGGCGGATTTCGTGTAAGCTGCCTGGAAGGCCGCGAAATTCTCGCGGGTGAGGCCCGGTCCCGACGCTTCCGCGACCAGCCGGTCGTTCAGCGATTCCAGGAAGGCGCGGTCGGCCGCTACCGCCGGGCGGATGGTGAAGGATGGCGCGGTCATTTGCCGGACACGACCCCGTCGATCAATGAGCGGCCCTGTCCCAGCAACAGGCAGGCTTCCGCGACATCACCGGCATCGAGCTGGCTTTCCAGCTTGAAATAGAGCTTGGCCGCGGCGAGCACGCGCGCGTTGCGCAGGTTGTCGTAGTCGCCGTCGACGGCGAAATCGGCCTTGGCCGAGTCGATCGCCGCCATGGCCTCCGGCCGCGTCAGCGCCTGGCGCAGCTGGGCCAGGCGTTCGCGGGCGACGGATTCGCTGCAGAGCTGCGTGGCGCCGGCGCTGCCGCTGAACAGAAGGATGAGAACGGCGCCGGCCAGGAGCAGCCGGCGCCGCGTCATCACGTCAGGCCGCCTTCTTCAGGTGGTCGCGGATCAGCACTTCCGCGATCTGAACCGCGTTCAAGGCGGCGCCCTTGCGCAGGTTGTCGGAGACCACCCAGAGGTTGAGGCCGTGCTTCACCGTCGGGTCCTTGCGGATGCGGCTGACATAGACCTTGTCCTCGCCGGCGGCTTCGACCGGGGTCACATAGCCTTCGTCGGCACGGTGGTCGATGACGCTCACCCCTGGCGCGGTCTTCAGCGCGGCGCGGGCATGCTCGGCCGACAGCTCGCTCTCGAACTCGACGTTGACCGCCTCGGAATGGCCGATGAACACCGGCACGCGCACGCAGGTCGCCGAGACCGGGATATCCGGATCGAGGATCTTGCGGGTCTCGACCGCCATCTTCCACTCTTCCTTGGTGTAGCCGTCCTCCATGAAGACGTCGATATGCGGGATCACGTTGAAGGCGATCTGCTTGGTGAACTTCTTGTGGTCGAGCGAGCCGTTGGTGAAGACGTTGCGGGTCTGGTTGAAGAGCTCGTCCATGCCCTCCTTGCCCGCGCCCGAGACCGACTGATAGGTCGAGACCACGACGCGCTTGATCCTCACCAGGTCATGCAGCGGCTTCAGCGCCACCACCATCTGGATGGTCGAGCAGTTCGGGTTGGCGATGATGCCCTTCTTGCGATAGAGCGCGATGTCCTCGGGGTTCACCTCCGGCACCACCAGCGGCACGTCCGGGTCCATGCGGAAGAAGCTGGTGTTGTCGACGATGATGGCGCCGGCCGCGGCGGCCTTCGGCGCGAAGTCCGCCGAAATCTTCGCCCCGGCGGAGCTGAGGACGATGTCCACGCCCTTGAAGTCGAAGTTGTTCAGGGCGCGGACCTTGAGGACGTCGTCCTCGCCGAACGAGATCTCGGAGCCGATCGAACGCTCGGACGCGAGCGGGATCACGTCCTTCACCGGAAACTGGCGCTCGGCCAGGATATTCAGCATCTCGCGACCCACATTGCCGGTCGCGCCCACCACTGCCACTCGGTAACTCATCTCTTCCTCACATCTTTCTCAGAATCATTTCACGCAAAGCAAAACGGCCGCACGAGGGTGCGGCCGTTCGAAAACTCGACAGGCCGCAGGTCACCCTCCGGTTTTGGTCTCGGTCTGGGTGGTGGTCGGCAGCTGGCTGGTCGACGTGCTGTCGTCGGTGGTGTTGGACGCGCTGAACGGGCAAGCGGACGCGGCATCGGCCAAAGCCAGCTGCGTCACCAGTCCCAGAACGAGTCTACGCACCATGATCCGGCCCTCCGCCCGATCTTTCAAGGGAGCGCAGTCTACCCCCGGTCATCCCGGGGGAGAAGCGTTATTTTGACGGTCAACCCGGCGATTCGCCGGGTTTCGGGCCTTCCGACCCCGAATCCTCCGGCCTAGTGCGCCATGAGCACAGGCAGGTCGGCGTGGTCCATCATATGGCTGGTGACCCCGCCCAGCATGAGCTGGCGCAGGCGGCCGTGGCTGTAGCCGCCCATCAGCACGAAGCCGGCGCCCAGCGACTTCGCGGTGGCGAGGATCTGCTCGGCGGCGCTGCCGGTGCTCTGCGAGGATTCGATCATCGCGGCGGTGACGCCTTCCCAGGCGAGATAGCGGACGAGGTCGGAGGCCGGGTGGCGGTCCTTCTTGCCCTCGACCACCGACAGCACACGCACGTCGTTCATGCCGCGCAGCAGATCCAGCGCCTGCGAGATCGCCCGCGTCGCCTCGATGCTGCCGTTCCAGGAGATGAGCGCCGGTCCGGTGACCAGCTTGTCGAGTGCCGCCTGCGCCATCCCGTTCGGCATCAGCAGCACCGGCTGGCCGGCCCCGAACAGCGCGTCTTCCATGCGGCTAAGCACCTGGTCGCCGGCTTCCTCGCCGCTGGGACGGCCCATGACGACGATGTCGGTCAGGCGGCCGTATTTGATGATGAGCTCGTCTTCCGCGCCTTCCAGCAGTTTGAAGGCGGTGCTGATCGTGTTGGTGCGCAGGCTCGGTGTGTCGTCGACGTTGAGGTTGTGGGCGCTGCGCCAGGCTTCGAAGGTCGCGGCCGCTGCCTTGGCGCGAGTCTCGGCATGGCGCTCGACCGCCTCGATGAGCTCGGTCGCGGCCACGCCGACATCGACCATCAGCGGCACCGATTCCATCGGGTCCACCTTGATGTGGCGGGCGGAGATATGCGCGCCGCCCCGCTTGGCCAGGGTCAGCGCGGCGTCGAGCGCGGTGCGGTCGGCGTCATAACCGAAGACCGGAACCAGGATGTGCTTGAAAGCCATGGTCGTCCTCCGACTTGGGCGGGGCAATGGGGATCGGGAGTCCGATTCTTTCTAGACAATCCCGCCGTCGCGCATCTTGACACAAATCAACATGCCGACGCGAGCGGCCGCGGAACCTGTCAGGCGCCCAGGCGATCCAGTTCTTTCAGGATCTCGTCGCCCATGCCCACGGTCGAGACCAGGGTGGCGCCGGGGCTCATGATGTCGCCGGTGCGGAAGCCCTTGGCCACCACGTTCTTGGCGGCGCTGTCGAGCAGGTCGGCTTCCTTGGAGAGGTCGAAGGAATAGCGCAGCATCATCGAATAGGAGAGCAAGGCGGCCAGCGGATTGGCCTTGCTTTGGCCGGCGATGTCCGGCGCCGAGCCGTGGACCGGCTCATAGAGCGCGCGGCGGCGGCCCTGCTGGTCGGCGGCACCCAGGGAAGCCGAGGGCAGCATGCCGAGCGAGCCGGTGAGCATCGCGGCGCAATCGCTCAAGAGATCGCCGAACAGGTTGTCGGTGACGATGACGTCGAACTGCTTGGGCTGGCGCACCAGCTGCATGGCGCAGTTGTCGGCATACATGTGGCTCAGAGCCACGTCCTTGTATTCCGGCGCCAGCTTGGTGACTTCCTCGCGCCAGAGCACGCCGCTTTCCATCACATTGGCCTTCTCGACCGAGCAGAGCTTCTTGCTGCGCTTCTGCGCCAGCTCGAAGGCGACCTTGGCGACGCGCACGATCTCCGAGGTGGTGTAGACCTGGGTGTTGATGCCGCGGCGCTCGCCGTTCGGCAGCGTCTCGATGCCGCGCGGGGAACCGAAATAGACGCCGCCGGTCAGCTCGCGGACGATCATGATGTCGAGGCCCTTGACCAGCTCGGTCTTCAGCGACGAGGCCTCGGCCAGGGCGTCGAAGACCAGCGCGGGGCGCAGGTTGGCGAACAGCTCCATGTCCTTGCGGAGGCGGAGCAGCCCGCGCTCTGGCTTGTCGGCGAAGGGCAGGTTGTCCCATTTCGGGCCACCGACCGCGCCCAGCAGCACCGCGTCGGCCTGCAGCGCCTTCTCCATCACTTCGTCGGTCAGGGGAGTCTTGTGCTTGTCGTAGGAGATGCCGCCCACCAGCTCTTCACCGACATCGAAGGATAGGCCCTGGCGCTTGTCGAACCATTGGATGACGCGCTTCACCTGGGTCATCACTTCGGGGCCGATGCCGTCGCCGGCGACGATGAGCAGTTTCTTGTTGGCGGCCATTTTCCTGTCTTTCAGAAAAGAAAAGGCCCGGCATTGCGCCGGGCCGTGGATATCAAAACGAATCGTTTAAGCGGCGGTGCCTTGCCAGAGCCAGGGCTGGGAGAGCTGGTTCTTCTCCTCGAAGCCGTCGATGAACTTGCGCTTCTCCAGCGTGAGGCCGATGTCGTCCAGGCCGTTCAGCAGGCAATGCTTGCGGAAGGCGTCGATGTCGAAGCGGATGCGGCCGCCGTCGGGGCCGGTGATCTCCTGCTTCTCAAGGTCGATGCTGATGATCGCGTTCGAGCCGCGCGAGGCATCGTCCATCAGCTTGTCGAGCTCTTCCTTGGAGACCTTGATCGGCAGGATGCCGTTCTTGAAGCAGTTGTTGTAGAAGATGTCGGCGAAGCTGGTGGAGATCACGCAGCGGATGCCGAAATCCAGCAGTGCCCAGGGCGCATGCTCGCGCGAGGAGCCGCAGCCGAAATTGTCGCCGGTCACCAGGATCTTCGCCTGCCGGTAGGCCGGCTTGTTGAGGACGAAGTCCGGAATCTCCTTGCCCTCGGGCGTGTAGCGCATCTCGTCGAACAGGTTCTTGCCGAGACCGGTCCGCTTGATGGTCTTCAGGAACTGCTTCGGGATGATCATGTCGGTATCGACATTCATCATCGGCAGCGGGGCCGCAACCCCGGTCAAGGTCTTGAACTTGTCCATCTTTAGAGCGCCTTCCGGTGACAAAGCGGCGGCTGTTATGGCATGGGTATGACCGGCTCTCAAGAGCCCCCGCCGGGCGCCGATTCACCGGTTCGAATTCAGGCGCAGGCGGCAGAACAAGCAGGAATACGCTCAATTGCCTAGGAAATTTGCGGCTCTCGGCCTCCTCGCCACCCTCCTCCTCGCCGGTTGCGGATCGCCGCCCGCCCCCAAGGCGCAGATCAGCCCCGCCGACATTGCAAGGCAGGCGCCGGCGCCGATCCAGATCAGCCCCCGGGTGGCCGGGATCTATGCCGGCTATCTCGAGCAGCTTTCGCCCGATGTCAGCGGCGTCTTCGCGATCTCGCCCAACGGCAACCGGGTGGAATACCGCTTCTGCCGCCACCCGGACTGCCTGCTCTCCGACGACGAGGTCGCGGATCGCGCGATCTCACGCTGCAATCTCGGCGTGCCGCAGAAGGACCCCGCCAACCGCTGCCTGGTCTTCGACCGCAACGGCCAGGTCAACCAGCCCTATCGCACCTGGAGCGACGGCGATTTCGACACCCCGAACCCGGCCCCGCCGGTCTTGAGCGTGAAGGACCCAGCGGAGATTGCACCCGGACGTTTTGCGGCGATGACGCCGGACGGCCAGATGATCATCAGTCTGCGCGGCGACAGTAGGGCCTATCTCTGGGATACCGGCGACGGGTTCCACCAGGCGACCTGGTCCTTGAAGGGCGAGAAGGTCTGCGTCGATTCGATCGACGGGCGGGCGCAGATGACCTGCGGCCAGCTCTACGGCGCCGACAAGGACCATATCGTGGGGGCCACTCTGGACCTGTTCCCCGGCAAATACCTGTCCATCACCCGGATCGCGAATACGGCGGAGTGACGAGGGCCACTGTCCTTTGCCGGTAGGCCTGATTAGACTACCGCGCGAGCTGAAATAGCGAGACGAATCAGGCCGGATGCACAAAGCTTGGGGGATGGCGATACCGGGTCTGCTGCTGGTCGGCGCCTGGTTTCTGCGCGAGGCCGATCCGGCGCCGATCCAAGCCGTCCGCAACTTCGTCTTCGACAACTACCAGCGGCTGGAGCCCCGGCCCTACAATCCCGATCTGCCGGTCCGCATCGCCGATATCGACGAAAAGAGCCTGCTCAAGTTCGGGCAATGGCCCTGGTCGCGCGCCACTATGGCCAAGGTGGTCGATCGGCTGGGCGAGCTCGGCGCGGGGGTGATCGCCTTCGACGTTCTGTACGCCGAGCCGGATCGCACCTCGCCCCAGGCGCTGATCGCCAATCTCCCGGCGGATTCCGCCTTCGCCGAGGTGAAGGCCCGGATGACCGCCCTGCCGGATCCGGATGCGCAACTGGCCGAATCCATTGCGCGCACCCGGAGCGTCCTGGGATTCGCCCTGCTGGATTACGACCCGCAGCGGCCGCAAGCCCGGCCCAAGCCGGTCGGCGGCTTCGCCGCCGCCGGCGCCAGCCCGCTCACGTTCACGGCGAAGCTGCCTTATGTGGTCGCCGCCTTGCCGGTGCTGCAGGCCTCGGCCTTGGGCAACGGCGCCGTCAATGCCGCTCCCGATCGAGACGGCGTCATCCGCCGCGTGCCGCTGATCCTGGACTACAACGCCGACAAGGTGGAAAACCCGATCGACGGCCTGTTGCCGGCGCTGGCGCTCGAGGCGCTCCGAGTCGCCATGGTCGATCCCAGCAACAAGGCGTCCGGCTACACAATCCGTTCGTCCAGCGCGAGCGGCGACGTCTGGGCCAGCGCCGTCGCCGACGGCATCGGCGCGCTGCGCATCGAGGACACGCCGGTGGTGATCCGGACCGACCGCGCCGGGCAACTGCTGCTGCACGACACCGGGCATCAGGCGCAGCGCTTCGTCTCGATCGCCGACCTGTTCAACGCAGACTTCCCGCGCAAGCTGGTCGAAGGGCATATCATCCTGATCGGCACGACGGTGGAAGGGCTGAAGGATATCCAGACCTCGCCGCTGGAAGCGCGCATCGCCGGCGTGGAAATCCATGCCGAGACCATTGAGCAGATCCTGGAAGCGGCGATGGGCGGCGCGACGGGCTTGTGGCGCCCCTATTGGAGCGACTTCGCGGAGAAGAGCCTCCTCGTGGTGTTCGGCCTGCTGGTCATCGGCCTGGCCTTCCGGGCCGGCGCCATTCTCGGGATCGCCGTCGCCGTGGGCTCCATCACTCTCGCCGTCGGCGGCAGCTGGTATCTGTTCCACACCCGCGGCTGGCTGGTCGATCCGCTCTATCCCGCCGGAACGGCGCTGATTTTGGTGATGGCGGCGACCACGATCAATTTCATCCGCACCGAGCAGGACAAGGCGCGCATCCGCGGCACCTTCTCGATGTATCTGTCGCCGGCGATGGTGGAGCAGCTGGCGGAACGGCCCGAGCTCGCCAAGCTCGGCGGCGAGAATCGCGAGCTCACCGTCATGTTCTCCGACATCCGCGGCTTCACCAAGCTCTCGGAAGGACTCGACCCGCAGGAACTGACCCATGTGATCAACAGCTTCCTCACGCCGATGAGCAAGCTGATCAAGGATCACCAGGGCACGATCGACAAGTATATCGGCGACTGCATCATGGCGTTCTGGAACGCGCCGCTCGACGTGCCGCATCACGCCCGCGAGGCGGTGCGGACGGCAGTCGAGATGCGCCGCACCCTGAAGCGCCTCAACGAGCAGTTCGCGGCGGAAGCCACCGCGGCCGGGCGCAAGCCGGTCAAGCTCAGGGCCGGCGTGGGCCTGAACACCGGCATCGGCTGCGTCGGCAACATGGGGTCGGAGGAGCGGCTGGCCTATTCGGCGCTCGGCGACACCGTCAATATCGCCTCGCGCCTGGAATCCCTGTCGCCGGCCTATTTCGTCGACCTGGTGATCGGCGAGGAGACGGCGGCCGACGTCCAGGACTTCGCCTTGCTCGAGCTCGACCAGGTCAAGGTGAAGGGCAAGGCGGTCCCGATCCGGATCTTCACCTGCCTCGGCACCGAAGGCTATGCCGCGCGCCCGGAATACCGGGCTCTGCGCGCGCAGCACGACCGCATGCTGGAGGCCTATCGCCGCCAGGACTGGGAGGCGGCCGAGGCCGCGCGCGACGAATGCCTGAAGGTCGGGCCGGAGCGGCTGCATCCGTTCTACACGCTCTACGGCACGCGGATCGGCGAGTTCAAGATCTCTCCGCCCGGCTCCGGCTGGGACGGCGTCTACGTCGCACAATCGAAGACCGGGTGAAGTAGTTTGTTGGAATTGAGTGTGTGGCACCCCGACCCCAGCCCTCCCCCGAAGCCCGCGGACGCATGTCCGCATTCGCGGACGGGGGAGGGAGAAAAAGAGTGCCCTCCCCCGAAGACCGCGGACGCATGTCCGCATTCGCGGACGGGGGAGGGAGGATAAAGATGTCCTCAGCCGCGCTCATCGTCTTCGGCCTGGTCACCCTGCTCGGCCTGGTCAGCCTGTTGCCGCCGCTCGCGGCCCGGGTGAAGCTGCCCTATTCGGTGCTGCTGGCGCTGGCCGGTTGCGCGCTGGGGCTGCTGATCCAGGTCCAGCCGCAATCGCATTCCGCGGTCGCCAGCGATCTCATGACCGCGCTGCAGCAGTTCGAGATCTCGGCCGAGGCGATCATCGTCATCTTCCTGCCCGCCCTGCTGTTCGAGGCGGCGCTCTCGGTCGATCTCCGCAGCCTGCTCGAGGACATCGCGCCGATCCTCACCATGGCCGTGGTCGCCGTGGTGATCTGCACCCTGGTGGTCGGCTTCTCCCTGGCGGGTGCTTCCGATTACGGGCTGCTGGCCTGCCTGCTGCTGGGGGCCATCGTCGCCACCACCGATCCCGCCGCGGTCATCGGCATCTTCAAGGAAGTGGGCGCGCCGCGAAGGCTGCTGACACTGGTCGAGGGCGAGTCGCTGCTGAACGACGCCGCGGCGATCTCGATCTTCACCCTGCTGGTGGCCGCGATCCTCTATCCCGGCAGCGTCGGTCCGGCGGGCGCCGTGGTCTCCTTCCTGGTGAGCGCCATCGGCGGCGCGGTGGTCGGGCTCGGCATGGGGATCGCCACCACCAGCCTGTTCCGCATCCTGAACGGCTGGCCGCGGGCGGAGATCACGCTCACCATCGCACTGGCCTATCTCTCCTACTTCATCTCGGAGCATTACCTGCATCTCTCCGGCGTGGTCGCCTGCGTCGCCGCGGGCCTGGTCATCGGCGCCGCGCGCAAGACCCGCCTCACCCAGGAGACCTCGGAGCAGCTCGAAGGTGCCTGGGGCCAGATCGGCTTCTGGGCCAACTCCCTGATCTTCCTGCTGGCCGCGATGTTCGTGCCGCGCTTCGTCGGCAACATGACCTGGACCGATATCGGCCTTGTCATCCTGCTCTACTTCGCGGTCATGGCGGCGCGGGCGGTCACGGTGTTCGGCCTGCTGCCGCTGTTCGAGCGGCTGCGCCTCTCGCAGCAGATCGACAGCCGCTTCAAGGGCGCGATGCTCTGGGGCGGGTTGCGGGGCGCCATCTCCCTCGCGCTGGCGCTGGCGGTGACCGAGAACCGCGCCCTGCCGGAAGCGATCCGCGACTTCGTCGCCGCCTCGGTCACCGGGCTGGTGCTGATGACGCTGTTCATCAACGGCACCACGCTCCGGCCGCTGATCCGCTTCTTCCAGCTCAACCGCCTTTCCGCGGTGGGCGCCGGCGTGCGCGACCGCGCCGCGGTGATGACCCTGGCGGAGGTCCGCGACCATGTGGCCGAGGCCGCCGAGACCGGCCGGTTCGACCGCAACGTGACCGACGCCGTGCTCGGCGATCTCGATGCGCGGCTCGCCGTCGAGCGCTCGGACTGCGCACCGCTGGGCGCCGAAGGCGGCGTGCTCGGCAAGCGCCAGACCATGCGGGTCGGCCTCACCGTCATGACCGCGCGGGAAAGCGCGCGCTGCCTCGAGCTGCTGCATGCCCGGGTGGTCGATCGCCGGATCGCCGAGCAGCTGCTGGCCCATGCGCAGACGCTGCGGGACAGCGTCCGGCAGCAGGGCGCGACCGGGCGCGGCGCCGAGGCCGAGCGCAAGCGCTGGGAGGCCGACAAGGCCTTCGCCAAGGCCTGGAAGCGCAACCTGCGCTATGGACCCGCGTTCCGTCTGGCGCTCGCGCTGCAGAACCGCCTGGGCTTCGATCGGATCCTGGCCAATGCCCTGGCCGAGCGTTTCGAGCTGCTGGTGAACCAGCGCCGGCTGCTGGGCGAGATGGGGCCGTTCGCCCGCGACCGACTGGGCGCGCTGCTCGGCGAAGAAGCGACCGAGAAGCTGATCGCCCTCAACGCCGACCGGGCCAAGGCGGTCGAGGACGCGCTGCTGGCGCTGAAACTGCAATACCCGATCTATGCCGAGGCGCTGCAGCGCCAGCATCTCGAACGCCTGGCGCGGGTCTGGGAAGACCGCGGCTATCACGCGCTGCTGAGCCAGGGTGTGATCGGCGGCGAGGTGGCGCAGGCGCTGACCGAGCAGGCCGCCGACCGCTATCCCGACATCGACCGCCGCCCGCGCCTCGACACCCGGATGAGCGCCCGCGACCTGGTCGCCGGCGTTCCGCTGTTCGCCAACCTCTCCGAGGACGCGTCGAGCCGCATCGTGCGCCAGTTGCGGCCGCGGCTGACCTTGCCGGAAGAGCTGATCGTGCGCAAAGGCGAGCGCGGGGAGTCGATGTTCTTCATCGCCTCGGGCGCGGTCCGGATCGTGATCCCGGACGGCGACGTCGAGCTGGGTTCCGGCGACTTCTTCGGCGAGCTGGCGCTGATCACCGGACGGCCGCGCGTCACCGACGTGATCTCGCTCGGCTTCTGCCAGCTGCTGGAGCTGGGCGCCGCCGATTTCCGCGCCCTGCTGGCCAAGGACCCGGCCTTGAAGGCGCAGATCGAAAGCGTCGCCAACCAACGCCTCGGCGTCAGCGTCGCTGCGGCAAAATAGCCGTCCCATGCGGCAATAGATCGCCGGGTCAAGCCCGGCGATGACGGGTTGAAATGGCGGTGCTATAAGCTCTGCACCTGCCCATTTTCGCGATCTCCGCCGCCGTCATTCTCAATTTGAACGGCCCATAACGACGGAGACGCCTTTCGAAGAGGAGAGACGACCATGAACCTTGAACAAGCGCGTGGCTTGGACAAGAAGGCATTCCAGAAATTCGCCGGCAAGCTGAAGCCCGAGACCCGCAACTTCATCAACGGCAAGTTCGTCGATGCCAAGAAGGGCCGCAAGTTCGAGACCATCAACCCCGCGACCGGCGAAGTCATCGCCAGCGTCGCGCGCTCGGATGCGTCCGATGTCGACGCCGCCGTGAAAGCCGCCCGCGCGGCGTTCAAGTCGGGCGTCTGGTCGAAGATGGCGCCGCGCGACCGGATGGCGGTGATCTACAAGTTCGCCAAGCTGATCGAGGACAACGCGCTGCAATTCGCGCTGCTCGACACCACCGACATGGGCAAGCCGATCAGCGAGATGCTGAACATCGACATCCCCGGCGCGGTGATGACCTTCAACTACTTCGGCGAGACGGTCGACAAGATCGAGGGCCAGGTCACCGCCACGGCGTCGAGCGAGTTCCACTACATCCTGCGCCAGCCGCTGGGCGTGGTGGGCTGCATCGTGCCCTGGAACTATCCGCTGATGATGGCCTCCTGGAAGGTGGCGCCGGCGCTTGCTGCCGGAAACTCCGTGATCCTGAAGCCCGCCGAGCAGTCGCCGCTTTCCGGCGCGCTGATGGCCAAGCTGTTCATGGAAGCGGGCGGCCCGGCCGGCGTCTTCAACGTGGTCCAGGGCCTCGGCGAGGAAGCCGGCAAGGCTTTGGCCTTGCACATGGACGTGGACAAGATCGGCTTCACCGGCTCGACCGAGATCGGCAAGCTGATGATGGTCTATGCCGGCCAGTCGAACATGAAGCGCGTCACCACCGAATGCGGCGGCAAGACCCCGCAGATCGTGACCGGCGACGTGCCGGATCTCGAGACCGCGGTCCAATATGCGGTCAACGGCATCTACGGCAACCAGGGCGAGGTCTGCAACGCGGGCTCGCGGCTGATCGTCGACCAGAAGATCCACGACGACTTTGTCGACCTGTTCCTGAAGAAGGCCAAGGCCAGCTTCAACCCGGGCGACCCGCTCGATCCCGCGACCACGATGGGCCCGTTGGTCACCAAGGAGCAGCAGAAGCGCGTGCTCGGCTATATCGACATCGGCAAGAAGGAAGGCGCCAAGGTGGCCTTGGGCGGCGGCCGGCCGAAGGGACTCGATGCCGGCTGCTATGTCTCGCCGACGCTGTTCACCGGGGTGAAGAACAGCATGCGGATCGCCAAGGAGGAGATCTTCGGCCCGGTGACCGGCGTCATTCCCTACAAGAAGCTGGAAGACGCGATCGCCATCGCCAATGACTCGATCTATGGCCTCGCCGCTTCGATCTGGACCTCGGACGTCTCGACCGCGCACAAGGCGGCCCGCGACATCGAGGCCGGCATCGTCTGGGTCAACTGCTTCGACCACGGCGACATGACCTCGATCTGGGGCGGCTTCAAGCAGTCCGGCATGGGCCGCGACAAGTGCCTGGAGACCTTGACCACCGTCACCCAGACCAAGTCGGTCTGGATGCATCTCGGCTGAGATCGATAGAGGCGCTGAGCCAACGGGCGGGACCGGCGGTCCCGTCCGTTTTCATTGCGGTGATCGACCGGGACCGGGCGCGAGCGGCAAGGTGATGGACATCGTGGTGCCGACGCCCTTCTCGGAACGGATGTCGAGATGCCCGCCGAGCAGCCGCGCGAAGCGGTCGACCAGGGTGAGGCCGAGCCCGCTGCCCTCCTGGCTGCGGTGATAGGCGGGCTCGAGCTGGACGAAGGGCTGCCGGGCGCGCGCAATCTCTTCCGCCGTCATGCCGATCCCGGTGTCGGACACGGTGATGACCGCGCTTGAACCGACCGTCCGCGCCTCGACCCGGACCTTGCCGCCGGCGCGGTTGAATTTCACCGCATTGGCCATGAGGTTCAGGATGATCTGCTTGACCAGGCGGCGGTCGGTGGTCGGCGGCGCACAGGCGATGTCGGTCTCGATCGCGACCTGCCGTTCCGCGGCCAGGCCCTCCAGGTAGCCGGCGCATTCGCCGATCACCGCGGCGAGGTCGACCGCTTCGCGGCTGGTCTCCACCCGCCCGGCTTCGATCCGGGCGAGATCGAGGATGTCGTTGATCACCGCCAGCAGGTGCTGGCCGCTCTCGTGGATGCTCTGGTAATAGTCCTGCAGCTTGTCCGAAGCCAGGCCGCCGCCCAGCGTCAGCAGCATGTCGGAAAAGCCGATGATGGCATTGAGCGGCGTGCGCAGCTCATGGCTCATGGTCGCCAGGAATTCCGATTTCGCCCGGTTGGCCGCCTCGGTGTCGTCGAGCGCGCGCCGCAGGTCTAGTTCGGTCTGCTTGGCGGCGGTGATGTCCTGGGTGACGCCCAGGCTGTGGACATGGCCGGTCGCGTCGTCTCGATAGGTTCGGCCGACCTCGCGGAAGTGCCGGAGCGCGCCGTCCTTGGTCGGGTTGCGGAACTCGATGTCATAGGTCTGGCCGGAATCCAATGTCATGATCGCATCGAAGGCGGCGCGGTCGTCGGGCGGCGCGGCGGCGCGCATCTGGCGGCTGCTGCCGCGCTCGAGCACGAACTCGCGCGGGGTCATCCCGAACAGGGCGGCCAGCTCGTCCGAGCAGAACAGGCAGCAGTCGGCGGTGGTGTCCCACACCCAGGTGCCGAACCGGGCGAGCGCCGCGCCCTGGCGCAGCAGGCTTTCGCGCTCGCGCAGCGCCGCTTCGATGCGGTGCAGCTCGGTCACGTCCTGGACCGCACTGCGCACCGCGACCCGCCGGCCCTGTGCGTTCAGCCCCGGGCCGCTGCGCTCCACCACATAGCGCACGCGTCCCTGGCGGTCGATGACGCGATACTCGTTCTGCGCCGGCTCGCCGGTTTCGATCGCACGCATGTCGGCGCGGCGCATCCGCTCCCGGTCGATCGGGTCAACCAGGTCGATGAAGGCATCGTAGCTGCCGTCGAATCCGGCCGGATCGACATCGTAGATCTGCATGGCGATCTCATCGAGAATCACGCGACGGGTCGCCAGGTCCAGGTCCCAGGAGCCGACGCCGGCAATCCGCTGGGCGCTGGCGAGCCGGGCCTCGTTCGCAGCGAGGCGCTGCTCGACCGCCTTCTGGTCGGTGATGTCCTCGGCGGTGACGATGACGTAGCGCGGCCGCTCGCCCGGCACCCGGGCCAGCGACAGGGAGGTGCGCGACCAGACCGTCTCGCCCGACTTGCGGACGTAGCGCTTCTCGATGCTCACCGTCTCGCGGCCACAGCTGCGCAACTCCTCCACCAGATGGAGATTGGATTGGAGATCGTCGGGATGGGTGATCTCGCCGAAGCTGAGGTTGGCCAGCTCGGCCTCGCTGTAACCGGTCAGCGCGCAGAAGGGACGATTGGCGAGCAGGAAGCGGCCCTCGAAATCGCAGCAGCACATGCCGATCGCCGCCTGCTCGAAGATGGCGCGAAACAGCCAGGTCTCGCTGGCGGCGAGCCGAACCGCGGCGCTCGTCGGGTCACGTCCACCCTGATGTCGCGACACGTCAGTCCCCCGGCGCCGGTGGCATCCCAGCAATTGCGCGTGACATGGCTGGCCTCCCGAGCGTTCGGCATTCTATCCAGGATTCCAATCCCGAGGCCAGCGCAGGGTCAGGGATGCGACATTCCGTGTGCTTGATGTAGATCATCTGCCGGTATCCCTGTCCGGCATATCGGCAGATGCATCGCGGGGCGCGCCTGCAGCTAGTCGCCGGACTCGTCCTCGACCGGCAGGAAGACGCAGGCGGCGGTGCCGACGCCGGGCTCGGAGCGCATTTCGAGCCGCCCGCCGAGCAGGCGGGCGAAGCGATCGACCAGCGAGAGTCCAAGCCCGCTGCCCTCGCGGCTGCGCTGATAGGCGGATTCCAGCTGGACGAAGGGCTTGAGGACCCGCTTCAGATCGTCCTCGGTCATGCCGATGCCGGTGTCGGTGACCTCGAGCTCGACCATGTTGCCGCGGCGGCGCGTCACGATGGCAACACGGCCGCCGGGCCGGTTGAACTTCACGGCGTTGGCGGCGAGGTTCAGCAGGATCTGCTTCACCAGGCGCCGGTCGCTGCGCAGCCCGGGGCAGTCGATGGCGGTAGCGATGGTGACCGAGCGCTGGCGCGCCGAGTGATCGAGATACTTGGCGCATTCGGTGACCACGGCGGCGAGATCCACGTGATCGACGCCGATCTCGACCCGGCCCGCCTCGACCTTGGCCAGGTCCAGGATGTCGTTGATAAGGTCCAGCAGGTGCCGGCCGCTTTCGCGGATCGTGAGGTGGTAATCCTTGACCTGGTCCCGGCCGAGCGTGTCCTCGAGCAGCAGCATCTCGGAGAAGCCGATGATGGCATTGAGCGGGGTACGCAGCTCGTGGCTCATGCTGGCGAGGAAATCCGACTTCGCGCGGTTGGCCTCCTCGGCGAGCCGGGCCAGTTGCGAGGCTTCCTCGGCGAGGTGGCGCAGCTCGAACTCGGTGGCCTTGATATCGGTGATGTCCTGGGAAACGCCGATGCAATGCACATGCGTGCCGTCTTCCTCGCGATAGGCGCGACCGATTTCCCGGACGTGACGCCACAGGCCGGACTTGTTGGCGATCCTGAACTCGATGCTGTAGGTGTCGCCGGGCCCCACGCTGACCGTCGAGTCGAAGATCGGCCGGTCCTCCGGGTGGATGCGCGCGCGCATCTGGCGCAGGGTGCCGCGGTCCGCCAGGTACTCCTCCACCGACATGCCGAACAGGGCAGCCATCTCATCCGAGCAGACCAGGCAGCGATCCTCGGTGATGTCCCAGACCCAGGTGCCGAAACGCGCCAGCTGGGCGCCCTGCCGCAGCAGGCTTTCACGCTGTTGCAGCGCCTTCTCGTTGCGCCGCAGATCGGTCATGTCGCGAAAGAAGACCGAGACGCCGTCGCCGAACGGGTTGATGCTGGCCGCATACCAGCGGTCCATCCCGGCATAGTATTCATAGGTCTGCATCGGCTGGCCGGTTTCCCTGACCAGGCGGAACCGGCGCAGCCAGACGCTCTCGCGCGCCTCGGGGAAGACGTCCCACATATGGCGGTTCAGCATTTCCGCGCGGGTCTTGCCGAGCAGCTCCGCGGCGCGGTCGTTGAGGTCGGTGTAGACCCAGTCGCCGTTGAGCGCCAAGTAGCCGTCGTTCATGCTGGAGAGGATGTCGCTGTTCCGGAGCAGGCTGGCCTCGAGGCGCTGAGAGATGAGCTCCTTCTCGGTGAAGTCCTCGGCCGTGACCACCAGGCAGCTGGGCTCGCCGGATTCCGTCACCGCGATCGAGACGGTGAGATGCACCCAGACCACGGCGCCGGTCTTCTGCAGGTAGCGCTTGTCCAGGGCGAGCGAACGGGATTGGCCAGCGCGCAGCTGGTCCAGGACGCGGAGGCTGTCCGCCAGGTCGTCGGGATGGGTGATGTCCTGAAAATGCCGGCCAAACAGATCGGCCGCGGTGTAGCCGAGCAGGCCGGCGAATTTGGGATTGATGTGGCGGAAGCGGCCGTCGAGGCTGCAGATGCAGATGGCGATCGCCGCCTGCTCGAAGGCGTCGCGGAACAGGCCGAGGTCGAGCGCGAAGGGCGGCTGCGCATAAAGATCGGTCGGCTCGGGGCCGAAATGCTTGGTGTCCTTCGACATCGCTCCCGTCGGCCGCGCCCGATTTATCTGACCGGCCCCAGCCCTCCGCATCCCCCGTCGCCCACGCTCTTTGTTGAGCGGATCGCCATCATCCGTCAGATCGCTTGTTCCGTATATGACGGGATTCCTTAAGAGAGGGTTCTTCGCCGCCGCAGATCACGCGGGGCTTTTGCATCAAATCCGGCCATTATCCCGCCCGGCATATCCGGCAATGCGTTGTGCCGGCTTGCGAATCGATCCCGCGCCGGCTGCAGCCCCGCCCCCGATTCGAGGAGGAGGATTGGGCTTTCCCGGCGCGGGAGGTTTTTCTTTGGGTCGGCAGGCTCGCTACAATTCCCTTTCCCGATTCGGGGAAGGATCAGGTTGGGGTACGACTGCATGTCCATGAATCTGGTGACCAACGACGACATCGTCGCGGCGGAGCGCGTCATCGAAGGCTGGGTGCAGCGCACCCCCAGCCTCTGGAGCCCGGCGCTGGGCGCCAGGCTCGGCGCGCGCGTGGCGTTGAAACTGGAGCTGATGCAGAAGACCGGCTGCTTCAAGCCGCGCGGCATCACCAACAAGCTGCTCTCCCTCAGCGACGCGGAGAAGAAGCGCGGCCTCATCACCGTCTCCGGCGGGAACCACGGCATCGCCATCGCCGCGATCGGCAAGGAGATGGGGATCGCCATCACGGTCGTCATGTCGGAGAAGGCGCCGCTGCGCTCCCAGGCGCGGATCAAGGCCAGCGGCGCCACTCTGCTGCTGACCCCCGATGCCGGCGCCGCCTTCGATCTGGCGGAGAAGGAATGCGCCGAAAAGGGCATGACCTATATCCATTCCTACGACGACCCGAAGATCATCGCCGGGCACGGCACGGTCGGGCGCGAGTTCATCGCCGACCAGCCGGACCTGACCGATGTCCTGGTCTCGATCGGCGGCGGCGGGCTGATCTCGGGCTGCGCGGTGGCTTTGAAGGCGGCAAACCCCGCGATCCGGATCTGGGGCGTCGAGACAGAGGGCGCCGATGCGATGACCAAGGCGCTGGCGAAAGGCGCCCCGGAGAAGATCGCGGTGACCTCGATCGCAACGACATTGGGGGCACCCTCGGTCACCGACCGCACGCTTTCTCACGTGCAGGCGCTGGTCGAGACCGTGCTGACCGTCTCCGATGCGGAAGCGGTCGGCGGCGTCCTCACCCTGGCGGAAGAGGCGAAGCTCTTCGCCGAGCCGGCGGCCGGGTGCCTGATCCCGGCGGCCGAGCAGGTGATCGAACGCGTGGGTGCGGAGGCCAAGCTCGGCCTCGTCATCTGCGGCGGCAACGTCGCCTTCAGCGACGTCGCGGGCTGGGTGCAGAGGTTCGGGGTATCAGTCAGTTAGGCGGGATGCCCGGGCCTTGACCCGGGCATCCAGCTCATCACTCAGGCTCGCGCGGCGGTTCGTCGAACCCGCCTCCGGGGCTGGACCGGCATCGCGACAACCGAGCCGTTCTCTTCCTTCACATGGCGGATCTCGCCGCTGACGCGGCCGAGCACGCCGGGGCGCAGCTCGGTCACCTGCAACCGTTCCGGCCGCTTCTCGGTCGGCATGACGAAGCCGTAGGGCGTCGCCGGCACGAAGCCGAATCTCTTGTAGTAGTCATAGTCGCCGACCAGCAGCACCAGGTCGTAGCCCATCTCGGCGGCGATCTCCAAAGTGCGGAAGGTGAGCGCGCGGCCGATGCCCTTGCCGGCCAGTTGCGGCGTGATCGCCAGGGGCCCGAGCAGCAGGGCGGGATGGCCGGTCTCGCCGACCTGGATCGGCCAGTAGCGGATCGAGCCGACCAGCTTCTTGTGGCGGTCGAACGCCGCCCAGCTGAGGGCGGCCACCGGAGCAACGCCCTGGCGGAAAAGATAGGAGGCCTTCTCGCGTCGTTCCGCGCCAAACACCCGGTCGAGCAGCAACTCGACGCGCGGGGCCAGCGCGGCGGATTCAGGCTTGATGGTGAACTGGGCTTCGGTGGTGTTCATCGCAGGATCCTCTGGTTTAAAGCGGTGATCGGACCGGGCTTTGGAGCCGGTGCGCCGCTGTGGGATCCCGCCGAGGCGGTCAGCTCAAGGTTCTCCCACAGTCATGCGCGCACCCGACTTCGCGGCCCGTAGCAACGGGCGCCATGTATCGTCGTCGGAGGCGCAGACTGGACAACCTTGTAGCCTTTCGGCTGTTGGCGATGCTTGCGTATATAGCGAGAAAGCCTGCCGGGTCAAGAAGGTATCCGACTTTCTTCACGAATTCTTGCGCCAGGCACGGCGCGAGTGTTGCGGAAAAGAAACGGGCGGGGCTGTCGCCAACCCCACCCGCCGATCAAACGCGTCTGCCCGCGCTAGATGTCGTTGCCAAGCAGGTTGTTCAGTCGGTGAGCTGGGGGAGCGGCCATGATCCCGGCATGGGGTCGGTGGTGATTGTACCAATGTAGCCAGCCAGGCATGTCGGAGCAGCGATCGGCTGAAGAAGC
>NZ_JAYRKD010000049.1:0-20242 GCF_041905885.1 Dongia sp. | reverse complement strand
GCTGGCCGAAGCCGACGCCGTTGTCATACTGACCGATGACGCGTGTGCCCTGCGGGATGAGGAGGATGTGCCCGGTCGGGCTGTCATAGATGTTCTCCGTCACCTGCGCCGTGATCTGGCCGGGCAGGTCGGAACGAATGCCGGTGATGAGCGCGGCGGAAATCACCGCGCCGGCTTGAAGGATGTTCGCCGATGCCGGAGCGGCGACGCGATCGGTTGAGACGGTGCGTTTGTCGGGCGTCTGGTTGAGGAAGGCGAGTTGCCGGTCCTGCGCCGAGGGCGTCGCTGGCTGCGGCGCGAGGCCGAGATCGGTCAGATCCGGCAAGGGCGTCGTGGCATTCGCTGTCGTGGTCGCAGTCGATGCCACGTTGCGCGTTTCGGTAGAGGTGAAGAGGCGCGCGGTCCTCGCTGCCTCCAACTCCTGCAAGCGGCGCTGCTCCTCGGCGCTGAGACCGGGTTGCACGGCGGGGGTGCCGATCCGTGACGGCGTCACAGGCTGGCCGCGGTTCTGCGCGTCGAGTATAGGGCGGCCGAGATCGCCCGGCAGCGGTGGGCCGAGCACCGGGCCGGTATAGTCCTTCGGCAGGGTGTTGAGGCCATCGGGTGTCGTCCGGTTGTCGGTCGAATACAGCTCCTCGTTCGACCGGCCGCCATGCTGGACCTGAAGCGCATAGATCAGCGCGCCGCCGATACCAACACCGGCGACCAGGCCGAGACCGGCCAGCACTTTGCGCGACAGGCGGGTGACACGCGGCGGCTCGGGACGCAGCCGCATGGGCGCGGCCGGTTCTCCAGTCAGCGGCCGGGCATCATCGTCGGCCTCCGGCTGGGGTTCCAGCCCGGACTTGCGGCCTTCCTCCTTCTCGGGATCGATCTCGCTCACGACGCGGGCCTCCCGTCAGTCCGGGAGATACGCACGCGCTTCTGGTTCTTGTCCGCGCCGAAGCGTAGCTCGGCGGCGGCGAACAGCCGATCGATGATCATGTAGTTGCCGCGCACCCGGTAGTTCACCAGCTCGGACGTGTCGCCCTCAGGGCCGACAACGAAGAGCGGCGGCATCTCGCCCTGGCCGATGCCGCGCGGGAATTCGATGAACACCTGCTTGCCGTCGTCGAAGGCGCGTAGCGGCCGCCACGGCGCGCGATCGCCCGTCACCTCGTAGCGGAAATTGACGCGGGAGAGATCGACGCCACTGGCGACCGGCTGTGCGGCCTCGGCCTCCGCATTCTGGCGGCGTAGCGCAATGAGCTGGTCCTGCGGATACTGCCAGGAGACCGAAGCCATGTAGGTCTTCTCGGTCGAGCGCAGCTCCATGTGGTAGGTGCGCAGGTTGGTGTTGATGACGAGGTTGGTCATCAGTTCGGCGCGCGTGGGCTTCACCAGGATGTGGATCTGCTTGGTCGCGCCCGTGCCGCTCTCGGTGTCGCCGATGATCCAACGCACGGTATCGCCGGCGGCGACCGGGCCGGAGCCAACGAGGGTTTCGCCGGGCTGCAGCGCGATGTCGGTGATCTGCCCGATGGCGGTATAGACCTGATAGAGTGCGCCCTGCGTGAAGGGATAGACTTGCATGGAGTTGATGAAGCCGTCGCGGACGGGCTGGATGCGGGCCGCTGCGTTGGCCTGATTGACGCGCGCGGCGGGATCGGTCGGCTCTGGCGTCCGGCGCGAGGCTTCGACCGGCTTCATCTGGCCGGGAAGCGGCAGCGGCTTTGGCAGTTCGACCACCGTGACGGGTGCGGGGGGATCGACCGCCTGCACGGCAGGCGCGGCATCGTCATAGGAGATTTCCGGGGGCTTCTGCATCGTGGCGCAACCGGCAAGCGCCGAGGTGCAAACAAGGAGAGCCGAGAAAGCGGATTCACGGAAAGCCGGCCTCCCGGCGGCGCGGAAGGTCGGTGTCATTGTCCAAGCTCCTTCGACCAGTTGATGGCGTTGACGTAGATGCCGAGCGGATTGGCCCGGAGTTTTTCGGGGTCGCGTGGTATCTGCACGGCGACGGTGAGGATGGCGGACCACCGTTCGGTCGAGGCGAGCGACCCGTCCTGATAGCGGCGCTCGATCCAGGCGACGCGGAACGAGTCCGGCGAGGCGCGGATCACGCTGGAGACTTCGATGGCGATCTGCTGCTTGCCGACTTTGGTGAAGGGGTCGTTGGCGCGGGCGTAATCGTTGAGCGCGAGTGCGCCTGCCTGCGTAGTGAAGTCGTAGGCCCGAAGCCAATTTTGCCGGACGATGATCGCGTCGGCCGGGATCGACCGGACCTCTTCAATGAAGCGGGCGAGATGAAACGCGATCTGCGGATCGGTCGGACGGTAGTCGGCGACAGCGGCGGCGACCGCCTGCGCCTGGCCGAGCTTGTCGACCTGCACCACCCAAGGCACGATCGAGCCACTCATCGACTGCCAGACCAGTGCGGCCGACAATCCGGCCGAGAGCGCCAGCGACCCGAAGGCCATGAAGCGCCAGTTGCGGGCCTGCACGCGGGCTGAGCCGATGCGATCGTCCCAGACCTGGGCGGCGCGTTGGTAGGGGGTCTCGGGTTGCGGTGATTTGCCGTAATGGGTGGCGGGTCGTTTGAACATGGTCAGTCGCTTTCGGAGAGGTTGATGGAAGAGCCGCCGCCATGGCTGTCGCCCGACTTGACCGCGTGAGCCGCAGCCTGGACGCCGTGCGACATCTGCTGCGAGCGCTTCATGCGCTTCGCCCAGGCGGGCGGGCCGTCGGTGGCGGAAGAGGTGGATGTGGCAGCGGCCGGAGGCGCTTCTGCTTCGGCGTCCTGCGAACCACTGCCGATGGTGCCCGCAGTGGATGATCCGCCGGTCACTTCAAACGCAGCACGTGCGCCGGACTGGTAGCTCGACTTGAGGCCATCAGCGGCCTGGGAAGCCGCGCGTTTCAACGGTGAGGCTGCGGCCTGCGCACCGGCATTGGCGACATTGCCGAGACCCGACGCCACAGCCGATGCGCCGGATTGGCCGGCAGCACCCAGACTGTAGGCGGTGGACGCACCACCGGCGAGCGCGGCCCCGCCACGGGCAGCGGCAGCGGCGCCGCCAGCAAGGGCAGCGCTTCCTGATGCGATCGCGCCCACCGTGGCCGCACCCGCTGCGACCACGCCGCCGGCGGCGAGGCCTGTGCCGACCGCGGCGCCAGCGCCAAGCTGCGGGCCGCCCGAGACAAGACCATTGGCGATGCCGGGACCGAAGATGCCGAGGCCGAGCAGCGACAGGGCGGCGAGCACGATCGCCATGGCGTCGTCGATCGATGGGGTCGCACCGCCGAAGCCCGCGGTGAACTCGGAGAACAGCGTCGAGCCGATGCCGATGATGACGGCGAGCACCAGCACCTTGATGCCGGAGGAAATCACGTTGCCGAGCACGCGTTCGGCCATGAAGGCGGATTTGCCGAACAGGCCGAAAGGGATCAGCACGAAGCCTGCGAGCGTCGTCAGCTTGAACTCGATGAGCGTCACGAAGAGCTGGACGGCGAGGACGAAGAAGGCGAGCAGCACCAGCATCCAGGCAAATAGCATGCAGGCGATCTGGATGAAGTTCTCGAAGAAGGACCAATAGCCCATCAGGTTCGAGATCGAGTCGAGCAGCGGGCGGCCGGCATCGAGGCCGGTCTGCGCCAACTTGCCGGGGCGAAGAAGATCGGTGACGGTAAAGCCCGTGCCGGATGCCTTCAGGCCGAGGCCGGCAAAACTCTCGAAGACGATCCGGGCGAGATTGTTCCAGTTGCCGATGATGTAGGCGAAGACACCGACGAACAGCGTCTTCTTGACCAACCGGGCGATGATGTCCTCATCGGCGCCCCACGACCAGAAGAGTGCTGCCAACACCACGTCGATGACGATCAGCGTGGTGGCGATGAAGGCGACCTCGCCGCCGAGCAGGCCGAAGCCGCCGTCGATGTAGCGGGTGAAGACCTCGAGGAAATGGTCGATGACGCCGGTCCCGCCCATATCAGTGCGCTCCCGGCCGGACAGGTTCGGGCTGCGCGACCGGAGCGGCGTCCTCGGCTGCGGGCGCACTTTCCTTGATGGCCGGATCGTCGGTTGGGAAGAGCGTCACCGGCGCCAACGTCATCGTCCCGCGCGGTTGGGAAGGCTTCGGGCCTTGACCCAGAAATCGGTCGCGGGCCTTGGCCCAGACATCGAGGCAGGTGGGATCGCGGGTCGCCGCTTCGCCCATGTCGCGGCACCGGCGCAGGACCTGGCGAAGCGCATCGGTGTCGTCGCGCTCGTGGACGAGCGTGCGGACCTGCGGCTCCTCGGGCTTGCGGGTCAGTTCTATGACCGTGGCGGTGATGGCGACGCCGACGAAGACGACGGCGCTGAGCCGGGCGAGGATCTTGCCGTCCATGGCGATCTCCCCGTTCAGTTGCTGCCGGGGAACATCCGGGCGTTACCCGGCTGGTAGCCCGTGCCCGGCGTCAGGAAACGGCGACGCTGTTCGCGGCCCTGTTCGGCCGCCGCCGCCTGCTCGGCCGATTGCAGCGCCTGTGCGCGACCGTTCGCCGCGACGACTGCAGTAAGATCGGCGAGCTGCTGGGCCTGAAGGGCGAGGAGCTGGTTGCCGGCCTGGGTTGCCTGAAGCGCGCCGGTGGCGCCTTGGCTCTGGCCGACAAGCGCGGACATCTGGGCGCGGTTGGTGTCGATATTGCCGACGACACCAGCCTGCACCTTCATGGCGTCCTGCAGGCCGCCGACCGTGTTCTGCCAGCGCGATTTGGCGTCGGCCACGAGTTGCGCATCCGAGGCGGAGAGCGAGACGCTCCCGTATTTCTGCTGGAATGCCTGGTCGATTTGCTGGACATCGTAGGCGATGTTCTGGGCCTGGCTCAGAAGCTGCTGCGTGCGCTGCACGGACTGTTGGAGCTGTTGCAGCGAGGAATATGGCAAGCTCGCGAGATTACGGGCCTGGTTGATGAGCATCTGCGCTTCGTTCTGAAGCGAGGTGATCTGATTGGTGATTTGCTGGAGTGCGCGGGCGGCCTGAAGCACGTTTTGCGCATAGTTGGTTGGGTCGTAAACGATGATGGCGTGCGCGGGCGTCGCCAGCATGGGCGCGAGAACGACGGGCGCGGTGAGCAGCGCGGCAGCAAGCCGCGCGCCAAGGGAGCGGCGCAGTTTCATAGCAGTTTCTCCAGGTTGATGAGGTTGGGAATGAGGTCGGCCGCCCAATCGACGCCGCGATGGCGCAGCCAGGCGTCAAGGAAGCTGTCCAGGCCGTGCTCGGCAGTAATGCGGGCGATCGCCGCCTGATCGGTCTTGGACGATGCGGCGCAGAGCGCCAGCGCCACCTCCGATAGGCCCAGCTCGAACAGCCGGTTGCCGCGCCTGGACTGGCAGTAATAGTCGCGCTTCGGCATGGCCCGCGCGAGGATCTCGATCTGCCGATCGTTGAGGCCGAAGCGGCGATAGATGGCCGTGATCTGCGGCTCGATCGCCCGTTCGTTCGGAAGCAGAAGCCGGGTCTGGCAGCTCTCGATGATGGCGGGGGCGATGGCCGAACCGTCGATGTCGGAAAGCGACTGCGTGGCGAAGATGACGGAGGCGTTCTTCTTCCTGAGCGTCTTCAGCCATTCACGGAGCTGGCCGGCAAAACCCTCGTCGTCCAGCGCCAGCCAGCCTTCATCGACGATAATGAGGGTCGGTGAGCCGTCGAGCCGGTCTTCGATCCGGTGGAAGAGATAGGCGAGCACGGCGGGCGCCGCGTCCGTGCCGATCAGTCCTTCGGTCTCGAACGCCTGAACGGTGGCCGTACCCAGATGCTCGCTCTCGGCATCGAGCAGTCGGCCCCATGCGCCGCCGATGCAATAGGGGCGGAGCGCCTGTTTGAGGTCGTTGGACTGGAGCAGGACGCAGAGGCCGGTGATGGTGCGTTCCTCGATCGGCGCGGAGGCCAGTGAGGTCAGCGCCGTCCAGATATGCTCCTTCACCTCCGGCGTGATGGTGACGCCCTCGCGGATCAGGATCGCGACGATCCAGTCGGCAGCCCATGCCCGCTCGGCCGTTTCCTCGATGCGCGCCAGCGGCTGGAGCGAAACCGAGGTCTCCGAGCCGTCCGTCAGGCCGCCGCCGAGATCGTGCCAGTCGCCGTGCATGGCGAGCGCGGCGGCGCGGATCGAGCCGCCGAAGTCGAAGGCGAAGACTTGGGCTTGCCGGTAGCGCCGGAACTGCAAAGCCATCAGCGCCAGCAGCACGGACTTGCCGGCGCCGGTCGGCCCGACGACGAGCGTATGCCCGACATCACCGACATGGAGGGAAAACCGGAACGGGGTCGAGCCTTCGGTCTTGCCGAAGAGCAGTGGGGGCGCTGCAAAATGCTCGTCCCGTTCCGGCCCCGCCCACACCGCCGAGAGCGGGATCATGTGGGCGAGATTGAGCGTGGAGATCGGCGGCTGTCGCACGTTCGCGTAAACGTGGCCGGGCAACGACCCGAGCCAGGCATCCACGGCGTTGATGGTTTCCGCCATCGCGGTGAAGTCGCGGCCCTGGATGACCTTCTCGACCAGTCGCAGTTTCTCGTCGGCGACTTGGCGGTCGGCGTCCCACATCGTCACCGTCGCGGTGACATAGGCGATGCCGGCATAGTCGGCACCAAGTTCCTGAAGCGCGAGGTCGGCATCCGCCGCCTTGTTCGACGCATCGGTATCGACAAGAGCGGAGGCCTCGTTGGTCATCACCTCCTTCAGGATCGAGGCGATCGACTTGCGCTTGGCGAACCACTGGCGGCGGATCTTGGTCAGCAGCTTCGTGGCGTCGGTCTTGTCGAGCAGGATCGCGCGAGTGGACCAGCGATAGGGAAAGGCCAGCCGGTTCAGTTCGTCGAGCAAGCCCGGCGTCGTCGCGGTCGGAAAGCCGGTGATGGTGAGGACGCGCAGATGCGACGTGCCCAATTTCGGCTCCAGCCCGCCAGTCAGTGGCTGGTCAGCGAGCAGAGCGTCGAGATACATTGGCGTCTCGGGGACGCGGACGCGATGGCGGTGCGTGGAGACGCAGCCGTGCAGATAGGTCAGCGTCTCGGCATCATCCAGCCAGCGGCATTCCGGCATGAAGGCTTCGATCAGCCGTAGCAGCCGGTCGGTGCGGTCGGCGAAGCCCGTCAATACCTCGTTGGGGTCGATGCCGGTCTTCTCGCGGCCTTCGTAGAGCCAGGTTTCTGCGCGGGCAGCGTCCTCGGCCGGTGGCAGATAGGCGAACGTCAGGAAATAGCTGGATTCAAAGTGCGCGCCAGCTTCCTCGAAATCGGCCTTGCGCTCGGCATCGACCAGCGCCGAGGCGGCATCGGGAAAGGTGCTGATCGGATAGGTCGCGGCGGCGTGGCGTTGCGCCTCCACGAAGATCGCCCAGCCGGAGCCGAGACGGCGGAAAGCGTTGTTGAGGCGGCCGGCGACGGCAACCAACTCGGCGGGTACGGCGCTGTCGAGGTCCGGTCCCCGGAACCTCGCGGTGCGCTGGAAGCTGCCGTCCTTGTTGAGGACGATGCCGTGGCCGACCAGTGCGGCCCAGGGCAGGAAGTCGGCGAGCCGGCTGTTGCGGTTGCGATATTCGGCGAGGTTCATCATCGCGGCGCGTTCCTTCAGACCGTGAGGTGCGCAGGAATGCGCAAATGGCGGCGACCGACCTCGACGAAGAGCGGATCGCGCTTGGCCGCCCACGCCGCCGCGAAATGCCCGATCGTCCAGATGGCGAGGCCGATCAGCCAGAGCCGCAGGCCAAGACCGATCGCGCCTGCCAAAGTGCCGTTCATGATCGCGATGGCGCGCGGGGCACCGCCGAGCAGGATCGGCTCGGTCAGTGCCCGGTGGACCGGAACGGTGAAGCCCGGAACCTCGCCACCCTGATCGACAGCGCCCGCCATCAGACGAGCGCCCCGCCGCCGAAGCTGAAGAAGCTGAGGAAGAATGAGCTAGCGGCAAACGCGATCGACAGGCCGAACACGATCTGGATCAGCCGGCGGAAGCCGCCGGATGTGTCACCGAAAGCCAGCGCCAGGCCGGTCGAGATGATGACGATCACGGCGATAATCTTGGCGACTGGGCCTTCGATCGACTGAAGGATGGATTGCAGCGGCGCTTCCCACGGCATGGACGAGCCGGAGGCATGGGCGGGCGCAGCCATGACCACGGAAAGCGTGGCGATGGAGACGGTCATTGAGAGGCGTTGGCACACAAGGCGCAGGCGTTGGGTCACGGGTTTTCTCCTTCGGGGCTGGGGATGAGGATGTGGTTAGTGGGGGCCGCACCGCCGTCGCCCCCAAGAACCGGGGAGCTGACGGCTGGCGCGACGCGGTAGTCGCCGCCAGGGCCGAGGCCCTCGACACGGGCGAGTTCGGAAAGTCGACGCGCGGAGCCGCGGCCGGAGAGGACTGCCACAAGGTCGATCGTCTCGGCGATCAGCGCGCGGGGGACGGTGACGACGGCTTCCTGGATAAGCTGTTCCATCCGTCGTAGCGCACCGATGGCGCTGCCGGCGTGGATGGTGCCGACGCCGCCGGGATGGCCGGTGCCCCAGGCTTTGAGCAGGTCGAGCGCTTCCGAGCCGCGCACCTCACCGACCGGGATGCGGTCGGGGCGCAAGCGGAGCGACGAGCGAACGAGATCGGAGAGCGAGGCAACGCCGTCCTTCGTTCGCATAGCGACGAGGTTCGGCGCGGCGCATTGCAGTTCACGCGTATCTTCGATGATGACGACGCGATCGGATGTCTTTGCGACCTCTGCCAGCAGTGCGTTGGTCAGTGTCGTCTTGCCGGTGGAAGTGCCGCCGGCGACGAGGATGTTGGCGCGTGTGGCGACGCCCTGCCGCAATGCTTCGGCCTGTCCGGCGGTCATGATGCCGGCCGTGACGTAATCGTCGAGCGTGAAGACGGCGACGGCAGGCTTACGGATTGCGAAGGTGGGAGCCGCGACCACGGGCGGCAACAGCCCCTCGAACCGTTCCCCCGTTTCCGGCAGTTCGGCCGAGACACGCGGAACGCCAGCGTGAACTTCCGCGCCGACATGGTGCGCGACTAGACGCACGATGCGTTCGCCATCCGCCGGTGATAGCCGCTCACCTGTGTCGGACAGCCCTTCGGAGAGACGATCGATCCAGATGCGCCCGTCCGGGTTCAGCATTACCTCAACGACGGAGGCGTCTTCGAGAAATCGGGCAATGGCTGGGCCGAGTGCGGTGCGCAGCATCCGCGCTCCTCGTGCCGAACTTTCCGAATTTTGATGTGAAGTGGCCATCTGATCCCCGTGTCCGCCGGGGAGACATCAGACGGTCCCCGGACGGGGATGATTAAAAGAGCCCTGTTTGAGGCCAGTTCAACAAGAATTCAGAGGCGTAGTAGTGTAGCGCGCAAATACAGGAGATGTCGTAGATTGCAGAGTTCTGTGATCCGAAAATCACCGTAGGAGACATTCAAAATCCCGGATTGTCGGGCATCCCGCAAAAGATGCCGCCGTCTGACGGAAAGATCATTGTGGCCGTTCTTATCACTGGCCCAAATGCGGGAAGCCCGGTTTGGTCAGGCAGGATGTGAACCACGCCCTGTTGTCGTCATCGAGCAGCAAGCCATTTTCGGCATCGAGCTTGTCCACCCCGTTCCCCAGCACCGGGAAGTTTTTGGGCAACTCCGCGCCGACTGCTTGCCAGCCGCTTTCGCCGTCGCCGCATCCTGTTGCGCTTTGCGGATCGCAATAAGCGGCGGGGCTGGCCCTGCCCGCTGCGATACGGCTCATGCCATAATGGGTATAAATCGCATAGGTCGCCCAATCTTCGCTCATGGCGCATAGCCGGTCGCCATTCTGGACGCTGACCATGCCCATGCAGCTATAGGTAAAGCTTTCCTGGTTTCTGTCGGCGGGAAAAAAGCCGCAGTCGCTCGCAAAGCCGGAAAATGCGCCCCGGGGGAATTGGCCGAGGTAGCGGCGCTGCGCCAGCGCCTGTGCGATCAGGCCGGTTTTCGATCGGTCGCGAAGATCCGCAGCCCTGCTGCCGATCGCATCGCGCACTATGGCGATGGAGAGCGGTTGTCCTTCTAAATTGCTCTCCAGATCGTGATCGCGCGCCTTAATCCAGCGGCGCTGGCTTGTGACGATCATCGCCCGGATTTCCGCATCGGGCGCGGCGCGAAGCAGGGCCGCATAAGCGCGGTTTAGGGATGCATCCGCCTGCTTCAACTCCCCGCTAGCGCAGATCCGTTTTTCGACCGCGTTGCCGGCCTTGGTGCAATCGATCGCTGCCGCCGGCGTGGCGAGACACAGGCCCAGCGCCCCGGCGACTGGAATAATCAGCACCCTGAACAGCCAGCGGTGCCTGCGGATGGTGGTATCCAAAGCCGGTGTATGCGCACGAGTTTCACTCACAGCATCGCTCGAAATGTGATCTTGCTGGCGCAACAGCGCCTTCCTGCGCTCGAACTCGGCGTCATTCAGCACCCCCGCTTCGCGAAGGCGAGTAAGCTTTTCCAAGCGTTCTGGATGGTCATCGGCAATCATTGGCTCACTTCGCAGTGCCGAAATGATCGTCCGGCTCTGTCCACGACATTGACGCCGGGAACCTAGCGTTGACGATCCGACAGGAACATCCATGCCAACGTACCGGTACTTTGCGGCTGTTGGCTTGCCGCAGTGCTGCTTCCTATCATGCGGGGAAGGTCGGAGGCGCCGTTGGTCCCGGCTGCTCGGAGCAAAATGTGCAAATTTTACGGATCGTGTGGGCAGTGACACTGGCGATGATGTTGTCGGCGCCAGCTTCGGCTGCTTTCCGAGGCGATTTTGCGGGCCTTGCCATATGTTCGAAGCTCAGCGCCATCCCGAAAGGATGCAGGACAATAGATTGCCACGCGCGTGCGCCGCTGCGGGGCGAGTGCCGTTTCACGCTGGCCAGCAACGGTATCGGGATCGAATATCTCATTAAGAATGCCCAGGTATTGGACAAGAAGATTGTGCTCAGCGCTCACGCAGGTTTTGCCGCACCCTATGGGCTACATCACGGTGACGACTACGAAACCGCTGCGCGCAAAATCAAGGCTAGTACCGGACTGGCATCGCATGCCTGATTTCGAGCGGCCACAAGCTACGGCCTGATCACCTAGCCATCACCACCGGCAACACTGATATCCTCGCTAATTTCCTGGCGAAGCTTCGGCCCTTTGGCGAGACGCCGACCGAGCGCAGTGACGAACTGGTCGTATCGCTCGCCGGCCTTGGCGCGTGCTGCCTGCGCGGCAGGCTCGGGCAGCGCAGGCGTGGTCGCGAGCCAGAACTTGATAAACACGGCCAGGCTTTCCACCGCGATGCCGCTATCGCGTTCGAGCCGGGTCATGCGCCGGTCGAGTTGATCGAGACGCTTGGCAATCACTGCTTCCCGGCGCTCAGCGGCATCCGGTGACAGGAAGGACGCGATCGCGGCCTCGGCGATCATAGACTGCGACTGGTCCCGGCGCGCGGCATGGTCCGCAAGCATCGTCATGATCGCTGGATCGAGATAGACCGAGATCTGGGCCTTCTTCTTACGGGTCTCCATGATAGTCACAGCTCCATGCCGTCGTTCGGATCGAGTGAGACCTGTCGCGCTACGCCCTGCATGATCCCGGTCATCCGCCTGTTACGGGTGGCGGCGTCCTCCATCTCGTCATCGCGATCAGCATCGATCTCGAACTCGTTTTCGATGGGTGGCGTCTTCTCGACCGACTGCACCCGATTGAGCTCCGGTTGATGGCGCCGTTCGGATTCGGTCGGGTCTTCATCCTGGACGGCCTCGACCGGTTTCGCCTCGGCGAGCTGGGGTCGCGGCGGAAGCGGCAGCGAGGTCCAATCGTCGGGGCGCCCCTGCTTCGGTGTGGAGAGGACAGGAGGCGGCAGGATGCGCTCCTTGAACCTGTTGTCCTCGTAATAGCGCGCCTTCTTCGCCCGGATCGGCGGTGTGCCCGCGACCATGACGATCTCGTCGCTCGGCGGAAGCTGCATGATTTCGCCGGAGGTCAGCAGGGGCCGCGCCGTCTCCGAGCGTGACACCATCAAATGCCCGAGCCAGGGCGAGAGCCGATGGCCAGCATAGTTCTTCATCGCCTTCATCTCGGTCGCGGTGCCGAGTGCGTCCGATACGCGCTTGGCTGTGCGCTCGTCGTTGGTCGCGAAGCTCACGCGGACATGGCAGTTGTCGAGGATGGAGTTGTTCGCCCCGTAGGCCTTCTCGATCTGGTTCAGTGACTGGGCGATCAGGAAACTCTTCAACCCATAGCCGGCCATGAAGGCCAGCGCCGACTCGAAGAAGTCCAGTCGCCCCAGGGCCGGGAACTCGTCCAACATGAGGAGCAGCCTGTGCCGTCCGGCTTTGGCCTGCAGATCCTCGGTCAAGCGGCGGCCGACCTGATTGAGGATTAAGCGGATCAGCGGCTTGGTGCGGTTGATGTCGGATGGCGGCACGACGAGGTAGAGCGTCGTCGGATGTTTGGCCGTAACGATGTCGGTGATGCGCCAGTCGCAGCGCCGCGTTACTTCGGCAACGACGGGATCACGGTAGAGGCCGAGGAACGACATCGCGGTGGAGAGCACACCCGACCGCTCGTTGTCGGATTTGTTCAGCAGCTCGCGCGCGGCGCTGGCGATGACGGGATGCGGCCCGGCTTCGGCAAGATGCGCGGTTTTCATCATCGCGGCGAGCGTCGACTCGATCAGACGCTTCGGATCGGAGAGGAAGGCGGCGACACCGGCGAGCGTCTTGTCCTCTTCGGCATAGAGGACATGAAGGATAGCGCCGACCAGCAGGGCATGGCTGGTCTTCTCCCAATGGTTTCGCTTCTCCAGCGAACCTTCCGGATCGACCAGGATGTCGGCGATGTTTTGGACGTCGCGCACTTCCCATTCGCCGCGCCGCACTTCGAGCAACGGATTGTAGGCAGAGGACTTCACGTTGGTCGGATCGAACAGCAGCACGCGGCCGTGCCGGGCGCGGAAGCCCGCGGTGAGCTGCCAGTTTTCACCCTTGATGTCGTGAACGATGGCCGAGCCCGGCCAGGTCAGCAGCGACGGCACGACCAGGCCGACACCCTTGCCGGATCGTGTCGGCGCAAAGCACAGCACATGCTCCGGCCCGTCATGCCGGAGATAGTCGCGATCGAGTTTGCCGAGCACCACGCCATCCGGGCCGAGAAGCCCCGCGGTCTTGACCTCTTCCGTCTCGGCCCAACGGGCGGAGCCGTAGGTTTCGACCTTCTTGGCTTCACGCGCCCGCCAGACCGACATGCCGATGGCGACGGCCACGGCGATGAAGCCGCCCGATGCAGCGATGAATGCGCCCTGGGTGAAGATATCGGGTGCGTATGCATCGTAGAAATACCACCACCAGAAGAAGGCGGGCGGCAGGTAGAAGGGGAAACCGAAGACCGTGAACCACGGCGGTCCGAGCTGCGTCTGGAAGCCCAGCTTCCACGCGACATATTCGGTGGCGCCCCAGGTGGTGGCGAGAACGATCAGAAAGACGGTGAGGATCTGACCCCAGAGGATTTTGGTGGCCGACATGGCGACGGTCCTTTCTTGGGAATTAAGGGTTAGAGGCCGAGCCCCCGTTTGCGGCCAAAACTCCAGTCGATGCCGCCGTCGTCGCGGGCGACGCCGGAGACATGGCGGCCGAGCTGCTTTTCGAGCGAGGGCGTCCAGGGCACGAGTTGGAAACCGAGCCCGTCGTCGATCATGGCGAAGCGGCCGGAGGCGAGCGTGAGGCGCTGACGATAGGTGCCGGCGACATATTCGCCGCTGCCTGACCGGTTAAAGGGCTGGCCGGTCTCGGTGGCGAGCTTGTCGCCAACCGCCTCCAGTTCCCGGCGGCGCAACGTGTCGATCAGGTTGCGGCCGAAGCTGATGCGCTGGCCCTGGCGCTCGGCCAGACCCTGTTCGACCAGATGCTCAGCGCGGGCGGACATGGCTTGCCGCACCTCGGCGCCGAAGCCGCTTTCGGAGAGAGCGACCGGCTCGCGTGCAATGTTCTGCCGATCAAGCCAGGTGGCGCCTGTCGCCGTGACCTGAGCATCAACGTCGAGATCGGAGCGCACGGCGAGCGCGACGCGGCGCTGGCCACGCGCGTCATCGAACTTTCTGAGCTCGACGATCGAGCCCGGCGCGCTGTCGCCGGCTGCGTCGAGATCGGGCAGCTTGATATGGTGGGTGCGTCCGTCCACACCATCCACCACGGCGTAGGCCGTGCCGTTCAGCTCGTCATCGAGACCGCGTTCGATCAGCCGTCCGACGACGGGCAGATCGAGGCTTTCGGCCGCCAGGACATAGCTGGTGGAACCACGCTCGATGCCGCGCTCCGTCAGCGCCTTGTGCATCCGCTTGATGATATCGCCGCGCTCACCCAGCTCGCGCAGCGTCGCCTCGGCTTCGGACCTGATGAACCATTGCGCGTTGCCGACCTGGCCGGCGAGGCCGAGCGATTCCAGCTTGCGCAGTCGCCCAACCTTCAGGGCATGGAACTCGTCGGGCTGCTGGCCTGGAATCGGAGCGAGGTCGATGATCCCTGTATCGCGCCCGTCCCGAACAAGCTGGCGGTCGAGCTGCGTCCAGCGTTCCGTTTCGATCTGGCGCTCGATCGTGCGGCGGATGTCGAGATCGGTGCGCGGCCCCAGCTCTTGGGTGATGAGATCCCGCGCCCGGTCGCGCATGCCCTCCTTGATGTAATCGCGTGCGATCACGAGATCCTGGCCGTCGTCGCGTACCCCGCGCACGATCAGATGGATATGCGGATGCTCCGTGTTCCAGTGATCGACAGCCACCCAGTCGAGCTGGGTGCCGAGATCCTTCTCCATCTGCCCGACGAGATCGCGGGTGAAGGATTTGAGATCGGCCATCTCCAGCGCGTCATCGGGCGAGACGATGAAGCGGAAATGATGCCGGTCGTCCTGGCACCGCTCGGCGAAGGCGCCTGCATCCGCGTTTTCGCTTCCCGGCCCGAACAGGCGGGCCTTTTCCCCGTCGCGGGTCACGCCCTCGCGGCGCAGATAGTTGAGGTGCTGTCCAAGCGGTGCGGTGCGGGCCGAATGGCGCACGACGCGCGCCTTGATGACGGCACCGCGCGAGCGCGAAGTGATGAGGCGGTACGCCTGGATGCTGGCGCGCTGGCCGTGCCCGAAGCGCGAGCGGTTGCCGGGCACGATGCGGCCTGAGCGTGATACGCCGCCGCCAGCCTTCTTCGCCGCCGCCAGCACCTGCGCGATGAACGGCTTGGCCCGCTGCGCACCGGAGGAGCGGATGCGGCCGGGCCGGACGCGGAACTCGCGCTCATCGGACATGGCGCTGCCCCGCAATGTGCGAAAGTTCTTTGCGATACAGAGGTCTGGACCGGTGGCGCACATTGCCGCAAAAGGCCGCAAGGTGCGGAAAGCTCAAGAAAATCCTGCAAAAACAACCAACCGACCGACGCGCAATGTGCGCTCTTTTATCCTGCCCTCCTTCGGTCGTGTTGCCTGGTCCCCACTCCTGCGCCCTCCATGCTGCGCCAGAGTCCGACAGGATACGAATGGGAGGCAATGCAGTCATGGGGCCGGCCTTTCCGCAGAGCGTGTCACGAACAGGCCGCCGGACTGCGGCGCGATGGCGGAGACATCGCGCACGGCAGTTGCGGCCGGTGCGTCGTTCGACCGACGCTCCGCCGGCACGGGATCGGCAGCGGCGGTGCTTATCCGTTGCGCGATGAACAGCGGCGCGCGGGTCCAGGCGAGTGCGTCAACAGCGGCAATCATGACCGGACTGGCGATCTCGCCGCCATCGATGACCGGCGCGAGGGCAGCGACATAGGCGCGGGTTTCCGCGGGCAGCGAGCGGCCGGAAAGCGAGGCTTCATAGCGGCCGGGGCCGGCATTGTACGCAGCGAGAAATCCGGGTGAGCCGTAGCGGTCGTACAGTTCGCGCAGGTAAGCCGTGCCCGCGAGGATGTTGTCGCGCGAGTCATAGGGATTGCTGCCGAGCCGATATCGGACGCGCAGTTCCGTCCAGGTGGCGGGCATGATCTGCATCAGACCCATTGCGCCCGCCGAGGAGATCGCTTGACGATCGCCGGCGCTTTCAGCGCGCATGACGGCCCTGATCCATGCCACGGGCACGCCGAAGCGCTGCGAGGCCTCCGCGACATAGGCGGCATAGGGATCGCCGGGAACCGGACGCTGCACCGGCTCCGCCTGCGCCAGTGCGGACTCCATCGGCGCGGCGGCGAAGGCCAGGCCGGAAAGGAGAAGGAGGACCGAGCGACCCATGCGTCAGTCCTTCCCGCTGCGTGTCTGCGGGCGGCTCCAGTGCAGCGACCATGTGCTGCCAGCGTTGTCGTCGCGGAACAGGTTGGCGCGGATCGGTTGCGGCAAGGCCGGATCGTCGATCGTGAGCGCGACGTATTCGCCCGCGCGTTCTCCTGTGCGTTTCCAGGCAGCTCCGACTTCCGGGCCGGTCTCCGCACCCGCGCCATGAGCGAGATGGATGCGGTAGTCCGGCGCGTTTTCAGCGTCGGTCGGTTCAGTCGGAACAAGGGTGATTTCTTGAGTGATAGTGACGGTGTGAATGCGCCCGACGAAGCCGGATTGCTCGCGGGTAAAGCTGCCGATCTGCGGCATGGGAAACCTCCATTGCGTGGGTTGGGGATGGAAAGCGGCGGTCGTCAGCGTGTCGCCGCGCGCCAGACAAAGCGGCCGTCGCCGTCCTCGTCGGTGTAGAGCGGCGTTGCCTTGCCGATGACGGCGCGCGCCGGGATCGGGCCGAAGTAGCGGCCGTCCAGGCTGTCGCGGACGTCGGGGTTCATGAGGAAGATGTCGCCGTCCGCGATGCGACGGCAGCCCTGCCAGACGGGCAGTTCGCGGCCATGCCGGTCTCGGTCGAGCGCATCGCCGAGCGACACGGCATCGACCGTGATGGTGTTGCCGGTGCGGCAGACCTGTTGGCCGTGAAGTCCCATCACGCGCTTCATCAGCGGCACGCCGCGGCCGATATAGCCGCGCTCGACCATGAAGTCGGCGAGCGGCTTGTCCGGCATGACCGCGACAAGATCGCCGACCGCCAGATTGCGCGGCGGGTCGAGGTCATAGAGGCCGATCGGCACGCTGGCCGAGGCATTCCAGACGAGGCGGAGCGGCGTCGGAATGAACGAGGCCAGCGCCACACCCATCACCGAGAAATACGTCACCATGACGTAGCCGAAGCGGGTCATTGTTCGATCTCCCGCCGCTTGAGCCACGCCTGATGTCGATCCATCGTGTAGGCCCGCGGCGCGTGGCCAGCGCTCATCCGGTTGGCGACGTGCCGCCAGTGATCGGGCGCAACGTCGCAGGCGTCGATGCCGGCGGCTTCCACCGCATCGATGTGGCGGAGCACCTGTTCGACTTTCGGCCAGCCCTCGATCTTGAGCAGGATGTCGCCGCCAGGCCGCACGAAAGGTAGCGTCTGGTAAGGTTCGCCCGGTTCGACGGCGCGCACGATGTCAATGCGCGAAATGATCGTGCCGAAGTCGTTGGCCGCCCACCGCACGAAGGCGAAGACGCTGCCGGGCCGGTAGGAAAAGATGCGACGGCGGCGGTCGAGCACCTGTTCGCTCGCCTCGCGGCCGAACCTGATCCAGTTCTCGATCCGCTTTTCGATATGGGTCAGCTCGACATGGGTAAGGCTGTCGGCGGAATGCACGCGCGGCACCGGGCCGCCGCGCGCGGAGGGAACCGCGGCGCTGGTCATGATGGGTCTCCTTCGGAGGTTGGGGGATATTCGCGCGCGAGCAGGTCGCGCAGCATGTCGGCGACGGTCTGCCCGCGCCGGAACGCGATGATCTTGATCCGGCCGCGCAATTCCGGGGTCACGTCGATGGTGAGCCGCGCGGTGAAGCCGCCCGCGTCGCTGTCGCGTGGTGGCGCATCGGCCGCCTTGATCCAGTGTTCTGGATCGGCAGGCCGGGAAGCGAAGCCGCGACGGGTTGGGCGCTCGCTCATCGTGCAGCCCTTCCGATACCGAGCCGGTCGATCTCGTCGGCCAGTGCCGCGATCTCGCGCGTGGCGGGTGTGTTGTCGTCGAGTTCCGAGACCAGGCGGCCCGACTGCGCAGCCGCCGCAAAGGCGATGCGCTGACCGATCGTGCTGGCGAGTACGGGTGGATCGTGGTCGGCCAGCGTCTCGGCCGTCTCGCGGGCGAGGACGGTTCGGGCGCCGCAACGGTTGAGCACGAACCGCGCAGCGAGTTCGGGCCGGTAGATGCGCGCATCGGTGACGAGCGCCAGCATTTCGGCCGAGGCCCAGCCGTCGAGCGGCGACGGCTGCACCGGGATCAGCACGAGATCTGCGGCGAGCAGCGCTGAGCGCATCAGCGCGGCGACGCGGGGCGGGCCGTCGATGACGACATGATCGACATCGCGGGCCAGTTCTGGAGCTTCCCGATGCAGCGTATCGCGTGCCAGGCCGACGACGCCGAACGCGCGGGCCAAGCCCTCGCGGCTGCGTTGTTGCGACCAGTCCAGCGCCGAGCCTTGCGGATCCGCATCGATCAGGGTGACGCGCTTTCCCTGCCGAGCCCATTCGCCTGCAAGGTTTAGCGCCAGCGTCGTCTTGCCGACGCCGCCCTTCTGGTTGAGGAGCGCGACGATCATGACGCGCTCCCGATCGTCGGCGAGCGGTTATCCGCAATCGTAGAAACGGCGGAGTGCGTTAGAAGAATTCCATAGGAATTCTGGTTAGATAAGTTACGGGCGCCGCAAGCTTTTGATTCAAGGCGAGGAATCGACGATTCCGGTCCCCGATAGCACGAGGATCTGGTCCCCGATGGCACGATAGGCGCGGTCCCTGATAGCACGAGACTATTCACAGCTTATCCCCAGGGCGAGCGGTTGCACGGCGACGGCGAAGCCGCGGCACGCCGAAGGGGGCCGGGTCGGTCGGAGCGAAGGAAAGGCGTTCGGGAAGACCTGACGGCTGCTCGATCACGAGCCGATAGCCGGGCAGCGGCTGCCGCCGGACGATGTCGCGCAGGTCGTAGGCGAAGTGCTTGAGGGGCGAGAGCGAACCTGACTTGGCGTGCAGGTGGAGGAGATCGAAGCTCCAGCCATATTCCTGGCGGCCACCATGTTTGCGCACGAGCCGGTAGAGCCAGCGTTCGAGCCCGCCAGTGAGGTCGAAATATGCCTGGTCGATGGTCAGCACGAGCGCATCATCGAGGACGGCGGCGTAGAACCAGTCGGGGAGGATCAGTTCGAGGCCCAATGGCCGACCGCGATGATCGGCCTTTTCCTTCCACTCGTTGATCCAGGAGAAGCGGTGCATGCGCCGCTCGGTCGGCTGGCGGATCGAGGTTGCCACAGTGGTCGACTGCAGGCGGTCGAGCGCGGCCTTGAGACGGTCGTAGTCACGCAGGCTGACACCGCGACCGATGAAGGTGAGGATCTCGTAGGGCGTCGTCGCCATCAGGCGGGATGGCCGCAGCCCCAGATCGCGGGCTTCGACAATCTGCGAGGCCGCCCAGATCAGCACATCGGCGTCCCAAATCGTCGCCATGCCGTGCTCGGGCACGGCCTCGACGCGGATCACGACCGATCCTGCCTTGAAGTCGATCGGCGCCAGGCGCTTCGACTTGGCGAGCGAGAAGAAGGGATAGGCCATGAGGTCCTGGGCGTCGCGCGGCGCGAGATCGCCGGGCAGTGTCCGGAACAGATCGAGCTGAGCGCGCTCGCTATCGTGATGGTGAAACGTCATGGCCGGACGCTCAGCGGGCGTAGCGGCCGGCGTGGACCAGCGAGGTCGGTTCCTGCCGCTTGGCAGGCAGCACCGCGCCGCGCGGATCGGAGGTCGAGGTGACGGCGCCGCGTTCGGCCCAGGCCTGAAGGTCGTCGACCGCGTAGACGACGCGGCCGCCGAGCTTGCGATAGGCAGGGCCGGTTCCGTAGGTGCGGTGCTTCTCGAGGGTGCGGGCCGAAAGGCTGAGGAACTCGGCGGCTTCCTTGGTTCGCAGAAACCGTGGCGGGAGAACGGCGAGATCGGGTCGCATGGATGTGGCCTCCGTGGGTTCGTTGGGGCCGCTGGGCATCAGCGGATGACGAAGGCCACGGTGGCGAAGAAGCCCCGGCGGGAGGGAGGGCTAAGGTAGGGGGACTAGATTCCCCCCCCTCCCGGAAATGTGAAATTCGCTAGGATCGGCGGCGATGACGCAGAAGCTGCCTATAGCCACCCTGGATCATGGCCAGGCCATCCCGCACGAGATCCTTGACGGTGTCTCGCAGCGCCGATGT
>NZ_JAYRKD010000014.1:0-138733 GCF_041905885.1 Dongia sp. | reverse complement strand
ATGCGCTACGATCTCGGCTTCATCGATCTGGAGCAAAAGACCCTGCAACCCACAGACAACCCGTTTGGCCCCGGGTTGTAACCCATGTCTCCAGTACGACCTGTTACCTATGTGTCCGGTCCGGACAACTGGGAGATTGGCTCCTCGGGTTGGACTCGAACCAACGACCTGCGGATTAACAGTCCGACGCTCTACCAGCTGAGCTACCGAGGAACAGGGCCATATCTCTGGCGGCGCTGCTTATAGCAAAGCCGAACCGTCCCTGCAAACCCCTTAATCGCTTCGGGAGTTCCAGCTAAAGGCCTGGATTTTCAGGATTATGCCGCGACCTTGGCGCCCCGGCCGTAGAGCAGCAGCATGGCGACGATGACCGCGCCGAAGATCAGCTGCCGATAAGCTTCGGGGATCTGCTCGACCGACAGAATCGACTGCAGCAGGGTGATCAGGATGACGCCGGCCACCGTCCCGAGGTAAGTGCCGCGCCCGCCCAGGATCGAGGTGCCGCCCAGGACCACCGCCGCAATCGAGGGCAGCAGGTAGGGGTCGCCCATGCCCTGATAGGCCTTGGTCGAATAGCCGGCGATGAGCGCGCCGGCGAAAGCGGCGAGCGCCCCCGAGATCGCGAAGACCGCGAGCACGACGCGCTGGGTCGGGATGCCGGAGAGATAGGCCGCGATCTCGCGGTTGCCGATCGCATAGATGGCGCGGCCGAACACGGTCCGGCGCAGCAGGAACACGGTCGCGGCGCCGACGGCGATCCAGACCCAGACCGGGTTGGGGATGCCGAGGATCGCCCGTCCGGTGGCGAGGTCATGCATGCTTTCGGTCGCCATGTCCTGTGGCGCGAAACCGCCGGTGCGGACCACCATGAAGCCTTGCGCCACGGCGTTGATGCCGAGGGTGAAGATCATCGAGGGCACGCGCAGATAGGCGACGCCGATCCCGTTCACCAGGCCGAAAATGAGGCCGCAAAGCACCCCGACCGGAATAGCGAAGGTGGCACCCCAAGGCCCCCAGCCGACCGCCGCGGTCGACATCATGCCGCCGACGGAGATGATCCAGGGCACCGAAAGATCGATCTGGCCCAGCAGGATCACCAGCATCATGCCGGTCGCGACCATGGCCAGGAAGGAACCGACCTGCAGCTGCAGCAGCAGATAGTCCGGCGACAGGAAGTTCGGGTTCCGCATCGCGCCGAACAGCAGCAGCAGGATGATGCAGCCGAAGGCGGTCAGCACGGCGGGATCGAGCCGGCTCAGCACGGGAACGCGGGCGAGGGGATTGCTCATGACGGCATCATCCGAAGAGATCAAGCCGGTTGCGGATGCGGAACAGGCGCAGCGAGCCGAGGCAGACCGAGATCAGCAGCACGACGCCGAGGAACAGCGGCTGCCAGAGCGGATCGAGATCGAAGACGAACAGCAGATCGCCGATGGTGCGGAAGATGAGGGCGCCGAAGATCGCGCCGACCGCGCTGCCCTTGCCGCCGAACAGCGAGACGCCGCCCAGCACCACCGCGGCGATCGAGTTCAGGGTATAGGTGTTCGCGTTGGCCAAGGAGGCTTCGCCGGTATAGGTGACGAAGGTGATGAACAGCCCGCCGATCGAAGCCAGCAGGCCGCCCAAGGCATAGGCGGTGAACTTGGCGCGCCGGATGTCGAGGCCGGACATATAGGCCGCGGGTTCCGACGAGCCGACGGCATAGACCACGCGCCCCAGCATCGACTTGCGGAACGGCACCCAGATCACCAGCACGACCGCCAGCAGCGCCACCGCGCTGGCCGGGATGCCGCCGGGGAACTGGTTGGTCAGGAAGTCGGCGAGATCCTCGTTGACGTCGCCGCCGGGCTGCTCGCGCAGCAGCAAGGCGATGCCGTAGAAAGCCGCACCGGTCGCGATCGTGGTGACGATCGGCTGCAGCCGACCATAAATCACGATGGCCCCGTTGAGCGCGCCGCAGGCCAGGCCCGCCGCGAGCACGCCGATGACGCCGAACGTGGTCTGGATCGGCGAGCCCAGCACGATATGCGAGGCGAGGCAGTTGGTGAGGATGAAGATGAAACCGACCGATAGATCGATGCCGGCGGTCAGCACCACGAAGGTCTGCGCCATCGCCACCAGCGCCAGCAGCACGCCCTTGTTGGCCGCCGTGGTGACGACGTCGGCGCTGAAGCCGGCCGGGTGGTTGCCGCTGTAGATCGCGAACATCGCGATGAACACGGCGAGCGCCAGCAGGGTGCCGCGCTGCTCGCCGAACCAGTAGCGCCAGTCGCTGGTCTGCGGGGCGGCAAGGGCGTGGTCGGTCATCATTCGGCTCCCGCGCCGGCCATGGCGCTCGTGCCGGCCTCGACATGGGCACTGCCGAGATTGAGCGCGCTCGAGACCAGCGCGCGCTCGGTGATCTCGGCGCCGGCCAGGACCCGGCCGATCGCGCCGTCATAGAGCACCAGCACCCGGTCGCAGCAGCCGACCAGCTCGTCGTAATCGGTCGAGTAGTAGAGGATCGCCGCACCCTGGTCGGCCAGCTTGCGCAGCAGCTGGTAGATCTCGGCCTTGGTGCCGACGTCGATGCCGCGCGTCGGATCGTTGAGCAGGATCACCTTGGGCCGGGTCATCAGCCATTTGGCGATGACGATCTTCTGCTGGTTGCCGCCGGAGAGCGTGCCGACCGGCACCGCGGTGCCGTCGGTCTTGATGGCGAGCAGCGCGATCATCTCGTCGATCGCCTTGTTCTCGGCGACGCGATCGACCAGGCCGCCCTTGGAAACCCGGCCGAGCGAGGCCATCGAGAGATTGTCGCGCACCGACATCGGCAGCATCAGGCCCTCGGTCTTGCGATCCTCGGGGATGAGCGCCATGCCGCAGCTGCCATGCTTGGCGTCGCTCGGGCCGGAGAGGGAAACCTTCTTGCCGTCGATCAGGATCTCGCCGGTGGTGCTGCGCAGCACGCCGAACAGCGCCAGCAGCAGCTCGCGCTGGCCCTGGCCGTCGAGGCCGCCCAGCCCGACGATCTCGCCGGCACGCGCGGTGAGCGAAATGTCCTTGAGGCGGTTGTTCCAGGAGAGATTGCGCACTTCGAGCGCCGGCGTCACGGCCGTCGTCTTCGCCGCCGGTTTGGGCGGAAAGGCATGGGTGTATTCGCGGCCGATCATCAGCTCGACGATCTCGGTGTCGGACTTGGCGCCGGACTTGAAGGTGCCGACGTTGCGTCCGTTGCGGAACACCGTGCATTCGTCGGCGAGCTCGGCGATCTCCGCCATGCGATGCGAGATGTAGAGCAGGGCAAGGCCTTCCTGCCGCAGCCGCTTCAGCACCGAGAAGACCTTGCGCACGTCGGCCGCGGTCAGCGCCGAGGTCGCCTCGTCGAGGATCAGGATGCGCGGGTTGCGTACCAGGGCCTTGGCGATCTCGACCAGTTGCCGGCGCGAGAGCGGCAGGTCCTTGATCGGCGCCATCGGGTGGATGTCTTCGCCGCCGGCGCGCGACAGCGCTTCCTCGGCGATGCGGCGCTGCGCCTTGCGGTCGATCAGGCCGAAGCGCTTCGGCGGGTTGCTGATGCAGATGTTGTCGGCGACCGAGAGATCGGGCACCAGCGAGAGTTCCTGGAAGATGCAGACGATCCCCGCTGCATTCGCCGCGGCGGGATTGGCGAAGGAGACCGGGTTGCCGTCGAGCGACATCCGGCCCTCATTGGGCTGAACCACCCCCGCCATCACCTTCATGAGCGTGGATTTGCCGGCCCCGTTTTCGCCGAGCACGCCATGGATACGGCCCGCCTCGACGGTGAGGTCGGCGTTGGTCAGCGCGTTGACGCCGCCATAGCGCTTGGAAACGCCTTCCATGCGGAACAGGGGAGCAGGAGCAGAACCGTCCATCACGTGCTTCTCAAATCATGGTCCCTGGAATCCGGGGATGACAAACCGGCGCCGTGGAGAAGCTTCTCCAGCGGCGCCGGCTTTCGTCAACCGATATTCCAGTCGTTACTGGTTCGCTTCCGACTGGCCCATGATTTCCGTGGCGCTGAAGTTGATGCCACAGGTCGGGAAGGAGTTGCCGACGAAGAAGTTGTCGCCTTCCTTGCCGTAGAAGTTCTCGCCGTCCTTGAAGTTCGGGTCTTCGGTGGTCGCGAGCGGCAGCTTCACCGATTGCGGGACCACCTGGCCCTCAAGCGCCGCGATTGCGGTCTTGATGGCCACGGCGACCTGCGCCGGGCCGGTGCCGCCGGAGGCGCATTTCAGGCCCTCGCCGCCATGGGCGGCGCAGAGCTTGCGGAAGCCGTTCTCGGTCTCGCCGCCGACCGGCACGAAGGGATGGCCGGCGTCCATGAAGGCGCGGACCGTACCCGTCGAGCCGCCCTGCACGGTGATGCCGTCGAACTTCTTCTGCACCGCGATCGCATCGGCCGAGACCTTCTGCGCCGTGCCGTCATCCCACTTGCCGACGACTTCCACGACGTCCCACTTCTTGCCCGAGGCATCGAGCACTTCGTGGATGCCGTTGTGGCGGTCGGTGTCCACCGAGGTGCCGGCGACGCCGCGCACCTCGAGGATCTTGCCGCCGTTCGGGATCTGCTTCACCAGCCAGCGCGCCCAGTATTCGCCGAGGCCCTTCTGGTCGACGTTGACGTTGATCGCATCCTCGGTGTCGAGAATGTTGTCGAAGGCGACCAGCACCACGCCCTTGGCTTTGGCGCGCTTGATCACCGGCGCGAAGGCGGTCGGGTTCTGCGCGTTCACGACGATGGCGTCATAACCGGAATCGATGAAGTTGCTGACCGCGGAGATCTGCGCGGCGACATCCTCGCCGGTTGAGACCACCTTGAACTCCTTCAGCTTGGCAGCGACTTCGGGCTGCGCCGCATAGGCCTTGGCGGTCTTGATCATCTGAATGCGCCAGGTGTTGGCGATGAAGCCGTTCGCGAGCGCGATGCGATACGGGCCTTCCTTTTTCGGAAACTTGAAGAACTTGGTGCTGTCGGCCCAGGGCACGAAGCACTGGGGATCGGCGGCGGGGCCGGCAACCACTTCCGGGCCGGCGGCGATGGCAGAGAAGCTGAAAACGGAAGACAGCAGCACGGCAGCAGCAATGCTCGCCTTCCGGCGCGTAAGCGTCCGGTACATAGGCATCCTCCCAAGGACGGTTCTTATGTTTCTTTCCCGGTCGAACGCTGAAGGGTGCTCTGTCGTTGTCCCCCGCGACGGTCACTGACGTCACCGCGCAAGCGAGTTCCCCATCGACGTTGACCTAGCATCGATATGGGTATTATAGGATGAAAGCGCTGTCAATGCCGGCCAGAAAAAACGCTTCAGATATAAAGTACAGTCGGACAGGGGAAGAGCTCGTCGCATGCCGCAACGCACCGGGCGCATAACCGGAAAGTCACGCCGCGGGAAACCTGCCGGGCGGGCCAAGCTGTCGGATGTTGCGGCGCGGGCGGGGGTCAGCGCGGTCACGGTTTCGCGCGCGCTCAGGAAGCCGGAGATGGTTTCCGATGACGTGCGGCGGCGCATCGATGCTGCGGTGCGAGAGCTTGGATATGTTCCAAACTATCTCGCAAGCGCCCTGGCTTCCTCGCGGAGTCACATCATCGGCGTGGTGGTGCCGTCGCTGACCAACGGCGTCTTCGTCGAATACCTGAAGGCCTTGCACGACGCTTTCCTGCCGAAAGGTTTCCAGGTCCTGGTGCTGAACAGCCGCTATTCCCAAGCGGAAGAGGAGCGGGCGATCGCGACCCTGATCGGCCACCACGCCGAGGCGATGATCGTGGCCGGCATCGACCAGACCGAGCGCGCCCGCAAGCTGCTCGAAGGCTGCGGCGTCCCCGTGGTGCAGACCATGGAGATCGCCGAGAAGCCGATCGACATCAACATCGGCATGTCGCAGCGCGGCGCCGGCTATGCCGCCACGCGCTTCCTGCTCGATCTCGGCCACCGCAAGGTGGCGCATATCGCGGCGCGGGTCGATTTCCGCGCCCGGCGCCGCATGGAGGGCTATCAGAAGGCGATGGCCGATGCCGGCCTCGACAGCGAAGGCATGGTGATCGCCAACCTGCAGCAATCCTCGGTGAAACGCGGCGCGGAGCTGTTCACCGAGATGCTGGACAAGGTGCCGGGCCTCCAGGCGGTGTTCTGCTGCAACGACGACCTTGCTTTGGGTGCGCTGTTCGAATGCCAGCGGCGCGGCATCAAGGTGCCGGAGGACCTTTCGATCATCGGCTTCAACGATCTCGATTTCTGCGCCAGCTCCTATCCGGCGCTGAGCTCGGTCGCGATCCCGCGCTACGAAATGGCGCGTCTCGCCGCGGAGATCGTGCTGGAAATCATTCGCGGCTCGGGCGCCAGGCCAAAGCAACCCCGGATCGATCTCGGCTTCGAGATCGTGACCCGCGGCAGCACGGTGAAGCGGGGCCGCGCGGGTGGCGCCCGCACCGTCCGCGCCCGCGCACTCGCCAAGTAACCGCCTGATCGGCAAGGCGAAATGTCCCAGGGTCGGCATGGCCTTGTGGGTTGACAGGTGGGGGCTTCCCCACCATTCTCGCGCCCCGAAACGCCGATTTCCGGCCGGATTCCGGGGACTTCCCCCAGCTTGGTGAGTAAATGAGAGCCGTCATCTTGAGCGCGGGCCAGGGCTCGCGCCTGCTGCCGCTGACCGAAGGTCGCCCGAAATGCCTGCTGCCGCTCGGGCCGAAGACTCTGATCGAATGGCAAATCTGGGCGCTGACCCAGAACGGCATCGATGACATCGCCGTGGTCACCGGCTATCACGCGCCGGACGTGGCGGCGCTGCTCGACAAGCTGGCGGGGCCGAAGCTCAAGATCCGCACCGTCTACAATCCCTTCTTCAAGCTGGCCGACAATCTCGCCAGCTGCTGGATGGCGCGGGCCGAGATGGGCCGCGACTTCATCATCCTGAACGGCGACACCGTGATCGAGCCGGATTGCGTGAAGCGTCTGCTCGCCAGCCCCGCCGCGCCGATCACCGTCACGGTCGACGTGAAGGAGAACGGCTACGACGCCGACGACATGAAGGTGCACCGCAAAGGCACCCGCCTGACCGAGATCGGCAAGCATCTGCCGCCGGAGCGATCCAACGCGGAATCGATCGGCATGCTCTACTTCCGCGGTGAGGGACCGAAGCTCTTCACCGATACACTCGAGGCGATGATGCACACGCCCGAGGGTTTGAAGTGGTGGTACCTGAAGGTGATCGGCCAGATCGCCGAGCGCCACCAGGTTGAAACATGTTCGATCGAAGGGTTGCGCTGGGGCGAAGTCGATTTTCCCGCCGACTTCGAACGCGTCAGCGCGCTGGTCGAGACGTTCTAGCCCGCAAAATCCCTTCGACCAGTGCATGGTCGGAGGGCTTGTCGACATCGGTTGCCGCTTCGGCGAAGGGCAGGATCACCGGCGCGATCTTCGCCGCGGTCAGTTTCGACACATGCCGGAAGGCGCCGTCGAGGCTCAGCATGCCCAGCGCATAGCGGATCAGCGCGCCGAAACCGATCTCGCGGACCAGGCGCAGCGGGTTCTTGCGATGGCCTTCCATGCGCCGCCAGTATTCTGCGACCCGCACCGCGCCGGGTTTTCGCGCCAGGAAGAGATTGCAGCCGCTGTAGCCGCGTCCGGCCAGGCGATAGAAAGTGCGCCGGCCTTCCGGAAAGGCCTTGGTAATGGTCTCGGCTTCGGCCAGGCCGACGCAGAGGTCAGCCTCCTGCGGAGCGTGCGTCAGGAAATGCGCGATGATCTCCGGGGTGAGCAGCGGATGGTCGGCCGTGGTGATCAGCAGCGGGCGATCGCCGTCGATCTGTTGCAGAGCGGCGGCGACACTGGCGGCGGGGCTGTTGGCGGGCGGGATACGGATGAACGGCGTGCCGTTGGTGACCGGCCGGAGATCGGTCTCCGCGTCGATGCAGATGTGGATGCGGTCGACCTCCGGCATGCCGCGCACCGCATCGAGCACGTAAGCCAGCATCGGGCGCCCCGCGATCGGCGTCAGCGCCTTGTGCGCGACCTTGCCGAGGGCTGCGACGGGATCATGCGGGCCGCGGCTGCCGGCGAGGATCAAGGCGTCGATCAAGCGAGTGCCTTCTCGTAGACGCGATAGGTCTTATAGACCCGACCGCCGATGCCCTCGAGCACGCGCCGCATCGCGCTGTTGTCCTCCAGGATCCAGCCCATCTCGAGCTGCTCCAGGTTGCGCTCCAGGAAGCGTGTGCGCAGCTTCTCGAACATCATCGGCAGGAGCGTGGCGCCCAGCACCGTGCCGTGGTGCTTGCGCCGGATTCCCATCAGCGGAATGCGGCCGGAGCGCACCTTGTTGGTCTTCAACCGGTAGAGCAGCTTCACGATGCCGAAGGGAAACAGCTTGCCGTCGAGGTCACGTACGGCTTCCAGCAGGTTGGGCAGGCAGACCATCATGCCGGCGGCCTCGCCGTTCTGCTCGGCGATCACCACCATCTTGGGGTCGATCAGCAGCTTCAACCCCTTGGCCGCCGCCGCCATCTCCTTCTCGGTGAACGGCACCATGCCCCAGTTCTGCGACCAGGCATCGTTGAAGATGTCGATGACGGTCGCGATCTCGGCGGCGAAGCGCTTCATGTCGATGTTGCGAACCCGAACGCCGCCTTCAGCGGCGGCGCGATCCAGCATGCGCTGGGATGCCAGCGGCTTGTAGTCATCCTTGCGGAGGTGATAGGCGAAGACGTCCTTGGTCTTGGCGTAGCCCTGAGCCTCGATCAGCGGTGCATTATAGGGCAGTTGGAACGGCATCAGCAGCATGGGGAGGGACTGGAAGCCCTCGACCATCACGCCGATCTCTTCGTTGGTGGAGAAGCTCAAGGGACCGACGGCACGGGTCATGCCCTTCTTGCGCAGCCAACCTTCCGCCGCCTCGATCAAGGCCGTGAAGATCGCCGGGTCGTCCTCGGCATCGAGGAAGCCGAAATGGCCGGTCCGGTCGCCGTATTTCTCCAGATGCAGCTTGTCGATCTGCGCCGAGATGCGCCCGACCACCTTGCCGTCGCGCCGCGCCAGAAACAGCTGCACCTCGGCATGGTCGAAGAAAGGGTTGGTCTTCGGCGAGAGCGCTTCGCCGCGCTCCATGTCGAGTGGCGCGATGTAACCTTGCTGACCGCGATAGAGCCGCTTCGGGAGCTGGATGAACGCCGCGAGATCCGACCGGCCTGCGACCGGGGAGACGACGACGGAAGCGCTCATGGAAGGCTAGATGCTCTCGCCCGGCGCCGGCTCGCTGCGGAAGCGCCGCGGGTTGCCGTCGCCGCGGGTGTAATTGGAGAGCTTGTTCACCCAGGGATATTTCGCGGCCATCTCTTCGGTATAGCCGATGTTGAACACCGTGGCGCTCTTCGGCACGTTCTTCGCCTTGGCGTAGAAGGTGCCGAACAGGCGGTCCCAGAGATAGTTGGTGATGCCGAAATTGCCCTGCTCATTGTGGAAATGATGGGCGAGATGCAGCTGCTTGATGCGCTTCATGAACCTGGTCTTCGGCGCGGTGTTCAGGTGCTGCATGCAATGGCAGAACTCGTAGAACAGCGTGATCACGATGCCGGCGCCGAAGGCCATCGCCGACCCCGCCGGACCGCCGATCCAATAGCCGATCGGGAGGGTGACGATGCCGATGGTGGGCAGTGTGGTGTAGAGCGCGCCAAACAGCACGACCAGGTTGTGCGGATCCTGGTGATGGTCGAAGTGGATCCGCTTCCAGACCGCAGCCGTCAAGGGCGAGCGGTAGAGATATTGGCCATGCAGCACCCAGCGGTGCAGCACATACCAAACGGCTGGGTAGACCACGCCGGTCGCGACCCAGGCGACCACCAGCGGCAGCGGCGAGACGTACCAGCGCGCCACGAGATAGAAACTCACCAGTGCGATGGCGATGTAGCCGAGCACGGACGGATAGGTGAAGAAGGCGCGGATCAGGTCCTGCAGGGACATCCGCGCCAGATTATGGGTCCGGTTCTTCCAGAAACCGCTCATCACGCCGCCAATTCTCAGGGATGGAAATTTGCCGGTAATCTAAGCGGATCAAGGCATTGGAGCAAGCGCGCCGGGCGCGATGCTGCGATCCGACGCAGTCATGTTGCCGGCATCAGACCGGCTTCTGCGGCCGGGCCTTCTCGACACAGAAGATCCAGAAGGTTCGACCGCCGTGATAGAGGCAGGTCAGAGCCTGCCAAACGACGATCAGATAGAGAGTCGGCACCCCGAGCCCGATGTAATAACCGACTGTAAATAAAGGAAGATTGATGTTTCGGCGCGAGATGAAGGTGCGCACCAGGCCGTCGATCGGGGCATGCGTGTGCAGGCCCTTTTGAAAGCGCCGCGGATAGATCGCCAGAATCAGCCGGTCGAGGACATAGAGGCCCAGCATCACCAGGCCGGCGGTCCAGGCGGGCGAGCTGGTATCGCCCCCGGTCAGCCCCCAGGCCCAGGCCAGATACCAGAAGGGCGGGTGCACCAGGTCGAGTCCATGGTCGAGGATGTTGCCGAGCCATGAATCGGTGAAGGTGAGCCGCGCCAGCTTGCCGTCGACCGAATCGAGCACGCTCATGCCATAGGCGCAGAGGAAACCCAATGCCCAATAGCCTTCGGCGAAGAGCGGCACCGCGATCAGGGTCAGGAAGATGCTGACCGCGGTCACGACATTGGGATGCACCCGTGCCCGCGCCAGCGGCGGCACCATCAGCCAGACCAGCGGCGGATAGACATACTTGGTGAAGAAGTCGGTTGAGCCCTTGTAGTTCGACCAGAACAGGAAACGCTCGACCTTGCGCGCCTGCTCCGCCGTGCCGACGTGGAACAGGTAGTAGGGGGTGCTGCGCCGCAGCTTGCGGATAAAGGCCGGAAACTCGGCCTGCGTCAGCGCCGGCAAGGCGGCCGCCGCCTGCGACAGCGTGTTCGCCGTTGCGTTGATCCGCGAAACGTCGGCGGGCTCGACCCGCGCGATGACGGCGTCGCTGTCCGGCGCATCGCCGCGCGCGACCTTGCTGCCGGCATTCTGGCCGAGATAGCCATACAGCCTGGCATCGGCCAGGGATGCGGCATCGGTCGCGAGCACGGGCTCGTTCGCCGCCGCCGCCGCCAGGCGCTCGCCACAGGTGCCGGCCGACTTCACGACACGCACCGGTGCCTTGAGGCGCGGTTCGAGCACGAACTCGGTCTCGGCGGCACTGCCGCAATCGACGATGACTTCGCTGATTTCGATCTTCTGATGCCGCGCCGCCTTGAGGTGGCGTTCGATCAGGGACATGCCGAAGACACGCTGCGCGGAAGCTTCCGCAGCGTCGATCCACAATTTCATTCTGCTAGTAACCTTCGAGACGGATGAGCCAGGCGCCGCCGACGCTGGCGAAGACGAGGATGGGCATCCAGGCGGCGACCACCGGCGGCACGGCGCCGGATTCCCCCAAGGACATGACCAGCCCATCGGCGATGAAATACAGGAAGCCCAGGCCAAAGCCGATCGCCATGCCGGCGGCAAGCCCGCGGTCCCGGCGATAGATGCTGTGCGCCACGGGTGCCGCGAGCAGGATCATCAGGATCGAGCTCATCGGCAGCGAGAAACGCTTCTGCAGCCAGGCTTCGTAGAAATAGGTCGGCCGGACGCCGACATCCTGCGAGGTGGCAAAGGACCAGATCTTGGCCAGGCTCATCGCCTGCGGCAGCTCGATCAGGTTGGAGAACTCGGCCGGGGTCAGGCTGGTCTCCCAGATCATCGTGCCGTTATGGCCAGCCTCCGACGGATGATCCGGCGTGATCGAAGTGGTCCAGACGTCGCTCAGCGTCCATTGCCGCGCCTGGGTGTCGTAGCGGGCCTCGGCGGCTTGGCGGACGCGGACCAGGATGCCGGTGTCGCCGCGCTCGAAGATCCGCATTTCCCGCAAGGTCGCACCATTTTTGCCGACGCTGGTGACCTCGACGACGGAGCGGCCGTCCTGGATGAAGACCGGGTCGCCGTCGGATTTCGAGTTGCGGTCGACATAGATGTCGCGTGCCACCATGGCATTGATCGTCCGCGGGACCACCTGGTCCGCCAGCAGGAAATGCGCGACGCCGACCAGGAGCACGGCCGGCAGGAAGGAGAGCAACACGGCGTTGTAGGGCGCACCGGAGGCCTTGAAGGCGAGGATCTCGTTGTCGCGCTCGAGCCGCCCCAGGGTCATCAAGGTGGCGAGCAGCACGCCGAACGGCGTCAGGAAGCTCACGATCTCCGGCAGTCGCAGCACGGCATAGAGCGCCAGCGCGCTGAAATGCCCGTCGCCGCGCTTCAGCACGTCGATGCTGTTCGAGAGCAGGTCGAACACCTGGAGCAGCGCGGTGAAGCTGATCAGCAGCAGCGCCAGCTGGGCGAAGAAGACGCGCAAGACATAACGGCTGAAAGTGCTCATGCGCCGGCCCCGCGCAAGCCATCCGGTAGCCGCCGCTGAAAGAAGCGGCCAAGGGCGGCGACGTCGTCGAAGATACGGGCCAACGGATCCTGGCCGGGCCTGCGCTCGGCGACCCAAAACAGCCAGAGACTGCAGGACGCGAAGATGCCGCAGGGCAGCCAGAGCGCCAAGGCCGGGCCGATCCGGCCCTTGCTGACCCAGGCCTCCCCGAACTGCAGCACCTCGTAATAGGAGATCAGGAACAGCACCCCGACGATCATCCGCAGGCTCTTCGACGTTCGTCGCGAGGAGATACCGATCGGGAAAGCGAGGAGCGGCAGGAAGAGGATCGAGACGCTGCGCACCAGCCGTTCGTTAAGCTGGGCGAGGATGTCTTCTTGGTCCAGATGGTCCGGCGTATTGACGGTGTAGCGGGCCAACTCGGTGAGGGTGAGCTCGGATTCCTTCCCGCCACGCGGTCCGTAGGGCTGGGACGCGATCGATTCAAGCGGCAAGTCGAGCTGGGTGAAGGTCATGCTCTGGATCGTATCGCCGTTCGCCGAGGTTTCGGAGCGGGCGCCATTGTGCAGCGATAGAGTGAGCTCCAGATCCGGCTGCTTCAGGAGATCGCCGCGCTCGGCGGTCAGGATGATATTATGGCCGTCTTCGCCCTTCTCCTTGACGAAGACTTTGGTGAGGGTATGCCCGTCCTCGGAGATGTCGCCGACCCAGATCGTCTTGCCGCCGAATCCGGTGAAGAAGGCGCCACGCTCGATGGCGGAATCCCATTGCGTGTCGGTGACGGCATGCACCAGGGCGCGATAGTTGTACCGCGTCAGTGGCTGCAACCAGCCGAGCAGATAGCCGCTGATCACCGCCAGGACCGCGGCGAGCGCCAGCACCGGCAGCATCAGCCGGAGCAGCGACATGCCGCCCGCACGCATAGCGTCGAGCTCGCTGTCACTGGAAAGTCGCGATCCGGCATGGAGCACGCCGATGAAGAGCGCCGCGGGCAAGGCGATGCCGAGATAGAACGGCGCCAGGTTGCCGAGCATCTCCAGGACGAGCGAAAACGGGACGCCCCGGTTGGCGAAGAGATCCATCAACAGAATGAGCCGCTGCATCAGCAGCGCCGCCATCGCGATGCCGACCGCGGCCAGCATCGGCAGCAACACCCGCCGCAGGATGTATCCGTCGATCAGGCGCATCGTGCCGCCGTCGATTGGGTTGCTAACCGGCTCATTCGGCGACCTTTCGCAATCGCCGTGGCAGCAGGCGCCTGAACCAGGCGCCAATCGCGTTCAGCCCGTCGAAAAGGTGGGCGAGGGGATCCTGGCCGGGCTTGCGGTCAGCTACCCAGAACAGCCAGAGACTGCAGGCCGCGAAGATCGCGCAGGGGACCCAAAGCGCCGGGATCGCATCCAGGGCCTTGCGCCGGACCATGGCTTCGCCGAACTGCAGGACTTCATAATAGAAGATAAGGAACAGCACGCCGACGATCATCCGCACGCTCTTCGACGTGCGCCGCGAGGAAATGCCGACCGGAAATGCCAGGAACGGCAGGAACAGGATCGAGATCGTGCGCACCGCCCGCTCGTGCAATTCGGCGGTGATGTCCTCGATGTCGAGGTAATCCGGTGTGTTGAAATAGAACTTCACCAGCTCGTTGAAGGTGAGCTCGGTTTCCTTCTCGCCGCGCGCCCGGAAGGGCTCGGGCGCAATCGATTCCAGCGGCAGATCGAGCTGGGTGAAGGTCATTGCCCGCGTCGCATCGCCGTTGGCCGAGGTCTCGGAACGGACGCCGTTGTGAAGCCGCAGCACCAGCGAGAAATCGGATTGCTTCTGCAGGTCGCCGCGCTCGGCGGTGAGGATGACGCTGCGGCCGGAATCGTCCTTTTCGTTGACGAAGATCTTGGTGAGCGTGCGGCCGCCATCGGAGATATCGCCGATCAGGATCGTCTTCCCGCCGAAGCCGTTGAAGAAGGCACCGCGCTCGATCGCGGAATCCCACTGCGTGTCGGTGACAAGATGCACCAGCGCCCGGTAGCCGAAGCGGGTGACGGGCTGCAGCCAGCCGAGCAGGTAGGAGCTGATCATCACCAGCACCACCGCCAAGGCGAGGATCGGCACCATCAGCCGCAGCAGCGACATGCCGCTCGCCCGCATCGCGTCGAGTTCGCTCTCGCTGGAGAGCCGCGAACCGGCATAGAGCACGCCAATGAACAGCGCCGCCGGCAGCGCGATGCCGAGATAGAAGGGCACCAGGTTGCCCAGCATCTTCAAGATGATCGAAAGCGGACCGCCGCGGTTGGCGAAGAGATCGAGAAGATGGATCAAGCGCTGCATCAGCAACGCCGCCATCGCGATGCCGACCGCCGCCAGCAGCGGCATCAGCACCCGGCGCAGGATGTAGGTATCGATCAGTCGCATCAGGCGGCGGCCGATGAAGTGGGCGAAGTCAGTGGCGGGTTGGTCTCGCCCAGCAGCACGATCTCGCCGATCGGCGCGAATCCGGAACCGTCGGGCTTGAGCTCGCGCATCGACACGGTGAGCGTCCAGGCGCCGTCGGCGCGCTCGCCGCGCGAAAGGCGATAGATGTGATAGCGCGAGGGGTCGCGGTGATCGCTCACCACTGCCGACGCCGAGGGCACACCGATAATCGGCACCGAGGTGCTCGGCCCCTTCATCCGGCCGAGCTGCGACATGTGCGTATGGCCATGCAGCATCAGCTCGCAGCCGCGTTTGGCGATGATCTCGGCGAGCGGTCCGGCGTCGCGCAGGCTCTTGCGCTTGTAGGCGCCGCCGCCGAACGGCGGATGGTGGATCAGGACGATGCGGAAGGCGCCGGCTTCGCCCAGCTGCTCGAGCATGGCGTCGAGGCGCTGCAACTGGTCGGCGCCGAGCTCGCCGGCGGCGCTGAACGGTCGCGTCGGCAGTGCGGTCGAGACGCCGATCAGCGCCATCCCGCCGATCCGGCGCACGAAGGGGAAGTCGCGCATGTCGCGCGGCGGGCGATCGCCGCCATCGGCATGCCGCCCGGTCATGTATTCATCCCAGCGCCCGGCAGCTTTCAGCCAGGGCAGGGCGACATAGGCATCGTGATTGCCGGGCACCACGGTGACGCGCTCGGCCGGGCCGATCCGCTTCAGGAAGTCATGGGCCTGGGTGAACTCCTCGGGGAGGGCGATGTTGACCAGGTCGCCGGTCACCGCGATATGGTCCGGCTGCTGGGCGGCGAGGTCCTTCGCCAGCACGTCCAGGACCTCGATCCGGTGGATCTTCGAGCGCTTCAGGCGCCAGGAGAGGAAGCCCGTCACCCTTTTCCCGGCGAGCGCCCGCAATCCGGCGCGCGGGAGCGGCCCGATATGCAGATCGGAGATATGGGCGAGAGTCAGGCTCGGCACGCGACCGCCTCGGTTCAGCTTAGACCGGTACATGGTCCTGAACCCGGAATCCGGTCAAGCCTTGATTTTCCTGCGGTAATTCAGGTGGACGCTCGCCCGGCGATAGGGCTATCTCAGGCCCGTAACCGGGGCCCGCGGGGCTGGATTCGTTAACGAATTGAATGAGCGACAGGATTTCCGAACGACCGAGCGTCCGGATCGTGGCGGGCCCGGCCGGCGGAACCACCGGCAGCGGCGCTGAGCCGCGTCGGTTCTGGGGGATGACGGCCCGGGAGCGCCTGGAACGGGCCTTGGCCCGGGCGGGCGCTTCGACCGCATCGGCCGGCCCGGTGCTGATCCGCGACGATTTCATCTTCGATGAGGTGCTGGTTTCGGCGCTGCTGCGGCAGCCGGGCGTCTTGCTGACCGGCGCCGAGGGCGAAGCGGTCGCGGCGCATCTTTCCGATCCCTCCCAAGCCGGGGCGGTCGAAGCGGCCTTGGCGTCCGGCGGCGACGTGCCGGCAGGCTTGCGCCGAGTCGACGCGGCGGGGCTCGCCAGCACCTACAACAAGTCGCTGCGCCGGCGCGCGCCGCCCTACCTGATGCGCGTCGACTCGATGCCGCCGGTCGCGATCGAGCGGCGGATGTTCGACGGCGCCTACAAGGGCGTCACCGATTTCGTGACCAAGCGGGTCTGGCCCTGGCCGGCTTTCCACGTGACCAGGGCCTGCGCCCGGTTCGGCATCTCGCCCAACATGGTGACCGCGGTCAGCCTGCTGCTGGTGCTGCTGGCGATGTGGTTGTTCTGGCAAGGGCACTTCGCGCTCGGTCTCGCCTGCGCCTGGGGCATGTGCTTCCTGGACACGGTCGACGGCAAGCTGGCGCGGGCGACCCTGCGCTCGACGCCCTTCGGCAACGTCTTCGACCACGGCATCGATCTCATTCATCCGCCGTTCTGGTACTGGGCCTGGTATCACGGCCTGGTCGCCGCCAATTACGGCATTGCCGACTCCCTGCTCGTGCTGTCGCTCGGCATCGTGATCGTCGGCTATGTGCTCGGGCGGCTGCAGGAGGGCCTGTTCACCTGGCTGCACGGGATCGAGATCCATATCTGGCGGCCGGTCGATTCCTGGTTCCGTGAGATCACCGCCCGGCGCAATCCCAATCTCTTTATCCTGACCCTGGCGGTGCTCTTCGGCGCGCCGCGCGAGGGCTTCGTGCTGGTCGCGATCTGGACCATCCTCTCCTTCATCTTCCACACCATCCGCATCGTCCAGGCCCAGCTGACGAAATGGACGGGACATCCGCCGGTCTCCTGGCTCGCCGAACCGATCAAGCCATGAGCGCCAAGATCGGCGTCGTCAGCAACGCCCACAGCAATCGCAACCGCACCGGGCTCAAGGAATTTGCGGCGCTGCTGCATGACCATCCGCAGGTGAAGCATCTCGCCTTCCACGACATCTCCGACCTGACCGACTGTCTGCGCGAGATGGCGGCGGCCGGCGTCACGCATCTCTGCATCAGCGGCGGCGACGGGACGGTGCAGGCGGCGATCAGCGCGCTGATCAACGACAAGCCCTTCGCGGCGATGCCGAAGCTCAGCCTGCTCTCCGCCGGCATGACCAACGTGATCGCCCGCGACCTCGGCGAGACCGAGCTGCCGGCACCGCATCTGAAGCGCCTGATCGAGCGGGTCGAAGCCGGCGATCCGGGTCAGACGGTCGAACGCAACGTCATGACCCTCGATCTCTTCGACGGCGGGCCGCCGATCCATGGCTTCCTGCTCGGCGCGATCGCCTTCTACCAGGGCACCATTCTGGGACGCCGCAAGGTGCACGGCATGGGCTTCACCCAGAGCCTGGCCAGCAAGATCGGCATCCTGCTCTCGGTGCTGCGGGTGCTCTGGTACGGACCGGGTGACCGCTCCGGCTTCCACGGCGAGCGCGTGGCCCTGTCGCTCGACGGCAAGGCGGAGCCGCCGCAGGATCTCTTCCTGCTGGTCGCGACCACGCTCACGGGAATCCTCCCCGGCATCAAGCCGTTCTGGGGCCTGGGCCCAGGTCCGATCCGCCTGACCACGATCAGCCATCCGCCCCGCCGCTTCGCCTTTGCAGCACTTCCCGCCTTGCGCGGCAAGCCCAAGCCCTGGATGGAATCGCACGGCTATTGCAGCCGGCGCGCCGACCAGCTTGAGTGCGACCTGGTGACGCCGGTCGTCTTCGACGGCGAGTTCCTGGAGACCGATGGCGGGCCGGGCTTCCGGCTCTCGGTCGGCCCGAAGATCACCTTCACCCGCTACTGAGGGACGATGGCGCAAGCGCTGCGCGAGCTGCTGAGCGAGGAGTTGAACCGTCCGGTCGCCGCGACGGTGACGGCGATCGCCGACGTGCTGCGCGGACGCTACGCGCGCGCCGCGGTCGCGGTGCTGTTCTACGGCTCCTGCCTGCGCTCGCCGGAAGCCGAGCTCGCCGACAACCTGCTCGATTTCTACGTCCTGGTGGACGATTACGGCCGCGCCTATGACAAGCGCTGGCTCGCGGTCGCCAACCGCATCCTGCCGCCCAATGCCTTTTATTGCGAGACGGTCTGGAAGGGGACGCAGATCCGCGCCAAGTATGTGGTGATCTCGCTCGAGGATTTCGCCCGCTTCTGCCGGCCGGAAACACAGAACGTGTCGGTCTGGGCGCGCTATGCGCAGCCGGCGCGGAACATATGGAGCCGAGACGCCGTGACCGCCGACCGCGTCGTGACGGCCTGCATGGATGCGGTGAGGACGATGCTGCGCCGCGCCTGGCCGCTGGAGCCCGCGAGCCGCGATGCCCGCACGCTCTGGATCCGGGCGCTGCGCGAGACCTACGCAGCGGAGCTGCGGCCGGAGGGCGCCGACCGCGCGGTCAAGATCTTCGAAAACGACCAGGCACGTTATGAACGCCTGACACCGCTGGTACTGGAAGAGCTGGGCCAGCCGGAAATGTCAGCGGAGAAAGCCGCCGCGGAGTGGAAGCGCCGCCGCCGGCTCGGCAAGACCTTGAACCTGCTGCGTATCATCAAAGGCATCTTCACCTTCGACGGCGGCCTCGACTACGCGCTGTGGAAGATCAAGCGCCACTCCGGCAAGACCGTCCCGGTCACCGACTGGCAGCGCCGGCATCCGCTGCTGGCGGCGCCGGGGCTTGCTTGGCGGCTCTATCGGATGGGCGCTTTCCGCTAGGCACCGCAGCGGCGCGAAACAATCTTGCGTCTATCGTGCTGTAAAATGCTGCGCTATCAGCGAGTTACCGCACTCTTGACCGGACGCACACAATAGTGTACGGTCTTGGCGACCTCAGGAGTGGCGAGGGAGAATCCATATCCCGCCGCCGCGGGTCCCCCGTAGAACCCATTGTGTCTACTCCGCCGCCTGCTTGTGCGGGACCGACTGGTTGTGGATCACGCGGCTGTAGGCCGACATCTGCGGATTGAAGATGAAGCCCAGCACCACCGCGACCCAGGAGCGGTAGTGGAAGCGGTTGTCGTAGAACTCGCCCGCGACCTTCCTGAGCTTCGGCAGATTGTTCCACGGCACGTTGGCGAAGTCATGATGCTCGACATGGTAGCCCATGTTGAAGCAGAGCTTGTTCAGCGGGCCGTAGTAGGAGTGGGTGTCCTGCTTGCGATCGACTGAATAGTGCTCCTGGATCCAGCGCCCGCCCATCGGGTGCAGGCCGAGCGCGAAGAAGGTCGAGAGCACCAGATAGAGCAGGGCGTACCAGCCGAAGAAATAGACCAGCGCCGCATCGACCGCGATCTGGACCAGCATGTTGGCGGTCATCCAGCCGTCGCCGATCGGCTTGCCGATCAGCATCTTCACCTTCAAGGGGCGCAGCATCTGCGAGATCGAGAGGCCGGCGATCCAGAGCGCCTTCTTCCACCAGGCATTGCCCACCAGCTTGGCCTCGCCGTGCAGCACGATGTCCGGATCGCGCTCGTACTGGCCGAGATATTTGTGGTGCATCAGGTGGTATTTGCGGAAGGCCATGGCGCTCGGCAAAGCCAGCGCGAAGTCGCAGACGATGCCCAGCACCCGATTCCAGACCGCCTTTTCGAAGACGGTGTCGTGGGTGCATTCATGCATCAGCACGTAGAGCGCATGGTTGATCACCGCGCCGACAAAATAGGCGACCAGCAGCATCGCCCACCAGGGCGCCTGGGTGATATTCGCGGCGATCACGAACTGTGCGGCGCCGAGACCCAGGACCCAGGCGGTGGTCCAGGGATTCTTGGCGATCAGCTGGCGCACTTCGGGATGCGCCTTCAGGATGTCCCGGCGGCGCTGGAAGTGCTCGTTGACCTCGTCGGAGTAGGTGAAATCCAGGCTCATGTCCCAATACTGCTACGCGCGGGCGAAGCCCGCCAATTCCAAGGTTGTTTACCAGAAGATGGGTGATTCCGGCCACCCATGATCCGGGACCCATCGTCGCGGGGCCGGGCCGGTTAACGCGAAACCCTGAAAAAAAGTCGGCCAGCACGAGGCTGGCCGACTTCCCCCTAAGCTCGACGTATCCCGGCTATTCGGCAGCGGCCCTGACTTGGCCTGCGCCGTCCTCGGCCGGGATAATGCCGAGCTGACGTCCCACTGTGGTCAATGCTTCGATGACTTTCTCGAGCTGCGCCGTCGTATGCGCCGCGCAGACCGAGCAACGGAGGAGGGCGGTGCCGCTCGGGGTCGCCGGCGGCAGCGCCAGGTTCACGTAGACGCCGGCCTCGAGCAGCCCGTGCCACGCCATGGCGGCGAGCTCCGGGCCGTTGATGTGGACGGCGACCACCGGGCCACGCTGCTTGCCGAGGCGGAAGCCCTTGGCCTGCAGGCCGTCATAGAGCGTGTCCACGTTCTGCCAGAGGCGGTTCATCATCTCCGGCTCGGCGCGGAGCCGGGCGAGAGAGGCGCGCACCGAGGCGACGATCGACGGCGGCAGCGACGCGGTGAACATGTAAGGGCGGCAGGTGACGCGGAGGATGTCGAACTCCGGGTGGTCGGAGATCAGGAAGCCGCCGATCGCACCCATCGACTTGGAGAAGGTGCCGGTCACGAAATCGACGTCGTCATCGACGCCGTCGTGTTCCAAACAACCCCGGCCGGTCTTGCCCATGACGCCCATCGAATGGGCTTCATCGACGAGCAGGTAGGCGCCGTGCTTCTTCTTGACCGCGACGAACTCCTTCAGCGGGGCATGGTCGCCCAGCATCGAGTAGATGCCCTCGACCACGACGATCTTGTTGCCGGGCTCCTTGGAGAGGCGCGCCAGGCGCTTGTCGAGATCGGCCGGGTCGTTGTGCTTGAAGCGGATCACGGTCGCATGGCCGAGGCGGCAGGCGTCGTAGATCGAGGCATGGCTGTCGGCATCGACCAGCAGATAGTCGCCGGGGCCGGCCAGGGTCGAAATCGCGCCGAGATTGGCCTGGTAACCGGTGGTGAACACCATGCAGTGCTTCTTGCCGTAGAAGTCGGCGAGATCCTGCTCCAGCGCCTTGTGGTCTTCGTAGGAACCGTTGGCGATCCGCGAACCCGTGGTTCCGGTGCCGTATTTATCGAGCGAGGCCTTGGCGGCCGCGAGGCTGTCGGCGTCGAAGGTCAGGCCGAGATAGTTGTTGCTGCCGCAAAGGATGGTGTGGCGGCCCTTAATCTCGGCTTCGGTCGAGGAGAGGATGCGATCCATCTTCACGCCGAACGGATCGGCGCCGCAGGCCTTGATCTGGCCATGCGCCGCGCGCAATTCCTGGAACCGGTCGAACAATCCCATCGTTATGCCCCCGCCTTTTCATCGCGGACGGCCTTCGCCAGTTGCCCGACCGTGGTGATCTCCGCGACCATGTTCAGCGGGATCGACACGTCGAATTTGTCTTCGAGCACCATCAGAAGGTCCATAACCGCAAGTGAATCCAGTTTGAGATCGCGGGCGATATCGGTCTCGGCAGTGATGGTCGCGTCCGACTTCTTGAACGGCTGGAGCGCGGTGATGATCTCGGCGAGGAACGGGTCCTCGGTCGGTGCGTCCATGCCCATGATTGCGACTGCAGCCAAAATGCCTTCCGATGTCTCTATTGCCCGGGGACCCCAAACCGCCCCTTGCCCGCGTCGACGTAGGTGACGCTGGCGAGGTCACTTGTCACCCGATTGCGGCGTTTTGGTGAAATGACATTTTGTTTCAATATGTAACAATTGGCCCGAATCAAGGACTTGCGAGCCGCATTTCGTATGGCACTTGGTTAACGCATCCAACCTATAGCGCGATACCAAGCCAGGGTGTCCGCGAAACCTTTTGTGATGTCGAAGGCCGGTTTCCAACCGGTCTTCGTTTCCAGGCGCGGCCCCCGGGCGGCCCAGTCGGGGTGGTAGAGCTCCGGCACCTTGGCGAAGGAGAGCGCGGTCAGTGAACCGGCGAACCGGCGGTGCAGTTCCACGCCGGCGGCGATCGCGGTCAGCAGGGGCCTGGGAACGCGGATCATCCGGACCGGACGGGCCAGCGCAGCGGACAATCCGGCGCCGATCTCAGCCCAGGCATAGCCGCCGGCATGGCCGTCATCCAGCTCATAGACCGGGTCGAGACCCGTGGCTTCCACGGCGGCCACGATCGCGGCGGCGAGGTCGGCGCCATGGATCAGGGAAACCCGGCTCTGCGGCGCGGCCGGATAGGCGCAGAGCCCGAGCGAAGCGGCCTTGAACATCGGGAAGATCTCGCTGTCGCCCGGGCCGTAGACCGCGGGGGGACGGATGATGGTGAGCCGCGCCGGGTTCGGCAGCGACTTGATCGCGTCCTCGCCGCCCCGCTTGCTGGCGCAATAGGGCGAGAGGCCGGGCTCCCGGGCCGCCAGGGACGAGACATGGATCACGCGCAGGTCCGGCGCGGCTTCGCTCAGTGCCGCCGCGACATGCCGCGTGCCCTCGACATTGACCTTGTGAAACTGGGCGGCGTGGCGGGCCTTGATGATGCCGGCGACATGGATGACCGCGTCGACTCCGCCGACCAGTCGCTGCAGCGCCGCCTGATCGTCTAGGTCGCCCAGCACGACTTCCAGCGGCCGGTCGGGCGTCAGCGCGGTGATCGGCATGCGGCGCGCGAGGATGCGGACCTGATGGCCATTGGCGGTCAGCCGGCGGATGACATGCGACCCGACAAAACCGGTCGCCCCGGTGACGGCGACCCGCATCATGGCGTCAAGCCGAGGCCGCCTCGGCGCGGGCGTAGACCCCGGCGAGGAAGTTGGCCTTGGCCTTGGCCCGGCTCAATTTGCCGGAGGAAGTCTGCGGCAGACCGTGCGGCGGCACCAGGACGACACTCGCCTCGACCGCCATCGACTTTTGCAGCACGGCGGCGACCTCGCGCTGCAGCTTGGCGCGGGCTTCCGGATCGCTGTTGCGGCACTGCACCAGGATCACGATGCGCTCGGCATCTTCCTCATCCGGGTTCTCGACCGAGATCGCGGCGACGTCGCCGCGGCGCAGCTCGGCGACGCCGTCCTCCGCCGCCCATTCCAGATCCTGCGGCCAGATGTTGCGGCCGTTGAGGATGATGAGATCCTTGGCCCGGCCGGTGATCACGATCTGCCCGTTCAGCAGATAACCGCGATCGCCGGTGTCCAGCCAACCCTCAGGCGACAGTGTCTCGCGGGTCAGCTCCGGCTGGTTGTAATAGCCGCGCATGACGCTGGGGCCGCGGAAGAAGATTCGGCCGATCCGGCGCTCCGGCAGCGGGTTTCCGGCCGCGTCGCGGACCTCGATCTCATGCCCGGGCAAAGCGGGGCCGTTGGCGATGAAGCCGCGGGATTGGGGTCCGGCTTCGGCCGGCTCGGCGCGGTCGCGCTCCAGCCCCTCGCGCGAGATGTGATCCAGCGTGTACAGGTCCTCGAGCGGCGCGAAGCTCATGGCGAGCGTGGTCTCCGCCATGCCGTAGCTCGGGCAGAAGGCGGTCTCGCGGAAGCCGAACGCGTTGAAGGCATCGGCAAACCGGCGCAGCACCGCCGGCTGCACCATGTCACCACCGATCCCGGCCGCGCGCCAGGACGAGAGGTCGCCCTTGAACTCGGTGCCGTCCCGCAGACGGCGGACGCAGAGGTCGTAGCCGAAACTGGGTGAGTAGGCGAGGGTGCCGCGGTGCTCGGAGAGCAGGTTCAGCCAGGTCAGCGACCGCCGGGCGAAATCGCGGGTCGTGAGGTAGTCCACCGATAGCTGGTTCAGCATCGGCGACAGCATGAACCCGACCAGGCCCATGTCGTGGTAGAACGGCAGCCAGGAAGCGCAGCGATCGCCGCCGCGCACCTGGAGCCCGTGATTGCCGATCCCATAGGCATTGGCCATCAACACGCTCTGCGGAATATCGATGCCCTTCGGAAAGCGCGTGCTGCCAGAGGAATACTGCAGATAGCTGGGCTCGTTCTTGGCGAACGGATTCAGATCGGCGCCGCCGGTGGGCAGTTCGGCGAAATCGGCGCTGCCGCCCACGAGCGTGAGGTCAAGTCCCTCCGCCGCTTCGCGCAGGAAGGGAAGGAGATCATCCGGCGCCCAGGCGAGCCTGGCGCCGCAGCCTTCGATCTGATGCTTGAGCTGCTCGACATAGGCGGCCCGGCCGCCGAGGCTGGTCGGGATGGCGACCGGCACGGGAATGAGGCCGGCATATTGGGTCGCCATGAAGGTCACGCAGAAGTCGGGCGTGGTGTCGGCCACCATCACCATCCGCTCGCCGCGCGGCAGGCCGAGCGCGGCCAGGCGCTGGGCCAGATCGCGGGCGCGTTCGCGCAATTCGCGGAAGGTCAGGACCTGCTTCAGCTCACCGCGCGCGGTGAAGAAGTTGAATCCGGTGTCGCCGCGGGCCGCATAGTCGAGGCCCTCCCAAAGCGTTTCGAAATCAGCCCGTCGCAGCGCCAGATTGGCGCTGCTCGTGGGCGTTGCCGTCAGTGTCATAGTGAACCTTGGGGGACCTTTGGTCGCACCGATGATAATATGCCGCACAAATGGTAGATTGCGGAGGGGCGGCACGGCCCCTAGGATTTGTGTGTGCATAGCAAATGTCCGGTGCGATCTCAAGGCGCGCGAGCGAGCCTGAATGGCGCCTGACCCGAGGGGAGGGCCGCGCCCGAAGCGGCCGAAATGACGAATGAAGACGTCGGATCTGCATCTCGCTGACAGCGGCGGCAACGGGGCGGGCGGTACGCTGCGCACCCTGTTCGGCCTCGACTGGCTCGGCGCCAAATCCAAGAAGAAGGGCAAGTTCAAGGCGGGGACTCATCCCTCGGCCGGCGGTCAGCCCGATTCCAAGACCAAGGTCAGCCAGAACGTGGCCGATGTGCTGAAACTGCTGCGCGCCGACGGTGCGCGCCGTATCGGTGTGTTCGGCGATCGCGGCTTTGCCGATCTGATGGCGGCACAGGCCGCGGACATGAGCCAGGTCTGGCTCTCCACCGACTTCGTCTCCGACATCCCGGCCGGCGCCCGGCGCTTCTGCCGCGAGGCGCTGAGCGGCCTCGATGCCATCGTGGTCGGCGGCGGCGATATCGGAACCCGGTTCCGCTTCGCCGTGCGCGAGGTCGGCGCGCATGCGCCGACCTTGCCGGTGCACTGGGTCGCGGAGAACTGGGAGTTCTGCGGCGGCACCGCGGCCGTCCCGGTCGAGATCGATGATGTCGATGCACTCGTCTTCAATCACTTCGAAGAATTCTTCGGCATCAAGGACAATCTGCAGTTCCGCTTCGAGGTGATCGCCGAGAGCGGCATCAAGCGCAGCTATCGCGTCCTCGGCCCGAACCAGTCGGTGGCGCTCAACCTCAACGAGCTGGCCGGCGTCGGCGCCGATGGCCGGCGCGAAGGCCCGGTCTGCCTCAAGATCTGGGTCGCGCATCCCTTCCTCACCCGTGGGCGCCATTATCGCTTCCGGATCTGCGGCGACGTGTTCTGGAAGGACTCCTTCACGATCATTCACGGCTCGCACCAGTTCTTCAAGAATCCGAACCGGCTGCAGGAGTTCCGCCTGATCGATTCGGTGGTGCGCGAGCGCGGCCATGTGCTGATCACGGTGCCGAACTACGATCTCGACATGGGGCCGAACGACGGGATCGCGGTCGGCTCGGGCGACGGCAAGCTGCAGCAGCGCCGTTCGCGCAAGCGTCCGGTCGAGGTGGTCGATTTCGAGCGCCGGCCGAAGCACGGGAACGGGCGAGAATATTTCGCGGCCGCTTATCACGGCTATGGCACCTCGTTCTGGTATGCGCTGGAAGAGGGCCTGCCGGGCAAGCAGGGCAGCATCGCCGCCAACCACCTCTGCCGCGTCGGTGTCGATGACCGCAGCGACATCGTCTTCAAGCCGGAAGAGCGCGACATCGTCGAGAAGGCGATTGCGGCGGGCTTCCTGATCAATCCGGTCGCGTTGCCGGTGCGCTGGGGCCAGGAGGACTTGAGCTTCGGCTTCAACTTCGACGCCTCGAACCCGCCTTTCGCGGATTATCTGGTGCGCTTCTTCGACAAGGCCGGCAAGGCGCTGGGTGATTACGCCTATCACAAGGACTTCGTCGGCGCGGCCCTGATCGAGGATGTGGTGCGGCAGTGGAATGGTGCCGATGCCGCCAAGGTCGCGACCGCGCTGGTGGCGCCGGATCACCTGAAGATCGGCCTGGCGCCGCAGCGCCTGGTGACGACCTCCGACATGCTGGTGCGGCACCTGAAGACCGGCGACCAGGACTACACCGAGTTCCAGAACTCCTGGCGCAATCTCGGCGCGATCGTGCCGACCCTGCCGCATTGGCTGCATCCCTCGATCGGCGTGATCGGCCGCACCAACGTGATCGGCCGGGTCCGCACCAAGGGCGGCTACCGCACCGGCGTCTACGTGGTGAACGCCAGCGGCAACCTCGCCTATGACATGCCGGCCGATATCGAGATCAGCGCGATCAACAATGCCGGCCGCCGGCTGTCGCATTACCTGACCCTGCCGGCCTTCGGCTCCGAGGTGGTCTGGCTGGACGATGTGCTGCCGGACCTCGCGCGGCATCTCGGCCCGAGCGGCATCGCCACGCTCCAGGTGAAGTCGGCGGATGCGGACCTCAATGCCCATGTGCTCGGAGTCTCGCCGCAGGGGGCTATTGGCCTGCAGCATCTTTGGGGCTACTGATCGCGGCATGGGCGATCTGATCGGAGACTTCCGGCGCCGTATGGCGCCGGTTTCGTTAAGGCTGTGGCCGGGGCTGGGCAATCCGGCCTGGAACTCGGTCGGCGCCGCGCGCCTGTTCGGCGGCGGGCTCAAGGTCGCATTGGACCCGGCGCGGGTGCTCCGGAAGATCGACGCGGAGGCCGCCGCTGCGCTGCGCGGCAAGTTCCTGGTGGATGGGCTCGACGGGTTGCCGGCGTCGCCGGTTGCCGATCTTTACACCCACCGCGACATGGAGGATATCGCGCGATATGGTGCCGATTGGCGCGCGACTCGGCTGGGGCAATGGCTGCTGGCCTGTCTCGCTGCCGGGCGGCCACCCTTCGTCCGCGGCCGCTTCATCACCAACGAAGCCGAGATCGAAGCCTATTATCGTGGCTATCTGACGATGTTCGAAAGCATGCGCGACCACGGCTATCGCTATGACGGCGACGACCATATGTGCTTCGGCCTCGGCGCCGAAGGCGCGGTCGTGCTGGTCCGCCGCGGCACGCACCGACTCGCCGCGGCGCATATCCTCGGCCTCAGGCAAGTGACCGGCCTGGTGACCAAGATCGACCGGCGCTTCGCGGAGGCCGCGGTCCGCAAAGCACCGGGTCTCTCGGTGCCGCAGGCGATCCGCAAAGGCGTTGAGGCGGCGGCGGCATGAAGAACGCGTTCCGCATCTTCTTCTACAAGGGCTGGAAGCGCGAGCTGCTGATCATCGGCATCGTGCTGCTGACCGGCGCGGTCGAGGGCATCGGCATCGCCAGCCTTTGGCCGCTGCTCGGCCAGATTTCCGGCGGCACCGCCGAAACCTCCCATTCCATGGGCAACACCATCGTCGTCGCGCTGGATTACCTCGGCCTGCCGCAATCGGTGGAAGTCCTGCTGGGCGTGATCGCGGTGATCTCGCTGCTGCGCTTTGCCTTGACCGTGACCGCGACCAACTTCATCGGCCGGTCGGTGGCCCAGGTCGCGACCGGGCTGCGGCTGCGCCTGATCAATGCCGCGGTGCGCGCCCGCTGGTCGTTCTTCACCACGCAGCCGAATGCCCGCTTTACCACCGCGATCGGTTCCGACGGCACGCGGGCGGCGCAGGCCTATCGCTCCGCCGGCAACGTGATCGCCTTCTCCGCCAAGACGCTGGTCTATCTCGGCATGGCCTTCTGGGTGTCCTGGCAGTTCTTCCTGGCCGGGATCGCGGTCGTGGCGCTGCTTTGGCTGGCGGTCAGCCGCTTCATGAAGCAGGCGCGCACGGCGGGCCGCGGCAAGAGCAAGCAGACCCTCGCCCTCAACAAAGGCATCACCGACGCGCTGACCAACATCAAGGCGCTGAAGGCGATGAACCGGCATGGCTTCATCGCCCAGGCATTCCGACGCAACGTGCAGGCGCTGCGCGACGCACTCGAAGCCGAGACCTACAGCGAGGCCATGGTGCGCGCGATCCAGGAGCCGATCCTGATCCTGTTCCTGATGGGCGGCATCTACGCCCAGCACACCCTGTTCGGCATGTCGATCCAGCAGATCCTGGGCTCGATCATGGTGCTGTTCCTGCTGTCGCGGGCGATCGGCGACGTGCGCAGCGCGATGCAGCGGACGATGGTCGAATCGTCGGCCTTCTGGGCGCTGACCGGGCTGATCGAAGAGACCGAGGCCGAGGCGGAGCCCGTGCATGGCGGCAAGCAACCGCGCATGGACCAGGGAATCCGGATCGACGCGGTCACCTTCGGCTACGGCGACAAGGCGATCCTGAACGACGTCGCCGTCGAAGTTCCCCCGCATGCCGTCACCACGGTGATCGGATCGTCGGGCGCCGGCAAGACCACCATCGCCGATGTCCTGGTCGGCTTGAACCGGCCCGACAAGGGCAAGGTGATGGTCGGCGACACCGACCTCGAGGAGATCGACACCATCGCCTGGCGGCGCCAGCTCGGCTACATCCCGCAGGAGACCGTGCTGTTCAACGACAGCATCGCCAACAACGTGACCTTGGGCGACGAGACGATCAGCCAGGAGAGCGTGATTGCGGCCTTGAAGGCCGCCGATGCCTGGGATTTCGTCCAAGCGCTGCCGGGCGGCATCGACTACGTGATCGGCGTGCGCGGCAGCCTGCTGTCCGGCGGCCAGCGCCAGCGCCTGTCGATTGCCCGGGCGCTCTGCAACGATCCGCAATTCCTGATCCTCGACGAAGCGACCAGCGCGCTCGACCGCGAGACCGCGGTCGAGATCGCCAACGGCATCCGCAAGCTGATCGGCGAGAAGACCATCCTCGCCATCACTCACCAGCCGATCTGGGTCGATGCCGCGGACCGCGTCTACGAAATGCGCGCCGGCGTCGTGAAGGCCGCGGAACCTACGGTTTCGCGAAAGCCAAAGTCGGCGTGAACTCTCCGCCGTCGCTGGTCTCGACCGCGCCCTCGACCACGCGATAGACCCGGTCGGCGATGGTCACCCAGGCCGGCTGGTGGGTGATCGCCAGCACCGTGAGCTTCCCGGCCTGGTCGCGCACCGTCTGGCAGATTTCCGCCTCGGTTTCCGGATCGAGCGCGCTGGTCGCCTCGTCGAGGATGAGCAAAGCGGGGCGGTGCACCAGCGCCCGGGCCAGCGCGATGCGCTGGCGCTGGCCGCCGGACAGCATCGCGCCGCGCTCGCCGACCGGCGCGTGGATGCCTTCGGGCAACTCGCCGATGAACCCCATGCAGCCGGCATCCTCCAGCGCGGACCGGACCTCCGCTTCGGTGATCGCCGGATCGCCCAGCGCGATGTTGTCGTAGATCGTGCCGTTGAACAGCAGCACTTCCTGCGGCACATAACCGACCATGCTGCGCCAGCGCTGCAGGTCGATCTCGTCGAGCGGCACGCCGTCGAGCGTCACCCGTCCGGAATCCACCAGGAACAGGCCGAGCAGCAGGTCGGCGATGGTGGTCTTGCCGGAGCCGGATTCGCCGATCAGCGTGGTGATCTGCCCGGCCGGGATCTCCAGCGAGACATCCTTCAGCACCGGCTTCACGCCATAGGAGAAAGTGACCCGGTCGAAGCGGCAGGCGTCCTTGAGGGTCGGGACCTTGGTTCCGGAGAAGGTCTCGGCGGCCTCTCGCGCCTCGTTGATGGTGGATTGCAGCGACCAGTAGAAGCTCTCCGAGGACGCGGTCTCCTGGATCGCCCGCTGCACGGTCGAGACGTTGACCATCAGCCGGATCACGATGATGCCGGAGACCAGCATGGCGCTCAAATCGAGGCCGAGGATGCGGTAGCAGATCCAGGCCGCAACCACCATGAACAGGTTGATCAAGAGGTCCGGCAGCGCATTGGCGAGCTGCTGGTAGAACACCAGGTCGTACATGCTGCGGCGGATGATCCGGGTCTCCTTGGTGAGCCCCTTGATCAGCGTTTCGTGCCGTGACATCGCCTTCAACGGCTTGAAGCCGGTGATCACGTCGCCGAAATCGCTCAGCAGGCCGCGCATGGCGAGCTGTTGGTTGCGGCCCGCCCGGCGCCCGGCGCGGGTGAAGTAGCGGTTGATCAGGCCGAGGCCGACGCCCAGCACGATGGCGACGATCGCCGCGCGCCAGTCGATCATCAGGCCGACCACGCAATAGATCACCGCGCGGATCAGCGCCGCGAGCACCGTCAGCGAGGTGCGATAGACATAGGCGCCCCAGATCGCCTCGACCGAAACCGCGGAGGTGAAGCGGCCGATCGGGTTGACGGTGAAATAGGACCAGCGCGCCTGCAGCAGCCGGTCCAGCACCTCGTTCCGGAGCTCGCTGGCAATCTCCGCCACCATGCGGCCGATGAAGCGCGAGGTCTGCTGCGAGATCGCCGCGCGGAGCAGCATGCAGACGGCGAACACCAGGACCAGGGCGCCGAGGCTATGCGGCAGGTGCAGGAAATCCAGCACCCCGAAGACGATCCGCTCCGGGAGCTTGAGCGGTCCGGGCTGGGGCTTGTCGATCACCTGCAGGATCGGCAGCAGGATGGTGATGCCGAGGCCCTCGATGAAGCCGGACACCACCAGCGCGAGGCTCAAAGGGATCTGCCGCCACAGACCATGCTTCCTGAGCACCCGGAAGGCGTTGGCGAGGGCCGAGGAGCTGAGGGCTTCGTCTTCTGTCATTGGACGGCGAATCGACGCCGGAACCTTTCGGGGCATGCCGCTGAACGGGCAGGGTTACTTAACACCGGCCGCCTGCTTGTCAACCGCGCCCGCCCGCACACACGAGCCTATGATTTCAACGGCTTTTTTGCGGCAAAACCGCGCATTTTCCGTGGGTTGGATTGCGCTTCGCCCGGGGCGAACCTATCATGCGCCCCAACAGGCTGGACCGGAACGCCGGGCGGCCCCCAATCGGGGAAGGGATGGTTCGGGGTGGACTATAAAGTCTTCATTCAGACGAACGACGAGCAGTATCTGGGTGCCCTGGTCGCGGCCTATGCGCTGAAGCGCAACAGCAAGCACGCCGACAAGTTCTCGGTCGAGATCATGCATTACAAGGACTACCCCTGGCTGAAGGCCAAGGCGGGGCAGCCCTTCCTGCGCGGCGCCGAGCGCCGGATCTGGAAATACGAGGACCTGCAATCCTTCACGCCGACCCGTTTCACGCCGCCCAAGGCGATGGGCTACCAGGGCCGCGCCGTGGTGATCGACCCGGACTGCTTCGCGATCGGCGACGTCTGGGAATTGCTCACCCGCGACATGCAGGGCAAGGCGCTGATGTGCCGCTGGCGCCCCGCCTTCAAGGACCTCGAGGGTTATCGCGCTTCGAGTGTGATGTTGCTGGACAATGCCAAGCTGACCCATTGGGACGCCGAGCAGACCTTCAACGAGCTCTTCGAGTTCAAGAAGGATTACATGAAGTGGATCAAGCTGGAATACGAGCCGGACGAGACCGTCGGCCTGCTCGAGCCGGAATGGAACGACTTCGACAAGCTGACCCCGGCGACCAAGATCCTGCACAACACCTATCGCCGCACCCAGCCCTGGAAGACCGGCCTGCCGGTCAGCTTCACGGTGCGGATGAAGCCGGACAAGCCGAAGTCCTTTCCGGCCAACATCGTGAAGGCGGTGAAGAGCCTGGTGAAGGAAAAGAAGCCGGATACCTACCAGCCGCATCCGGATCCGGCCCAGGAGGCGCTGTTCTTCGGCCTGGTCCGCGAATGCCTGGAGAAGGGCATCATCGACCTCGACCTGGTGAAGCGGGAGATGGCGGCGAATCATGTGCGGCACGATGCGCTGGAACTGGTCCAGAGGCGCGCGGCTTGATTCTTGCGGCGGCGGATTGACGCTGCGACCGGGAATGATCTGGCGGCAGCACGAACGCCGGGCCTAGCGTTCGGCATCGTGTGAAACGCGCAGGGTGGAGAGAAAGATGTCGGCAGCGATGGCGGCGAGCGCAGCACAGGAGACGGCCCCGGTGATGGGCGTGCCGCATCTGCTCTCGGATGTGCGGGTCGAGGACGTGTTCGACGACCCCTACGCGCATTACACCCGGCGCAACGTGGTGCCTGCGGATGTCTATGCCGCGCTCGAAGCGGAGTTTCCCACCCTCGACACGATCCTCGGCGGCCGCCCGGCGGCCAGCAACCAGGCCGTCCGGATGACGGTGAAGCAGGTCCTGAACGACCGCCGCATCTCGCCGCTCTGGCGCGAGTTCTTCGAGTATCACACCTCGGGGGACTATTGGCGCGACGTGGTGCGCCTGTTCGGCGATCGCTTCCGCCGCGCCTTCCCGGGCCTCGAGGAGCGGATCGGCCGGCGCTACGAGGATTGGCGGGTGGTGCCGCGCGGCTTCGCCGGCGAGGCCGACCTCCATCTCGATTGCCAGTTCGTGATGAACACGCCGGTGACCGAGGTCAGCAGCGTGAAGACCGCGCATGTCGATCTCTGCGACAAGATCTTCAGCGCGCTGTTCTATTTCCGCGAAGCCGGCGACAGCACGCCGGGCGGCGACTTCGAGGTCTACCGCTGGCGCCGCAGCCCGCGCTTCGTCAAGCATCGCAGCCTCAACCGCGACGTCGAGATGGTGAAGATCGTCCAGTACGAGGCGAACACCTATGCCTGCTTCCTCAATTCGGAGCAGGCGGTGCACGGCGTCAGCCCGCGCGGCATCACCAACGTGCCCCGGCGCTACATCAACTTCATCGCCGAACTGCCGATGAAGGCCTTCGAGCCGAAGCAGCTCAACGCCTGGCAGCGGCTCTGGTACGCCAACGACGTCAAGGCGGCGGCCCAGGACGAGCGGTACTAGCCCGGACCGCAATTCCCGACAACGGACGGCTCAGGTCCAAGGCGGCGCCTTTGGCTCGCTAACCCATTGCCGCAAAACGTCAAACGCCTGAAGGCGGTCGAAAGCGATTAGCGATTCCGTCCGGGTCCTGTCCGGGTTGCGCCGTCCGTCTGCGTAGATCGGAAACACGTATTCTGTCCGGGTCGGGTCCGGGTTGTGCCGTCCGTCTTCACAGATCGGAAACGCGTTTCTGTCTGCGTCCGGTCTGCGATGCAGTGCAGCACTGCCGCCGCTCTAAATTAAGGGGACATAATAATAAATTAAGGGGACATAATACATAATTGAGCATCCGTCCAGGCGAGTTTACATTCTCGACATGGCGCGCTTGGCGAGAGTAGTGGCGGCTGGGTTGCCGCATCATGTGACGCAGCGGGGCAATCGGCGGCAGCCGGTGTTCTTCGGCGACGACGACTACGAAACTTACCGCGCGCTGCTGGCGGATGGTTGCCGGGAGGCGGGTGTCGCGATTTGGGCCTACTGCCTGATGCCCAACCATGTCCACTTGATCCTGGTGCCGCGCGACGCCGATGGGTTGCGCGCCGCCCTGGGCGAAACGCATCGGCGTTACACGCGCCACGTCAATTTCCGCGAGGGCTGGCGCGGCTATCTGTGGCAGGGGCGGTTCGCCTCGTTTCCGATGGATGAGCCCTATCTGCTCGCCTGCGCCCGTTATATCGAGCTCAACCCGGTCCGCGCGAAGCTCGCGCGTCGCGCCCGTGATTGGCGTTGGTCGAGCGCCCGGGCGCATCTCAACGGCCATGACGACGGCCTGGTCGCGGCGCAGCCGCTGCTCGATCTCGCGCCGGATTGGCCGGCACACCTCGCCGAAGGACTGAGCGCCGCGGATCACGCGGCGATCCAGGCCAGCGAACGCACCGGGCGACCGCTCGGCGCGCCGCGTTTCATCGCCAGGCTGGAGAAGCGCTTGGGCCGGCCGCTCGCCCGCGCCAAGCCCGGCCCCAAGCCGAAGGCCGAGGAAGTGGTGCGGAGATAAGTATAGTGTCCCCGGAATCCTGCGAGAACTGTTCGGGAAGGGTCCTGCGGGAGCAAAGGCTCTGCTGGATAAACTGGCCCAGGGAAGCGTCAAGCTACCTCCGGGCGTAACGGAATCAACATTGAGAGAGTATGCACGTGTGGCGGAGAGCGTAATCTCTGCAGGGAAAGACAAGATTGGTGCGCAAGCCCTGCGTCTCGAAGCTATTAGGCGAATGTTAGGACAATAGCGTGCGGCCGACTATCCATGAGCCCTAAAGAACTTGGAGCACATCTTCAAGCTGCCGGCGCTCTATTGGGCAAGCCAGCTAGTGCAGAAGAAATTTCCGTGTTCGAGTCTCAGTTCGGGTTTTCAATGACTGCTCGGTTTCGAGCCATATACGGATCATTTAATGGATTCAAGTTCCAGAACTCGAGTTCCGTTATCGACTTGTGGTCGCTTAAGGAAATTGCAGAAACGAGCCGCACTTTCATTTGCTCCGATAATCGCCGCTACATCGCGATTGGTGATTTCTTGATGGATTCTGACTTGATCATGGCAAATCTGGAGTTTGAAGGTACGCCAGTCTTTCTCCTCTTTGAGCAAATAAAGGTTGCAGAAAACGTGGATCAATTCCTCGAGCGACTCGTTTCGGGGGCGCTGGACCTTCCATCAAGTTTCTAAGGGGACGAGTGGAGTGGCCCCCAATACTGAGACACGGATAATGGGGACAGATCTCAGTCCAGCTTGACCCGCTTCGCCGCGACCTCGACCGGGGCGTGGGCCTTGCGGTGCGCCTTCTCGATGCAGAGGATCCAGAAGGTGCGGGCGGCGTGGTAGAGCGTCGTCGCCGCCTGCCAGGCGACGATCAGGAAGAAGGCCTCGCGGCCGAGACCGATCAGGTAGCCGACCGTGAACAGCGGCAGGCTGATGTTGCGCCGGGCGATGAAGCTGCGCACCAGGCCGTCCATGCGGGAATGGGTGTGGAAGGCGCGCTTGAAGATCTGTGGATAGATCTTCAGCACCAGCCGGTCGATCACATAGAGCACGAAGATCGCGATCGCGCCCTGGCCGAGCGGTGAGCCCCAGCCTTCGGTGGCGATACCGAGCCCATAAGCCCAGGAGAGATACCAGAGCGGCGGGTGGACCATGTCGAGGCCGTGGTCCAGGTAGTTGCCGCTGACGCTGTCGGTGAAGGTCAGGCGCGCGAGCTTGCCGTCGACCGAATCCAGCACGCTCATGCCGTAGGCCATGACGAAGCCGGTGATGAACCAGCCGTCGGCCCATAGCGGGATAGCGCCGAGGGCCAGGACGATGCCGACCGCGGTCACCCAGTTGGGATGGATGCGCCAGCGCGCCAGCGGACCGACCATGAGCCAGACCAGCGGCGGATAGACATAGCGGGTGAAGAGGTCGGTCGAGCCCTTGTAGTTCGACCAGAACAGGAAGCGCTCCAGCTTCGCGGCGCGCGCGGCATTGTCCACGGTGAAGAGATAGTAGGGCAGGGTGCGGCGCAGCCGGCGCACGAAGCCGTTGAATTCCTCGTCCTTGAAAGCCGGCACGCTGCCGGCATCCACCAGTTGGCGGCCGAGCGCGGCCGTGTCGGCCGGATTGGCGGCAAGCGCGGTCGCGACTGGGGCTTGATCGCCGGCGATGAACAGCACGGCCGCAGGGTCCTGCGCCTCTCGGCTCAGCACCACCGTTGATGACGTGCGGGGCGCAAGAGAGGCCGGCAGGCGGGAATCCGCCAGCGTCGCCGCGTCGAGCACGAGCAGGGGTTCCTTGCCGGCGGCCGCCAGCATCTGGCCGAGGCGCGCGGCATAGGCTTCGCCGCTGCGGCGCCATTCCAGGGGCAGGCGGTAAAGTCGCTTGTCGCCGAGCTTCGGCTCCGCCGCGCCTGCGGGTAGGTCAATGACGACACGCGCCGGCGCCGGCTTCATGAGGCGCAGGCCATGCAGGTGGCGTTCAAGCAGCGACAGGCCAAAGATAAGCGGGGCGGAATCCGCGGCGACCGCGTCAACCCAGACAATCATCGCTCAAGCCTGGTTGTCGGCGCGCTTGGCGGCGAGGGCGTCGCGGATCTTGGCGACCACCATGTCGCGCTCTTCCTTCGGCAGGCGGCGCGCGTTCCAGCTGCGCTCGCGCACCATGTCCTCGACCCGGCCGAGGGGGCGGGCGAGGCCGGCCTGGTAGAGGCGGCGCTCGAAGGCATCGACGCTGCGGCGCGGCCTCGAGAGTCCGAACCGGGTCATCGCGTCGTAGATGCGATCGGTGAAATCGGCCTTCAGTCCGGCGATGCGGCGGTCGTTGCGGCGGCTTCGGAAATAGAAGCGGATGGTCTGCGCCAGCCCCATGTTGCGGCGCTTCTCGCGGCGGGGCACCTGGAAGACATAGAGCGGCTTCATCATGTCCACCGCCTCGGCGATCATCGAGATGCTGTCATTGGTGACGATGAAGTCGTCGGCCAGGCGCAGGAAGGCCTGGTAGGGGTTGGGCGCATGCCGCGACCAGCGGTGCAGGAAATGCGCCTGCCCGATCTCGTTCTCGAACAGGTCGGCGACATCCATGGTGGTGCGCGGGCTGGTGGTCACCAGCAGCGATCCTTTGGCGGCGGCGACATGCGCCTTGGCCCGGGCCAGCAGGTCGCCGCCGATCTCGCGGTCGAAACGCAGCTGCGAGGTCGGGCCGCCGACGAAGACCGCGGTCCAGGGCCGCGGCAGGTGGCGGAGCTGCGGCTCCCATTCCTTGGCGACCTTATCCAGCGCCGCATCGTCATGCATGATGATGGGCAGGGTCAGCGTGGTCACGTTCGGCGCCGGGGGCAGGCCGTATTGCGGCGTGGTCACGATCAGGTCGAAATGGTGATAGGCGACGCGCGGTCGCCCGAGATGGACGACCAGCACCTGCTCGCCGGCCTGCTCCTTGAGCCAACGCGAGACCGGGGCGAGGCGGCGGCCGACCGCGACGATGACGTCGGGCCAGGGGCCGCTCAGGGAATCGCTCAAGCCGACATCGACGCCGATCAGGGTCGCGCCGCGCTTGTTGAAGGGGACCTCGCAGGTCGGGTCGAAGCGGATCTGCTTGACCGTGCAGGCCCAGCCGAGATCCAGGGTCAGGGCCCGGCCGAGCGCCAAGACCTGGGCGTTGTCGCCCGCCCGCTCGCCCAGCAGCAGCCAGACCCGCGGGGCGTCCGGGGCCGGTTCCTCGGCGGTGTTAACCACCCGCAGATGGCGTCTGGGCGACTCGCTCATTTCTTAATGACTCTTGTGTGAATAGCGCGGGAACCTATCAGAGGCCTCATCCAGCGCCAAGTGACCTCAAGGTCCGATATCCGGCCGCTGTGCGCCCGTTCACAAGCCGGCGGATTTCGGGACCGCGGCCCCGGCCAACGGCTTTATACTCACCGCCCTAGATTTGCCGCGGTCATCGGCGAACCTGAAGACCGACTGCCGCGACAATGACTCGACCGATTGCAGTCACCGCATATAAGCACCCGGGGTTCGACTTCCATGAAATGCCTCCAGCGCGTCCTGCTCGCCGCCATCGTCCTGATGTCCGGCGCGATGGCTTTTGGCCTGGGCGCTTCCGCCGCCGATCTCGCCGAGATTGAAAAGAGCGCCCAGGCCTATCGCGACGGGATCATCCAGTCCGCCGCCGGCCTCGATCCCCAGCTGATCGACACCAGCACCGCCCAGTCCGCCGAAGCGGAGCAAGCCGGGCGCTTCGGCGAGGCCGCCGCCAAGCTGAAGCAGGCGATCGGCCTGGGTCGCGAGAGTGGCGCCCTGTGGTGGAAGCTCTCGGAGCTGGAGGAGAAGGCGGGCGCCCTGGACGATGCCGCCAGCGCCGCCTTTCTCGGTGCGCAGTCGGCCTATGGCGAGCAGCGCGGCAAGGCGCTGCTCCGGGTCGGGCAGCTGCTGGACAAGGCCAACCGGGTGGATCTGGCGATCGTCGCCTATACCCAGGGCCTGCGCGACACCTGGGATTCCGATGCCAGCGGGCGCCTGGATCAGCTCCGCAATTCACTGGCTTTCCATCCGGTGAACAGCCGGCTGGAAATGGCCGGCGAGACACCGCGCGCCTGCATCGAATTCCAGGGGATGCTGCAGGAGCCGGAGCGGATCCACTACCAGGACTACGTGAAGCTCGAGCCGCAGGTCGATGCCAGCTTCGCACTGTCCGATGGCGGCGTGACACTCTGCGTGGCCGGCCTCGCCTATGGCACCGACTACCGGGTGAAGCTGCTGCCGGGCCTGCCCTCGGCCGAAGGCGAGGCCCTGGCCCAGGGCGAGGAGCTCAGCTTCACCGTCGGCGACCGCGAGCCCAGCATCGGCTTCCGCGAGAGCGCCTATGTCCTGCCGAAGGTCGGCAGCACCGGCGTGCCGGTGATCACCGTGAACACCACGGAGGTCGCGCTGCGCCTGATGCGCATCAACGACCGCAAGCTCACCGACCAGATCGTCAACCAGCACTTCCTGATCGAGCTCTCGGGCTATGACGCCGAGGATGTGGCCGAGCGCGACGGCGAGCTGATCTGGAAGGGCTCGATGACGGTCGAGAACCAGCGCAACAAGCGCGTGGTCACCGCCTTCCCGATCCAGGACGTGGTGAAGGAGACCAAGCCCGGCGTCTATGTGCTGATGGCCCAGCCCTACACGCCCGGCGCGGAGGAGGAATTCCGCTGGCAGGCTTCCGCGACCCAGTGGCTGGTCGTGTCGGATCTCGGCCTCACCACCTTCTCCGGCAGCGACGGCCTGACGGTTTCCGTGCACTCGCTGGAGAACGGCACGCCGCTCAACCGCGTCGAGCTGCGCCTCATCGCCCGCAACAACGAGGTGTTGGCGACCGCGATGAGCGACCGCTCCGGTCTCGCCAAGTTCGATCCCGGCCTGCTGCGCGGCGCCGGCGGCCGGACCGCGACGGCGGTCATGGCCTTCCGCAAGGACGGCGATTTCAGCTTCCTCGATCTGACCCGCGGCGGCTTCGATCTCTCCGACCGCGGCGTCGGCGGGCGATCGATGCCGGGCTACTTCGATCTCTTCTTCTACAGCGACCGCGGTGTCTACCGCCCGGGCGAAACCGTGCATCTCACCGGCCTGTTGCGCGACCAGGGCGCCAAGGCGATCACCGGCGAGAAGATCACCCTGAAGCTGCTGCGCCCCGACGGGGTCGAGAGCACGCGTTTCGACAACCTGCGCGATGAAGGCGGCGGCTATCAGGTCGATCTGCCGATCGCGGCGACCGCCCGCACCGGCAGCTGGACCGTCGAGGCCTATGTCGATCCCGAAGGCGAGCCGATCGCCGACATGAGCTTCCTGGTCGAGGACGTGGTGCCGGCCCGGATCGAGACCGAGGTGAAGTCGTCGGTGACCGCGCTTGCGCCGGACACCGAAGCCACGGTCGACGTGAAGGCGAAGTTCCTCTACGGCGCGCCGGCGGCCGACCTGCCGGTCAAGGCCGATCTCACCATCGCCCGGGATGCCGATCCCTTCCCAGATCTGAAGGGCTATCGCTTCGGCCTCGCCGACGAGGACGTGGAGCCGACGCGCAACCCGCTGGACGACAGCAAGACCGACGCTCAGGGCGCCGCGACCCTGCCGCTGTCGCTCGGCGATCTCCCGGATACCGCGCAGCCCCTGGCCGCGACCCTCCGGGTCGAGGTCTATGAGTTCGGCGGCCGGCCGGTGATCAAGTCGCAGAAGATTGCGATCCGCAACCGGCCCTACAGCATCGGCATCAAGCCGGTGTTCGAGGGTGATGAGGCGCCCTCGGGTGCTTCGGTCGATTTCGAGGTGATCGCCGTCGATGCCGAAGGCAAGCCGATCGACCGCGCGGGGCTGGCCTATCGCTTCGTCCAGGAGGAGTGGGACTACCAGTGGTTCTACGCCAACAACGCCTGGGACTATGACGTGGTGGTGCGCGACAAGAGTGTCGCCAACGGCAACCTGAACGCCACCGGCGCGGCGCCGGCCAAACTCTCGCTCAATGTCGACTGGGGCCATTACCGGCTCGAGGTCTATGACGCGGCCAGCGGCACCGCGAGCTCGGTACGCTTCTATGCCGGCTGGTGGGCAAAGCCCGGCACCGCGACCACGCCCGATCGGATGCAGGTCGTCGCCGACAAGCCGCTCTACCAGGTCGGCGACCAGGCGGAGATACGCCTGGAGGCGCCCTTCGTCGGCCAGGCGCTGGTGACGATCGCGACCGACCGCGTGCTGGAGAGCCGGTTGGTCGATGTGCCGGCCGGCGGCAGCAGCATCAAGGTGAAGGTCGATGCCGCCTGGGGCGCCGGCGCTTACGTGCTGGTCAGCGCGTTCCGGCCCGGTGAAGCCGACCAACATGGCCCGGGCCGCGCCATTGGCACGGCCTGGCTGGCGATCGATCCGAAGCCGCGCCAGCTCGAGGTCGCGATGACCGTGCCGGACAAGGTGCTGCCGCGGCAGAGCGTCAGCATTCCGGTCAGTGTCGCCAACCTCTCGGGCGGCGCCGCCTATCTCACCGTCGCCGCGGTCGATGAGGGCATTCTGCAGCTCACCGATTTCGAGACGCCGGACCCGGTCGATCACTACTTCGGCAAGCGGCGGCTCGGGCTCGAGATACGCGATCTCTACGGCCAGCTGATCGACGGCAAGGAAGGCAAGCGCGGGGAGATTCGCGAAGGCGGCGACGAGGACGGCCTGGGCAACCGCGGCGCGCCGCCGGAGCTGAAGCTGGTCGCGCTGTTCTCCGGCCTGGTGAAGCTCGACGATGCCGGCAAGGCGGCGATCAAGTTCGACATTCCCGACTATAACGGCCGCCTGCGTCTGATGGCGGTGGCCTGGGACGGCGCCAATGTCGGCTCCGCCGAGGCCGGGCTGGTGGTGCGCGATCCTGTCGTGGTGCTGAGCTCGACGCCGCGCTTCCTGGCCCCGGGCGACCAGAGCGCCTTCTCGGTCTCGATCCAGAACCTGGATGCGGCCGCCGGCAGCTATCACGTCGTGCTGGAGGCCACCGATGCGGTGCAGCTCGGCGACGGCGCGGTGTTCGACGCCGAGCTCAAGCTCGGCGATACCGTCCGGAAGGCGATCCCGCTGCTGGGCAAGTCGCTCGGCACCGGCAAGGTCACGATGACCGTCACCGGCCCCGGCGGCTTCAACCTGAGCCATGACATCACCGTGCCGGTACGGCCGGCGCAGACGCCGATGTCGCAGACCCTGTCGCGGGTGCTGCAGCCGGGCGAGAGCTTCACCCTGTCGAAGTCCGCGCTGACCCGGTTCCTTCCGGAGACGGCGGCGCTGCAGGCCAGCATGAGCGCGCGGCCCAATCTCGACGTGCCGCGCGTGCTCTCGGATCTCTCGCACTACCCCTATGGCTGCCTGGAGCAAACCACCAGCATCGCCTTCCCGCTGCTTTATGTGAAGGAGCTGGCGGCGACCTGGGGTGTCGATGATGCGAGCGTCGCCGGCGACAAGGAGCGGATCCAGGACGCGGTCAACCGCGCGCTGGAGCATGAGGGCAGCAACGGCCAGTTCGGCCTGTGGAGCGCGTCCGATACGCCCGACCGCTGGCTCTCGGCCTATGCGATGGACTTCCTGACCGAGGCCAAGGCGAAGGGCTATCAGGTCTCGGAGCTCGGCTATCGCAACGGCATCAAGGGCCTGCAGCTTATCATGGGCGGTTATTACCAGGAGGATCCGGAGACCCTGAACGCCCGCGCTTATGCGCTCTACGTGCTGGCCAAGGCCAAGGCGACCAACCTGAGCGATCTGCGCTACTTCAACGACACCTATCTCAATCGCCTGCCGACCCCAATCGCGGCGGCGCAGATCGGTGCCGCCTTGGCGATGACCGGCGACATGGAACGCGCCGGCAAGGCCTTTGCAAAAGCCAAGACCGATGCCGAGCGCGCGCTCCGCGGCTATTGGGACTACAGCTCCGAATGGTATGGCTCGGGGCTGCGCGACAGCGCCGCGATCATCGCCCTGATGGTCGAGGTGAAAGCGCCCGGCGCCGATCTCGCATCGCTGCTCGACCGCCTCGCAAGCGAGATGAGCACGCGGAGCTACTTGAGCACCCAGGAGCAGGCCTGGATCCTGCGCGCCGCTTATGCGACTTCCAAGGACCAGGCGCATCTGAAAGTCGCGTTGAGCAACGGCCAGGGCGCCGATCGCGACACGCCCTATCTCTGGAAGGCGGGGCTCGGCGATCTCGACCAGGACGTCGCGATCAAGAACGAGGGCGACCAGGTGGTCTATCTCCGCGCGACGGCGAGCGGCGTTCCCGTTGAATCGCAGCCCGCGGTGTCGCACGGCGCCGAGGTCGACCGGCAGTTCTTCACCCTCGACGGCAAGCCGGTCGATATCACCAAGCTCAAGCAGAACGACATCGTGGTGGCGGTAATCACCGGCCAGTTCAACGACCAGGCCAATCACCGGGCGATGGTGATCGACCTGCTGCCGGCGGGCCTGGAGATCGAGAACGAGCGGCTCAACAACAACCGCCGCACCGGCGATCTCGCCTGGCTGCCGGAGCTGTCCGGCGGCACTTTCGGCGAGAGCAGCTATGTCGAGTACCGCGACGACCGCTTCATCGCCGCCTTCGACACCCGCCCGGACCAGCAGGGCTTCACCTTCGCCTATATGCTGCGGGCGGTGACGCCGGGCCAATACAAGGCCCCGGCGGTCGAGCTCGAGGACATGTACAAACCCGAACTCCGCGCCCGCGGCCCGATGGGCACGGCCAGCGTGGCGGCGTATCAATGAGACGGCTCCGCCGCATCGCGCTCGCGGCGGCGGCGCTGCTGGTCGCGGCGCTTTGCGGCGGCTTCGCGCTCGATCGGGTCTATCCGCCCGATCTCGCGCGGCTGGGTTCGCACTCGGTGATGGTGCTGGCGCAGGACGGGCAGATCCTGCGCGCCTTCTCCGCGGCAGGCGGGGCCTGGCGCTTCCCCGCCAAGCCCGAGGAGGTCGATCCGAAGTTCCTGCGCTTCCTGGTCGCCTATGAGGACCAGCGCTTCTATCTCCATCCCGGCGTCGATCCCCTGGCCGTGGCGCGCGCGGCGGTGCAGGCGATCGCGGCGGGCGAGATCGTCTCCGGCGCTTCCACGCTCAGCATGCAGACCGCGCGCCTGCTGGAGCCGCGGCCGCGGGTCCTCGCCTCGAAGCTGATCGAGATGGGCCGCGCGGTGCAGCTCGAGGCGCGGCTCGGCAAGCCGGAGATTCTGGGCATCTATCTGACCTTGGCGCCCTATGGCGGCAATCTCGAAGGCGTGCGGGCGGCGAGCCTGGCCTATTTCGGCAAGGAGCCGGCGCATCTGACCGAGGCGCAGGCCGCGCTGCTGGTCGCCTTGCCGCAGTCGCCGGAGACCTTGCGGCCCGATCGCTTCCCGGCAGCCGCCAAGGCGGCGCGGGACAAGGTGCTGGCGCGGATGCTGGCCGCCGGCGTGCTCGACGAGGCGATCTATAGCAGCGCCCTTGCCGAGCCCGCGCCGAGCAGGCGATTGCCGGCGCTGAACGAGGCGCCGCATCTCGCCTTGCGGCTGCGGCTGCAGTCGCCCGGCGATCTCATGATCAAGACCAACATCGATGCCGACCTGCAGCGCCGGATCGAGGTGATGACGGCGCGGGTGCAGGCGACCCTGGAGCCGGGTGCGGGTGTCGCCGCGCTGGTGGTCGACAATGCCGAGCGGCGGGTGGTCGCCTATCTCGGCTCGGCGGATTTCTTCGACGACCGGCGCTTCGGGCAGAACGACATGGTCGATGCGATCCGCTCACCGGGCTCGGCGCTGAAGCCCTTCATCTACGGCATGGCCTTCGAGGATCTGATCGTGCATCCCGAGACCGTGGTGAAGGATGTGCCGATGCGCTTCGGCGACTACGCGCCGTCGAACTTCGACCATCTCTATCGCGGCGAGGTGACGGCGCGGGAAGCCTTGCAGCTGTCGCTCAACCTGCCGGCAGTCGCCTTGCTGGACCGGGTCGGGCCGGCGCGCTTCGCGCAGCGGCTGCGCGATGCCGGCGCTGCGCTGATCCTGCCCGACAAGCATGCGCAGCCGGGTCTGCCGATCGCGCTCGGCGGCGTCGGCACCAGCCTGGAGCGGATGGTGACGCTCTACGCCGCCTTGGCCGAGGGCGGGATCGCACGGCCGCTGCTCTATCGCGCCGATGAGAAGATCGGCGAGGGGCATCAACTGATGTCGCCGCTCGCCGCCTGGTATGTGACCCGGATCCTGGACGAGACACCGCCGCCCGAGCGCTGGCTCGCCGCCACCAACCGCCGCAACGCCAGCACGGTCGCCTACAAGACCGGCACCTCCTACGGCTTCCGCGATGCCTGGGCGGTCGGGGTCAACGCGCGCTATACGGTCGGCGTCTGGGTCGGGCGGCCGGACGGTGCCTTCTCGGCCGGGCGCATGGGCCGCGAGGCGGCGGCGCCGATCCTGTTCCAGGTCTTCGACCAGCTGCCGCATGGCGAGAGTGCGGCCTCGGTGCCGCCGGCGGGCGCCCTCATCGGCAGCACCAACGACCTGCCGGTCAATCTGCGCCGCTTCGATCCGCAGCCGGGCGCGGAGAGCGGGGCATCGCCGCAGACTCTGGCCGGCCCGGCGATCCAGAGCCCGGTCGATGGCGCGACCCTGGATCTCTCCAGCAGCAGCCTGGTGCTGACGGCACGGGGCGGGGCCTTGCCGCTGCGCTGGCTGGTCAACGGCAAGCCGATCGAGTCACCGCCGTTCCGGCGGCAGGCGGAATGGGATCCGGATGGCAAGGGCGCGGCCCGGGTTACGGTGATCGATGGATTGGGCCGCAGCGCCAGCGCCGAGGTCTGGCTGAAATAGAAACCCCGCCGGATCCGAGATCCGGCGGGGCTTTGTCTCAGCCGACGCGTACCGTCAGATCTGCTGCGGCAGCATCCGGCGCAGACCGGTGAGCAGGGCCACCGCGAGCAGCAGCTTCACGAAGTCGCCGAACAGGAACGGCATCAGGCCGTATTGCACGGCCTTGTCATAGCCGATCACCGCGCCGAGATAGCCGACACCGAGGGCAAAGCAGATCACCTCGGCGACCAGCAGCACCAGGAAGGCCGGGACCGGCCGGGCGGTGTAGCCGCGTTCAGCCATGTATCCAACGAAGCCGGCCATGATCACGAAGGCGGCGAGATAGCCGGAAGTCGTCGCGACCATCGGCAGGGTCTTGAACTCCGAGAGCAGCGGGAACTGCACGGCGAGGGCCAGCCAGGCGACCACCGTCGCGACGCCGAGGCGCCAGCCGCAGAGCGCGCCGACCATCAGGACGGCGAAGGTCTGCATGGTCATCGGCACCGGCCACATCGGGACCTGCACCCAGGAGGATGCGGTCAGGAAGGCGATGCCGAGCGCGAGCACGAGGGCCTTCAGGGCCAGCGGACGGCCGGCGAGACGCAGCGGCACATAGGCCTGGCCGGGGGCGACGGGGTTCTCGATGCTCATAGGTTCTTCTCCATAAGAAAGATGGCTCAAGCCTTTGTCCGTAATCCTTCGCGAGTCAAGTCGTCGAAGACTTCCTTGATGCCCTGTTTCAGGACCTCGACGGTCTCGTCGATCTGGGCCCGGGTGATCACCAGGGGCGGCGAAAGAATGATCAGGTGGCTCAACGGGCGCACCATCAGGCCCTTCGGGCGGCACTTCTCGAAGATGCGCCAGGCGACGTCCCATTGCACCGGCGGCGCCAGCTTCTGCTGCTTGTCGGCGGTGGTTTCGACGCAGACCATGAAATGGCTGCCGCGCACATCGCCGACGATGTCGAGCTCGAGGAGTTCCGCCATCCGCTTCTGGAAATAGGGGCCGTTCTCGCGCACCCGGCCGCAGATGTCCTCGCGCTCGATGATGTCGAGATTGGCGAGCCCCGCGGCACAGGCCACCGGATGCGCCGAATAGGTATAGCCGTTGGCGAAGAACTGGCCCTTGCCCGCGGTCTCGGTCAGTTCCGCAAACAGCCGATCGGAAACCAGCATCGCGCCCAGCGGCACGTAGCCGGAAGTGAGACCCTTGGCGCAGGTGATGATGTCGGGCTCGATGTCGAAGACCGGCTTGGAGGCGAAGACATGGCCGAGGCGGCCGAAGCCGGTGACGACTTCATCGGAGATGTAGAGCACGTCATACTTGCGGCAGATCTCCCAGGTCCGCTTCTGGTAGCCGGGCGGCGGCACGATCACGCCGCCGGATGCGAGCAGCGGCTCGGCGATGAAGCAGGCGACATTCTCCGGCCCGAGCTCGAGGATCTTCTTCTCGAGATCGGCGACCTTCTCGTCGCAGAACTGCTCGAGCGTCATGCCTTCCGGGCGACGATAGGGATTGGGCACCGGCAGGTGGTGGATGATGTCGGTGATCAGGTCCATGTTGCCGCGGTCGGCCGGCTTGCCGGAGACCGAGGCCGAGAGCAGCGAGCTGCCGTGATAGGCGAACTCGCGGGTGATGATGTGCTTCTTCTTTGGCTTGCCCAGGAAGTTGTTGCGGAAGGAGACGAAGCGCAACGCGGAATCGACGGCCGTCGAGCCGCCGGTGGTGAAGAAGACATGCTTCAGGTCGCCGGGTGCGTATTCCGCGAGGCGCGCCGCGAACTCGATCGAAGGCGGTGTCGCGATGATGCCGAAGGGCGAGAAATAGCAGAGCCGGCGCGCCTGCTCGGCGATCGCCTCGGCGATCTCGTTGCGGCCGTAGCCTACGTTCACGCACCACATGCCGCCGATGCCGTCGATCATGCGATGGCCCTTGGCGTCGGTCACCGTGGCGCCTTCGCCCTCGACCACGATCAGCGGCTCGCGCGTCTTGGTGAGACCGAGATCGACCCAGGGATGGATCATGTGATCGCGGTCTTTCTCGGCGAGCGCGTTGAAATCGAAACCGAAGTTGTGCGTGTCCATGATCGGCCTGCGGCGTGGATGCGATTGGAAGGGGCGCGGCTGCGTCCGCGCGCGCTGCTTCAGAGCGAAGCTAGCAGCCGCCCCATCACGCTGTCGAGCCTCACTCCGTGATGTGGTGCTGCTCGTTGTACTGCTTCACCATCTGCGAGGCCTTGGTGACTTCCTCCTGGGACATCGCGCCTACGATGTCGTTGAGGCCGGTTTCGATCTCCAGGCGGCTGGCCTTGCCGGTCTTGCCTTCCTTGGCGTTTGAAAGCGACTGCATGGCGATGGTGAGCCACTTGTAAGCCTGCACGACATCGCGGGTGACACCGGTGCCGCGGGTATAAGCGCGGCCCAGCTTGTACTGCGCATAAGGATCGCCTTGCTCGGCCGCCATCGCGTACCACTCGGCGGCCTTGCCGTAGTCCTGCTGCATCGGCTTGCTGCCGAACTCGTACATGCCGGCGACGTTGACCGCGACACCGGTGTCACCGGATTTCGCCAGCGGCTCCCAGATCGAGAGCGCCTTCTCGACATCGCCGGATGCCAAGGCTTCTTCGGCGAGTTCCTGCTGCGTCGCCGCGAGCGCCGGGGAGGGCGGTGTGACCGCGGCTTCCTGGGTCGGCGCCGGTGTCGTCGGCTCGGTCGCAGTCGGCTCGGTGACGGTCGGTTCCGTGGTCGCCTCGGCGGTCGCGGGCTCCGGGGTCGTCGGTTCGGCGGTTGCGGTTTCGGTGGGCGCGGGCTCTGGAACCGCAGGTTCGGCGGTCGTGGTCGCGGGTGCCGGTTCGGGCGTGCTCTCGGGCTCCGGTGCAGCTTCGGGTTCCGGCGTCGGGACGGGCTCGGGCGTCGCCGCAGCGGCAGCAGCTTCGGCGGCGGCTTTCTCTTCTTCAGCCTTCTTCGCTTTGTCTTCGACGCTGGCCGGTGTGGTTGACTTGGGCAGCGCCGGCTCGGTGGGTGCTTCCGCCGTGGTCGCTTCCGGCGTGGTTACTTCCGGCGGAACGTCAGACAGTGTCTCCGAAGCATCGGCCGCCGGCGCTTCGGCGGTGGCGGTTTCAGGCGTCGGCGCGGGTTCCGGTGCCGGGGTTGCTTCCGGGGCCGTAGCCTCGGCGGTTTGCGCGGGAGCGGATTCTTCGGGCTTCAGTTCGGGAATGATCGGCTCGGTGGTCGCAGGCGCCGCCGCTTCAGGCTCCGGTGTCGGCTCGACCGCAGGGGCGACCTCTGGCTCAACCGCAGGCTCAACCTCTGGCACCGCAGCGGGCTTGGTGGTCTTCGGCAGTTCGGTGACCGCAGCGGACGGCGCGCCGGCGATCGCCGCGGCTTCGGCATAGCTCTCCGCCGACTGCTTGGGCGTCGGCTGGTTGTCGCTGACATCCGGCGTCAATCCAGGATAGACGGCGGCGGGCGCCATCATCTGCGCCTCTTGGGCCTTCGCCACGCCGCAGCGGCGGTGCGCGACGCCCAGAACCGCGCGCGACGTGGTCGGCGGAATCTGGACGATGATCATGCTGTTCGCGCCGGTCTTCTGATAGACGAAGTCCTGGGTGATGCCATCGGGACCGACCGTCGACACCGTCACGCTGCCGGGTTCGACGCGGTAGGCGACCGGGAAGGTCGACTCGACCTTGCCCTGGGAATAGACCACCGCCTTGGCCTCTTCGAAGCTGACGCCGCCGCCCGGCGGACAGCCCTGGGTCGGGCCCTGCCACTCGCCCAGCAGCCAGTTCGGCAGCGGGGGCGGCGGGGGCGCGACGACGGCAGCCGTCTGCACCGGCAGTGTCGCGGGCGCCATGGGTTCGGCTGTGGCCGTCGCCTCGGTGCTCGCGGGCTCGGTTGTCGGCGCCGGCGTGGCTTCGGTCGCCGCAGCGGGCTCGGTCGTCGCCGGCAAGGTCTCGGCTTCCGGCTGTGGCTCGGTCGCGGCGACTTCGGTGCTCGCCGCCGGTGTGGTCGAGGCGGGCGTCGTGGTCGCGGGCAGCGTCGTCGCTTCAGCTGCCGGCGGTGTCGTCTCCATTGCGGGCGGCGCGGATTCCGCGACCATTGCTTCGGCCGCTGGTGGCGTGGTCGCCGCGGTGCTGGGCTCTGCCGATGGCTCCGGGGCGGGTGCGAGTTGCAGCGGCTCGGTCTTGGTCGTCATCGCCTCGGTGGTCGACGAGGCCGGCGTCATCGGATCTGAACTCGCTATGGCCGGCGCAGGCGTCGCTGTCGCCGTCATCTCGGCGGGAGCCGGCGTCGGCGTCGCCTTCTTGCTCTTGTTGGATTCCGGCTGCGCCGCGGTCGATTTCGGCAGGCCGCTTTCATTGGTCGCGACCACCGGTGTCGGGGCCGGCGCCACAGCGGCAACCTCCGGCGTCGGCGTCGGCGTCGGCTCTGCGGTCGAAGCCGATGGCTCCGCGAGCGGCGTTTCAGTGGTCGTCGCTTCGGCTGAAACCGGCGCGCTGTCGGTCGTCGGTGCGGTTGTGACCGCGGGCGGAACTTCAGGCGCCGCCTCGAACACGCCGGAGGGCGGCGGTGCGCCGGCCTCGGTCGATGCTGCACCCGCATCGGCGGTCGCACTCGGTTGCGGCGTTTCCGGCTGTTGCGGCTGGACCGCGGATTGCGCCGGCGTCTCTGAGGGAAAACTCGTGGCGGATCCGGAAGCGGCCGGCGCCGGAGGTACCGCGCGGGTGAGGGCTTCGAGACGCTTGGCCGCCTGCGCGTCGCCGGCATCGGCGGCCTTCTGCAGCCAGAAGCGGGCCTGGTCGTCGTCGCGCGGCACGCCGTTGCCGTTGGCATAGAGCGTGCCGAGATTGCGCATCGCCAGCGGGAAATCCTGCTTGGCGGCCTTTTCGTACCAATAGGCCGCCTTCACATCGTCCTGGGGAACGCCGAGTCCGTGGTCGTAAAGGGCGCCCAATGCGTTCTGGGCGGTGGCGTCGCCTTCCTGGGCCAGGGGTTGCCAGGCCTCGTAGGCACCGCGGTAGTCGCCCGCCTGATAGGCGTCCACACCCTGTTGGTAGTCGGCCTCAGCAGGCGCAATGCCGAGTCGGATTGCCCCGACCATGGCGGTCAGCAATAATGCCGACGCGCACACCAGCTTGCGCAAGTTTCTCCCCGAACCCATAAGACTTCCCTGCGACGAACTCTTAGTATTCCTGGCGGGGATTTGACCACCGAAGGGCCTATGCGCAAAGCGATTCTTGCATTTGTTCTCGCAGTTTGCGGGACGGCGGGGCTAGGAACGCCGGTCACCTGTGCACAAGCTGACGGGACCAAGCCGGCCGGCCTGGTGGTCGATGCCGAGACCGGCCAGATTCTGGTCGCCAACCGGGCCAACGCGGCCTGGTATCCGGCTTCCTTAACGAAATTGATGACCGCCTTCGTCGTGTTCGACGAGGTCAAGGCGGGCCGGCTGTCGATGGATACGCAAATCACCGTGTCCGCCGAAGCCGCCGGCCAGCCGCCCACCAAGTTCGGGCTGAAAAAGGGCCAGAAACTGACCGTGAAGCAGGCGCTTTCGGCGATGCTGGTCACCTCGGCGAATGACGCGGCGGTGGCCCTGGCCGAGCAGGTCGGCGGCAGCGAGTCCGGCTTCGTCGGCCGCATGAATGCCGCCGCGCAGAAGCTCGGCATGATCGGCACCCGCTACCAGAACGCGACCGGCCTGCCCAATGACGGACAGATCACCACCGCGCGCGACATGGCGGTGCTGGCGCTGCATGTGATCCATGATTTCCCCGACCGCTATGCTCTGTTCGGCGATCGCCAGGCGACGGTCGGGAGCCGCACCTTGCCGACGGTCAACGCGCTGCTCACCGGCTATCCAGGTGCGGACGGCATGAAGACCGGCTTCACCTGCGGCTCCGGCTACAACGTGATCGGCTCGGCGCTGCGCGACGATCGCCGGCTGGTGGCGGTGCTGCTCGGCGCCCATGATCGCAATGACCGCGCCGCGAAGATCAAGAAGCTGCTCGACAGCGGCTTCGCCGGCGGCGAAACGGTGCCGTCCACCTTCTCCAATATCGCGATGATCCCGGCGGCGCTGGATACCGGCACGCCGCCGGTCGTGCTCAACGGCTCGGAATGCGCCGCGACGGATTCGGTCGACAGCGACGGCAATGCGACGCCGAGCCGGCTCCCGGGCTGGGGCATCATTTTCGGCGCCTTCCCGGACCAGAAAAAGGCCCAGCAGACCATCGCCGACATGAAGCAGAGGATGAAGGGCGACCTCAAAGGCCGGCCTACCATCGTGCTGCGCCAAGTCGAAGGGTCGAAGAAGTATGCGGCCTTGCTGGTGGGGTTGAGCGGGGATGATGCGGGGAAGACCTGCCGCATGGTCTGGCATCGCGGCCAGTATTGCCTCGCCCTCAACCCGGTGGTGCTCAACGACCCCAAGGCGCTCTGGCGATAGGGCCGAAGGTCACACTGGCGCCGGGCCAGCCGAATGCCTAACTATCCAGTGGTGAGCATCGGGACCTGAACCATGCTGCGCGTTCTGACCGCAGTCCTGCTGATTTCCCTGGCTGCTTGCGCCGCGCCGGCGCCGCCGCGGCCCGCCATGGTCGCACTGGGGACCAGCGGCGATTTCGGATATTCCTCGAAGGATCTCGGGCCCGATCGGGTGGAAGTGACCTATCGTGGCGACGCGGTGCTGGTTGACGTGTCAAATCCGCGTGAGGATGTCCGCACCAAGATGGAGCTCGACAAGGCCCACGACCTCGCGCTGTGGCGCGCGGCGCAGATCGCGCAGGAGCGCGGGCAGGCGGCCTTCAAGATCGACAACGAGCGGCGCAACAGCGACATCGAGGTGCAGCGGCGCACCTACTATCGCCCCAGCCCGTTCTACGACCCGTTCTGGGATCCCTACGACGATCCATTCTGGCCCGGCCGTCGACACCGAGCGTTCCTGTACGGCGGCTACGGCGGTCCGTTTCCCTACACCCAGCAGCAGGTGCGCAGCGCCACCGCCCGCGCCGAGATCACGCTGACGGTGACGTTCTACCCCGAGTACGATCCGAAGGCTGAGGACGTGTTGTCGACCGCGGACACGCTGGCGAAGCTGCAGGCGACCCGGGCCGGCGCGGTGTACTAGACCGGATCAGTCGGTCGTGCCGGTATCGGTTTCGTCGTTGCCGCTGCTGCCGCCATCTTCGTCGTCGCTGCCGTTCTTCTTTTTCTTCTTCGGGCTGACCGCCATGAGCTCGATCTCGGCGGCCTTGATCTGGTCGCCGTTCATGCCGGACTTGACGTCCTCGTAGAGATCGTTGGCGCGCTTCACGTCGCGGCCCTTGGCGGCGTCCTTCGCTTGCGCCGCCCAGACATAGGCCTCGATCTGGTTCTTGGCGACGCCGCGGCCTTTCCAGTAGAAGTCGGCGATCAGGATCTGCGCCTTGACGTAGCGCTGCTCGGCGGACTTCAGGACCAGCTCGGCGCCTTTGGTCGGATCGGCCGCAATGTCGTCGCCGAAAACCAGCCGGCGGCCAAGTTCGTACTGCGCTTCCGGCATGCCTTGATCCGAGGCCTTCTGCAGCCAGGCGAAGCCGTTCTCCTTGTTCGCGTCGATGCCGTCGCCGTCGAAATACATCTGCGCGAGATAGTATTGCGACTTGGCATGGCCGCCCTGGGCGGCGGCGGTGTACCAGCGCGCCGCCTGCTTCTTGTCGCGCGAGACGCCCCGGCCGTCATAGTAGAGGTTGGCGAGATTGTGCTGGGCGACGACGAAGCCGAGCTGGGCCGCCTTTTCGTACCATTCGGCCGCCTTGGCGAAGTCGCGCTTGGTGCCATAGCCGATCTCGTAGAGCTGGGCGATCTTGGTCATGGCATCGGGATCGCCCTGGTTAGCCTTGGCCTCCCAGGCCTGGAACGCCGCGCCGTAATCGCCCTGGTTGAAGGCGTCGGTGCCGGGATCGCTGTCGTCGTCCTGGGCGTAGACCGCCTGCGCACCGAGCAGCAGAGCCGCGGCGGAGAAGGCCGCGAGAATCAGACGCATACTTATCCTTTCGCGCGCTCAGCGCAGCATGTGGGTCCGCCCGGCAATGCCGGTGAAGTCGTCCACGCTGAGGCAACCGTTGATGTCATGACCGTCCTCAGATAGCGGAAACAACCCCCATTCGAAACTGTATTTTTGGCGCTTGTCCCAATCGACCAGGGAGAGGCCGAACACCGGCTGCCGCGTCTCCCAGACCCGCCGGTAGAGCGCCAGATTGACCGCGATGATCTTTGGATCCCACCCGGTCTCGTCCAGCCAGGTGTTGCTGAAGTCATGGCTCGCGAAGCGCGCCACCTCGGTGCCGACCAGACGGTAGCGGATGCGGGGCGCCGCGCCGGCCTCGCCGGCGTGGATCTCCACCAGGGAGAGATAGGGGAGCCAGGCCTGGAACTCGATCGGATCGATGTCGCGGCGGGTCAGAAACTCGCGCGTCCCGCGCACCGCGTTCCACTTGGCCTGGACCGCGGCGATCATGCCGGACTTGATCTCGGCGCGGTCCACGAAGCAGACCACGCCTTCCATCCACTCGTGCTCTGCCATCCCCGACGCGCCTGCCGCGAAGCTTAGACAGGAATTATTGGCTAAGTTGCGCCGGAATGACCAGTGATGTTTCATGACCGGGCCGCTGTGTGGCTCGGATTCGCGCGCCGGAGTCGGGCCGGGTTCAGGAGATGGAATGGGCAAGGTCTTCGCGCATGATCCACGTCGGCCCGGCGGTCCGCGGATGGGCTTCGGCGCTCGGCTGCGCAACTACTTCCTGGCCGGCATCCTGGCGACCGCGCCGGTCTGCCTGACGCTCTATATCGCCTGGCGCTTCATCACCTGGGTCGATGAAGGCGTGTTCTCGCTGCTGCCCCCGGAATACAACCCGGAGACCTACCTGCCGTTCAGCATACCGGGCATCGGTCTCATCATCGCGCTGGTCGGGATCACGCTGATCGGGGCGATCACCGCCGGACTGCTCGGGCGGTTGATGCGGCAGCTGCTGGAGGCGGTGGTCAACCGCCTGCCGATCGTGCGCACCATCTACAACCTGATCAAGCAGGTGACCGAGACCGCGCTCGCCAACCGGGCTCAGGCCTTTCGCGAATGCGCCCTGGTCGAGTACCCGCGCAAGGGCAGCTGGACGGTCGGCTTCATCACCGGCACCACGGCGAAGGAGTTCGAGGCGCTGACCGGCGAGGAGATGGTCAACGTCTTCGTGCCGACCACGCCGAACCCGACCTCGGGCTTTCTCATGTTCATCCCGCGGCATGAGGTGCATATCCTCAACATGTCGGTAGAAGACGGGATCAAGCTGGTGATCTCGCTGGGGCTGGTCCTGCCGCCGGTGCCGCAGGTGGAAGCGGATCAGCCGGAGCGCAACGTCCTCACCACGGAATCCCGCTCAAACAAGTAGAGCAGGACGCGGAGCGCGCGGCCGCGATCGCCGACCAGCTCGGGGTCCTGCTCGAGCGCGAGCTTGGCGTCGTCGCGGGCGACCGGGATCAAGTCGCCATGCGCGGCGAGATCGACCAGCCGGAAGTCCGGCAGGCCGCTCTGGCGGGTGCCGAGCACCTCGCCGCCGCCGCGCAGCTTCAGGTCCTCCTCAGCTATGCGGAAGCCGTCATCGGTATCGCGCATGATCTGCAGCCGCGACTTCGCGGTCTCGGTGAGCGGGCCCTGATAGAGCAAGAGGCAACTCGACTTGCCCTCGCCGCGGCCGACCCGGCCGCGCAGCTGATGCAGCTGCGCGAGGCCGAAGCGTTCGGCATGCTCGATCACCATGACCGTCGCTTCCGGCACGTCGACGCCGACTTCGACCACGATGGTTGCGACCAGGATGTCGATTCGGCCGGCGGCGAAATCGGCCATCGCCTGGTCGCGGTCCTGGGCCTTCTGCTTGCCGTGGGCGAGGCCGACGCGCTTGCCGAAGATCTCCGAGAGCGCGCGATGGCGGGCCGTGGCCGCGGCGAGATCGGATTTCTCGATGTCTTCGGATTCCTCGACCAGCGGGCAGATCCAGTAGACGCGCGCACCGCCGGCGATGGCGCGTTTCAAGGCGGGGATGATCTCCTCCTGGCGCTCGACGGGCAGCACGCGGGTGTCGATCGGCTGGCGGCCGATCGGCTTTTCGGTCAGGCGCGAGACATCGATGTCGCCGTAAGCGGTCAGCATCAAGGTGCGGGGGATCGGCGTCGCGGTCATGACCAGGAGATCGACGCCCTTGCCCTTTTCCGCGAGCGCGATGCGCTGCTGCACCCCGAAGCGATGCTGCTCGTCGATCACCGCGAGGCGCAGATCGGCGAAGGCGATGTCGGACTGCACCAGCGCATGGGTCCCGACGATCAGCTTCAGCGCGCCGTCGGCGAGGTCTTTCAGGATGGCGTCGCGGCTCTTGCCCTTCTCGCGGCCGGTCAGGAGCACGACGTTGATGCCCGCGGCAGCGCAGAGCGGGCGCAAGGTGGCGAGATGCTGCCGCGCGAGAATATCGGTCGGGGCGAGCAGTGCCGCCTGGCCGCCGGCCTCGACCGCGACCAGCATCGCCATGAGCGCGACCACGGTCTTGCCGCTGCCGACATCGCCCTGCAGCAAGCGGAGCATCCTATGGGAGCCCGCCATGTCGCCTTCGATCTCCGCCACCGCCATGGTCTGCGATCCGGTCAGGCGATAGGGCAGGGCCTTCAGCACCTTGTCGCGCAGCTTGCCGTTGCCGGTGCTGGGACGGCCGGGGAGGCGGCGGTTGTGCTGGCGGGTCAGCGCAAGGGCGAGCTGGTTCGCCAGCAACTCGTCATAGGCGAGGCGGGCGCGGGCCGGGGTCGCGGGATCGAGGTCGCCGTGGGTCTTGGGGTTGTGGACGGCGCGCACGGCGTCGTCCCAGTCCGGCCAGCCATGGCGCTTGACCAGATGCGCGTCGGCCCATTCGGCCGGATCGGGCAAGTCCTCCAAGGCCGCGCGCACGGCCTTCACCAAGACCTTGCCGGGCAGGCCGGCGGTCATCGGATAGACCGGCTCGAAGCGCGGAATCTCGTCGCGGCGGCTGACCGGGAGGATGTAGTCCGGATGCACCATGTTGGGCGTGCGTCCGTAGCGGTCGATCCGGCCGCTGACCACACGCAGTTCGCCGACGGGAAGGATCTTCTTCAGGTAGTCGGCCTGGGCCTTGAAGAAGACCAGGTCGAGATCGCCAGTGTCGTTGACGCAGGAGACGCGGTAGGGCTGGCGTGGGTTGTTGGGCGGGATGTGCGCCAGCGGCTTCACCACGGCGGTGATGATGCTGCCCTCGACCGCGTGCTCGAGGTCCGGCTCGGCGCTGCGGTCCACCAGGCTGGTCGGCAGGTGCCAGAGCAGCGAGACCACATGAGGGCCGCAGAGCTTCTCCAGCAGTTTCCCGAATCGCGGGCCGATTCCCGGGAGACTGGTCACCGCGGCGAACAGGGGAAACAGAATCTGCGGCCGCAAGGGCTTCTCCGGTGGCTTCCAAGGGTGGGCAAGGTATAACGAAACCATGACCGGAGACCAGATTTCAGCGGATGAGGCAGGCCTGCGCCGGCGGCTGCTGTTCCAGAGCAAGCACCGCGGGGTGAAGGAACTCGACCTGATCCTGGGGCGGTTTGCCGAGGCCCATCTCAGCCAATTCCACATGGCGGCGCTGCAGCAATTCGCCGTGTTGCTGGGGGAGCCGGACCCCGATATATACGACTGGCTCGTCGGGCGCGTGCCCCTGCCGGCCCGGCTGCAAAACCCTGTCACTGGACTTCTCCTCGACTTCACCAACCGTGAAAAAACTGCCCTTTGAATTGCCGGATTCCGGCCGCCTCAACGCCACTCCTTTGAAGGTGGGGGGCGTTCCGGAAGGCCGCGACGCCCAGCTGATCGCCGCCTTGGCCGAGGCGCATCCCGGCGGCGTGCTGCATGTCGCCGTCGACGATGTGCGGCTGCAGCGCCTGGCCGACGCCCTGGAATTCTTCGCCCCCAAGCAGCGCGTGGTGGCGTTTCCGGCCTGGGATTGCCTGCCCTATGACCGGGTTTCACCCCACCGCGACATCCTGGCCCGCCGGGTCGATGCGCTGACCGACCTCGCGCATCTGCCGGAAGACTCCCGCAAACCGATCGTGGTGACGACGGTCGCGGCGATCCTGCAGCGGGTGCCGGCGCCGGGCACCTTCGCCGCGGCGGCGCAGGAATTGCGGCGCGGCCAGACCTTGAGCCAGCAGCAGCTGATCGAATACCTGCTGGGCAACGGCTATCTCCGCTCCGGCACGGTCGGCGAGCCGGGCGAGTTCGCGGTCCGCGGCGGCATCGTCGACCTCTATCCGCCGGGAGCGCCCAGCCCGCTGCGGGTGGACTTCTTCGGCGACGAGATCGAGGAGCTCCGGCTGTTCGATGCGCTTTCCCAGCGCAGCCAGGAGAAGCTCGAGCGCTTCGTGCTGAAGCCGGTCAACGAGGTGACGCTCAACCCGGCGGCGATCGAGCGCTTCCGCACCAACTACCGCAACACCTTCGGCAATGTCAGCGACGACCCGCTCTACGAGGCGATCAGCGCCGGCCGGCAATATCCCGGCATGGAGCACTGGCTGCCGCTGTTCCTCGCCGAGCTGGTGCCGCTGACCGCCTATCTGCCGGATGCCGTGCTCACCCTCGACCACCAGTTCGAGGAGGCCAAGACCGCGCGGCTGGAGATGATCGCCGACTTCTACCAGGCCCGCACCGATCTGCAGCGCGCGGAGAAGGAGAGCGGGGCGGCGCCCTATCGGCCGCTGGAACCGGCGCGGCTCTACCTCGCGGAAAACGGCTGGCACCAGATGCAGAAGGGCCGGCCGGTGCTGGGCTTCAACCATCATCGCCATCCGGAAAGCGCCGGTTGGGTCGATGCCGGCGGCCGGGCGGGCCTCAGCTTCGCCGAGGCGCGGACCAATCCGGACATCAATCTCTACGACGCGGTGGCGCAGAAGCTGCGGCCGGAGCTCGCCGGCGGGCGGCGCGTGCTGCTGACCGCCAGCAGCAACGGCGCCATCGAGCGACTCTCCGGGCTGCTCAAGGATCACGGCCTGCCCAGCCCGCAGCCGGTCGAGCATGCGGATGATCTGGCCAAGCTCGAACCCAGTGTCGTCGCCCGCGCGGTGCTGAACCAGCCGACCGGCTTCTCGACCGATGACCTGCTGGTCGTGACCGAGCAGGACATCCTCGGCGACCGCATGACGCGGGCCATCAGCCGAAAGAAGAAGAGCGAGACCTTCCTGGCCGAGCTCTCCAACTTCCATGCCGGCGACTACGTCGTGCACAACGACCATGGCGTCGGGCGCTACGAGGGGCTGGAGACCCTGGATGTCGGCGGCGCGCCGCATGACTGCCTGCGCCTGATCTACGAAGGCAACGACAAGCTGTTCGTGCCGGTCGAGAATATCGAAGTCATCTCCCGCTACGGCGGCGAGGATGCGATCGTCGCGCTCGACAAGCTGGGCTCGGCCGCCTGGCAGAACCGCAAGGCGCGGGTCAAGCAGCGGATCAAGGACATCGCGCAGCAGCTGATGAAGATCGCCGCCCAGCGCGCGATCCGCGAGACCGAGCCGATGCAGCGGCCGGAAGGACTCTACGATGAGTTCTGTGCCCGCTTCCCCTATGCCGAGACCGAGGACCAGCTGAAAGCGATCGACGAGGTCTTGATGGATCTCGCCTCGGGCAAGCCGATGGACCGGCTGGTCTGCGGCGACGTCGGCTTCGGCAAGACCGAGGTCGCCTTGCGCGCCGCCTTCACCGTGGCGATGGGCGGGCGTCAGGTCGCGATCGTGACGCCGACCACATTGCTCTGCCGCCAGCATTTCCGGAACTTCACCGAGCGCTTCAAGGGCTTCCCGGTCCAGGTCCGGCAGCTCTCCCGCCTGGTCAGCACCAAGGACGCGAACGAGACCAAGGCGGCGCTGAAAGAGGGCAAGGTCGATATCGTGATCGGTACCCATGCGGTGCTGGCGAAATCGATCGAGTTCTCGGATCTCGGCCTGGTGATCGTCGACGAGGAGCAGCATTTCGGCGTGACGCAGAAAGAGCGTCTCAAGGAAATGCGCGGCGACATCCATGTGCTGACCCTGACCGCGACCCCGATCCCGCGCACGCTCCAACTCGCCTTGACCGGCATCCGCGAGATGAGCCTGATCACCACGGCGCCGGTCGACCGGCTGGCGATCCGCACCTTCGTGCTGCCCTACGATCCGGTGATCGTGCGCGAGGCGATCCTGCGCGAGCAGTTCCGCGGCGGCCAGGTCTTCTATGTCTGCCCGCGGGTCGAGGACCTGGACGCCCTGGCCGAGCGGATCCGCAAGCTGGTGCCGGAGATCAAGCTGGTCATCGCCCACGGCAGAATGTCGCCGACCCAGCTCGAGACGGCGATGACCGCTTTCTACGATCGGCAATACGACATGCTGCTCTCGACCAACATCATCGAGAGCGGCCTCGACATTCCGAACGCCAACACCATGATCATGCACCGCGCCGACATGTTCGGCCTGGCGCAGCTCTACCAGCTTCGGGGCCGGATCGGCCGCGCCAAGCTGCGCGGCTACTGCTATCTCACCACGCCGCCGGGCAAGGCGCTGACCGCCGATGCCGACCGGCGCTTGGAAGTGATGCAGACGCTCGACCAGCTGGGCGCGGGTTTCAGCCTGGCCAGCCACGATCTCGACATCCGCGGCGCCGGCAACCTGCTGGGCGACGAGCAGTCGGGACACGTGCGCGAGGTCGGCGTCGAGCTCTATCAGCAACTGCTGGAAGAGGCGGTGCGCGAGGCCCGCGGCGATCGCCAGGCGGCACAGCGCGACTGGCAGCCGCAGATCAACATCGGCACCTCGGTGCTGATCCCGGAGAATTACGTCACCGATCTCTCGGTGCGGCTGGGACTCTATCGCCGCATCGCGGTGCTGGAGAGCGACGAGGAGGCGGAAGCCTTCGCGGCCGAGCTCATCGATCGCTTCGGCCCCTTGCCGGTCGAGGTCGAGAACCTGCTCGGCATCGTGGCGATCAAGCGGCTCTGCCGGCGCGCGGGCGTCGAGAAGGTGGAAGCGGGACCGAAGGGCGCCGTGCTGCAGTTCCGGCAGAACCGCTTCGCGCAGCCTGAGAAGCTGGTCGGCTTCATCACCAAGCACGCGCGGTTGTTCAGCATCCGCCCGGACCAGCGCCTGGTCTGCAAGCAGGACTGGCCGGAACCCAAGGCCCGGGTCAACGGTGTCGAGAAGCTGGTGAAGAACCTGGCGGCGCTGGCGGCTTAGACCCGGACCAGCGCGTCGTCTTCGCGCGCCAGGTCGAACATGTGGTAGAGCGCCTCCGGCTCCTGGGCGCCCGACAAGCCGAAGCGGCCGTTGAAGACGAAGTAGGGGACGCCGTTGATGCCCTGACGCCTGGCGAGGAAATCCTCCGCCAAGGTGGTGCCGATCGGGCTGTCTTCAGCGAGGGCGGCTTCGATCTCGGGCTTGGGCAGGCCGGCGGCGAGGCCGATCTCGAGCAGGGTCTCGGCCGAGCCGGTGTCGCGGCCTTCGGTGAAATAGGCGGCGAACAACCGGTCGAGCAGGGCGCTCTGGATGCCGTGCTGGCCGCCCAGCGCCAGCAGGCGGTGCGAGCGCATTGTGTTGGGCGTGCGGCTGATGCGCTCGAAGCGAAAGCGGATGCCTTCCTCGGCGCCGACCCTGGTCACCGTGTCATAGAGCCGGCTGGCGCGCTCGGCGCTGCCGAATTTCGCGGCGAGGTATTGCTGGCGGTCCATCCCGCCGTTCGGCATGCCGGGGTTGAGCTGGAAGGCCCGCCAGCGCACCGAGAGCCCGGGCATCGGCCGCGCCTTCAGGGCGCGTTCCAGCCGGCGCTTGCCGATGTAGCACCAGGGGCAGATCGTGTCGGAGAAGATTTCCAGATGCATGCCGTGGGTTCCTGGTCGGGATTCTGCGCCGGGCCCCCAATGCTCCGCAAGGCGGAAATCGGGGCTCGGCAAGATGGAAATCGGCCTATTGGGTCGAGACCGGCGGCAGGGTATCGATCTCGACGATGTTCAAGTGTTCGTAATCCTCCACGGCGATACAGCGGTCGATCACCCTGCCGTCGCTCGAGAGCGGGCAGATGACAAACTCGATCCAGCGCTGCAGGTCGCCGGCGACGGTCCAATGCGAGAGGCCGAGGCCGGGCCGGCGCGCCTCGACCACGGTGCGATAGAACTGCGCCCAGTCGGCCCCTTCGGTGTCCTGGAACTGCAGCGAATCCGCATAGCAGTTGGTGAAGTCGAACTTGGCGAAGCGCACGATCTCGGTCCCGACCAGGCGATAGAAGACGCGGAACGGGTCGTATTCGATCGCGGTCAGCATGACATGCGGCAGGAGTTTCTTGATGGCACCCGGATCGATCTCGTCGCGGCTGGGAAAAGGCCGCGCGCCGCGCAGCCCATTCCAGTATGCCATGAAGGCGGCGCAACGGCCGGAACGCATCGGCGGCAGGCCGGACGCAGGGTCGAAGGTCTCGAAGCTGTCGGACATGCACTTCTCCCCGCTGCCGAATCAGCGTCTCCCCCGCGCCGACGGTAACACAACGAGACGGCGGCGGCCTATCGGGATGTGCTGGTCAAAAGCGGGCGCGGGTTGATGAAGCGGCGCAGGACATTGCCGGTTATGCGGGCGACATTGTTGTCATAGCCGTTATGGGAGAGCGACGCGGCCCAGGTGATCGAACCGGTTGAGAAGACGGCGCCGTCGGCGCCGGTCTCGAAATAGACCATCTCGGCCCGCACTTTGGGGTGCTCGATCGCATCCGCGCCGGGAAAGCCCGCCAGCATCTCCTCCGGCGTCAGCAGGAACACATTCGAATGCCCGACCGAGCGCGCCAGCACCAGAGCATGTTCCGGCGAGCCGAGCTCGGGGTCGGCGGCATCCAGCTCGTATCCGGCGGCGCCGCCGAGCACGCCGAAGTCGCCGATCTTCTCGTCGCGGCCGACGCCTTCGAAGATGAAGGCGGCGCGGGGATCGAAGCTCTGCTCGGTGCGCACGAAGTGCGAGTTCTCGTCGAAGCCTTCGGCGACGAAGCCGACGCCGACCAGCGCTTGCGGCGCGCGGCCGTTGGAGCGCCAGAGCCCGCCGAAGGCGCCGTCGAAGCTGTGGAAGCGCTCTCCGGGCGGGAGCTCGAAGCAGCGCGTGCCGGCCTCGCCGCGCCGCACTTCGATGACGCCGGGCAGATCGGTATGGGTGGCCACCCGCCAGTAGAAGCCGTTGCCGCCGAGATACATCAGGCGGCCGCGCTTCTGCAGATAATCCTCGAAGGCGTCCAGCATCCGCGCGGTGTGATATTCCGGGTGGCTGCCGGCGATGACGCAGGCGTAGTCGCGGAGCAGCGCCTCGCCCTCCGCGTGAAGCGCATCATCGGTGATGATGTCGAATTTCTGGCCGATCGCGGTCAGCCAATCGACGACATGAAGATCGGCGTTGAAGTTCCAGAGCGCGCGTTTCGGACGCGTGTTGAGGATCGGCCGGTGCCAGGAGGAATAGACCCCGCCGCTGCCGTCGCGATGCCGGTCATAGAGCGAGATGCCGAAGTCGCGGCGCTCCTTCAGGAACTGCTCGGTCGGCCCGAGTTCCAGCAGCGCGCCGTAGCAGACCTCGGACAGCGCGTCCTCGTAGCCGTGATGGCTATTGGCATAGGCCAGGAAAGTGAAGGTGGAAGCGAGGAAGGCAACCGGGGCCTTCACGCCCGACTTCGCAGGAAGGACGAAAAAGGGGAGGTAGTCCTCGCCACCATCGGCACAGCTCACGCGCGCGGCATAGACACCGCTCTTTAGATCGGCCGGGATGGTCCAGCTGAAGTCGGTCTCCCACTGCATGTCGTGGAGATCGTCACAGTGGAAATGGATGGCACCGTAGAGATCGGGACGGTCCGACCACCGCAAAGCCTGGCTCTTCCAGTTGTGGCCGGTGACGGCGCGGGTTGGGAGATTGACCAGCCGTCCGTGACGGCCGTGGCCGGAAGCATCGACGATGTCTTGGTTGCCAATGCTCTGAGAGAAATCCCATCGCGCATAGCAACCAGCAAACAGGGAGTCGATCGTGCCAACCGATTGAGGGTCGTTGATCCAGGGACGGATCAGCGGGCTTTCGATCTTCCCGTCGTAATGCCGGGTGGTGAAGAGTCGCTCTCCTTGCACCGAAGCAAGTTCTGCTGCAATCGTGACCGGCAATCCGCGAGTTTGCGGGATCGCGAATGGAAAAGGGGCCGCCTTGGACGAAACAGCCTCTTCGTTTGGCAACGGTTTGAGCAGGCGATGAGAAATCGTCACGCTGGATCCGGCCACGGCGACGATGATGAGCGACCAGCGTTTCTCAGGAACCGCGCGATCCAAGATGATCGAAAATTCATGTGGCTCGTTTGAAAGCTCGAAAACCGGACGTGCCGCAGAATCAAGCAGCAAGGACCAGCCGGGACGACCCGTCACATCGATCGCGCGACAAGCCAGCAGTGTTTGATCGTCTTTCTTCGTCAGCCAGGTCGGCTGAATGAGTACGGCGAGGGTGAACCCGCCGTAATGATCATGCGTGACGAACCCGCGTTCGACATAGCCGAAGGAGCCGATGTTGATGCGCTGCTGCCGCCCCGGATAGCGGCCGTTGACCGAGGCCGTGACCGACTCCGCCTTGAAGCCGGGTCCATGCGGGCTGTCGTCGCCGCAGATCAGACGCACGATCTCCGCGTCATATTCCAACGCGCCGCCTTCGCAGCTGACCTTGAAGGCGACGCTCTCTCCAGGACGGACCGAGGGGCGGTCGGTGTAGCCGACGATCTTCAGCATGCGGTCAATCCAGCGGCAGGTCCTGGCCGGTCAGGCGTTTCCAGCGCAGCTTGAAGACCACCCATTCGGCCTCGCGCACCGACTTGAAGACATGGCCGGTCGGCGTGATCGGGTCGGCCGGGGTCGCGCCGAATGTCCCCAAGCGCCAGGGACCGAAGCGTCCGTCGCGCAGCAGCACGTAATGGCCCTCGAAAGGCTCGGTGCGCATGCGATTGAGGACGCGCTGCAGCTCGGCGCTGTGGCGGCCGTAGGGCTGCTTGCGAAACTCCTCGGCCAGATCCAGCCGGGTCGGATCGATTTCGTACATTTGGACGCTCCCCGGGACCGAGGCTAGCAAAGAACCGTCCAAACAAAAACCCCGCCGGAATGCGGCGGGGTTCTCGCGATGCCGCGTTGCCGCGGCTCTAGTTCGAAGGCTGGATGATGATGTCGTTCTCGACGCCTTCGACGCCCTTCACGCCGCGGGCGACGCTTTCGGCCTGCGCCTTGTGCGCGGCGGAGTCCACGAAGCCGCTCAATTGCACGATGCGGTTCGAGGTCTCGACGCTGATCTGGTTGGCCGGCGTCAAGCCGACATCCGAGGCGAGCTGTGTCTTCACCCGCGTGGTGATGCTCGCGTCATCCATATACTCTTCGCCGCTCTGCTTGCCTTCGACGACGGAGCAAGCCGACAGGGCGCCGGCGACCAGCGCCGCGCTGGCGATCCGCCAGAAATTGGTCCGATTGCGCAACACGATTCCCTCCTCAGAAGATCCGATTTTCTCGGCACTGCTGGAAGAACAGCGGAACGGGGGCTTGGTTCCGAGACCTCGGGCGTGCGTGCGACGCCTTGTCACCGCCCGCCGGTATGGCGCGCGGGCAGCGGGTGGTTTAAGCGACCCGTGAAGAGAGAAACGGCTCTGCTATCGAGGCGCGACATGGCCCACGAGAACGACGCATATGTATACGACGAAGCGACCGGCGAATGGCGCCCGGCCGCGGAAATGGGAGCCGCCGCCAAGAGCGAGCAAGCCGTGGTGCGCGATGCGGCCGGGAACGCCCTTGCCGATGGCGATTCCGTCACGCTCATCAAGGATCTGAAGGTGAAGGGCGCCAACCAGACCCTGAAGCAGGGCACGGTCATCAAGTCGATCCGTCTCACCGACAATGTCGAGGAGATCGACTGCCGCCACGAGACGATCAAAGGGCTCGTGTTGCGCACCGAGTTCGTCCGCAAGCGGAAATAGGCCGGGAGGACCCGGCGCCAGTCTCCCTACGCCAAGGCTTCGGGAGACACCCTGCGCCCTTCGGTCTCCAGGTGGCTGCGCCACCCGAAGCCCGCAGGGCGCAGGGTGGCGGATGGGGTGTCCGCCGAAAGGCCGCTATTTACGCTAGTTTTGAGTGGTTCTACGGTCCATACCCATCATAAAACCCATCAACCAATGGAAAGGTTGGAACCGGAGACCGGCGAACGCCGTTCCCAACCCGGTGGAAGGGTGCGGCGCCGCAGGCCGTTGATATCGGCCGCGCGCGTGCGCATTATGCACACATTGAGGGAATCGTAATGACTGATCAGGACAATGATCAGCGGGACCCCAGGGAAGGGGCTGGAGATCGGACCATGGCGGACGCCAAGCTGAAGGCGAAGATCGTTCGGGTTGATAGGGAGCAGGGCGATGCCGGCCTGTTCTACGCCACCAGCCCGGACCTGAAAGGCCTCCTGGTTGCTGAAGCGACCCTGGAAGCGCTCGACCGGGCAATCCCGGCCGCGATCGCCGACCTGTACCAAGCCTGCGACCAGGACGTGATCGTTACGCCGGTCGCCGACGGCGATCAGACGCGGTCGTGGGTTGCCGTTCCCGCAGCGGTAGCGCGCCGGGAGCTGGAAGCGATCGGCCACCGCAAGACCGCTTAGCTGTCGGGAATACCTAGAATTCGGCGCAGACGGTCGAGTGTCTCGCGCGTCTGGTCCTCCGTCCACTCATCCTTGGGGATGGGGACGTGAATGCAATCACCGTTTCGATCGCGAAAGACCGTCGCGACCTTGGTCGGCGTCAGGCCGTATGACTTGACCACCGCGTAGTAGCCATCTCTTTGCATGTGCCAATCCTTCGGCGTCCATACCTCATGCGTTCCCTCCCTCGTCGTGTTTCTTGATCGCATCGTGCGGGCCGCTTTGACCGGCTAGGCCGGCGTCTCCCACCCGCCGCACAACACCCTTACGAATCCCCACTATTCACGGATCCGCAATCGCATTTTCGTCGGGCGACGAGAATTTCTCAGTTGCGCCGACTTGTCGTAGTTGTTCTCGATTTTTCGAGTTGTTCAAGCCGCGCCGAGTCGCGGTGCCGGAACTGGATGGCGGCCCGCGCGTCGCGCGGTTTACGCTCGGCGATATGCGCGACCCCTATCCAGCACCCCTCGACGCCACCGTCGCCGAGCTCGACCCCGACGACCTCGAGATCCGCTGCCCCGGCTGCGGCCGCACGCTCTTCTGTCTCGGCTATGCGATGCAGCAGCGCCACCCGGCCGGGACGCGGCTCAGAGACTTGGCCCGGCGGCACGTCTGCCAAGGGTGCAGCCGGCCAGGCCGACAGGTGCGGTGCGAGGCACTGATCCGGCCGCACCATCGTTCCGGCGCCGAAGGAAGCAACCAGACGGACAGCGGTCTAATCGAATTCTAGGCGTTACCGACGTCTTCCGGCGCCCATTCTCGAGCAGCGACATCGCCGCCCGCCTGATCGCCAGCCACAGCGGCCTTGAGCGCGCACTCGATCGGCCCCGCTCACCGCGGCCGTCGTGACGTACTCGAGCAGTGCCGCGCGGCGCGCTGTATGTCCAGGATGTGCCGCTCGATCGCGTCCCAGTTCTCGTTCTGCTTCAGCATCGGGTGCACCGTCATCGCCCGGCCCTCCGCTCCAGCAGGATGGCGATCGGGGTCAGCGGCCGCGGGCTATGGGCGTCGCCGCCGGGAATGTCGCACCCGCCGCCGTCGCCATCATCTTCGCTATCGGCTGTGTCGAGCTCGCGGTCGGCGTTGTCTTCGGCGGGGTCGTCGTCTTCGATATCCGAGCTGCCGTCGAGCTGGTCGAGATATGCGATGGCAGCTTCGATCGCGCGCTCGAGCTCGGCGCGCTTGGTCCAAGGTTCCCGCCTGGTCGGCAGGGGTGTCGCTACGAAGTTCATCGGGGTTGGCTCTCTGGATTGACCGGCGTTTCTAGGGGGCCGGGTGCCAGCGTGCAGCGCTGGCGCCGGGAAGCTAGAAACATCGCCAGAGACGATGCGCGAACGGCCTTTCCCCGAAGGGTGTTGTATAGCCGCCGCCTTCCCGGCATAATTTGCCGGTCGCGCTGGCGGCTGCCAGCACGGTCGCTCTCTCGTTGGCCTGATTGATCCCGGCAAGGATCGCCCCGCCAACGCTCTGGTGCTCACAGCCCGGCAAGGCTGTTCGCGGGAGTTTCTAGGCTCCGCTTCCCATATTAACCGAAACACACCGCCGCAGCAATGCGGCGGGGTTCGGCGCGGCTGGACGTGGACTGGCACAGCGTGCAAGCCTCAGCCGATGCCACAGCGACTACTGCCGCCCCGCCTCATGCCGAAGCCCGATCGACCCGCACTGAAAGACGACATCCTCTATGGCGCCGAGGAGATCCGCGCCTACCTGCGTCTCCGCGACGCCCGCCAGGTGTTCCGGCTGCGCCAGAAGGGCCATGCGCCGATCTTCAACACGCCGGGTGTTGGACTGACCGCTCGCAAGTCGGGACTAGACGAGTACTTCGCCAAGCTGGAAGCCGAGGACCTCGCGCGCCGCGGTTAAGGACCGGCGGCTCGGTCACCTGTGCCGCGTTCAAGCCGGTTTGACCTGTCAAAGGTCCGCGCAACTCTTCTCAAAAATGGCCTGTGCAGCGGCGTCCGCCACCTCGCCGGGCGAACCCTTGCAGAGCCGGCGCACCGTCGCCCGTGCTTTATCTGACTCCAGAGGCGAAACCTGAATTACGATTTGCGATATTGCCGAGGAATGCTGAAGGGCATATGCGCGCTCGCTTGAATGCAGCACTTCGCCACGAACTCCATGCGCTTACCGCCGCGATCACGGCCGCGACGATCGAAATGAGAGTGGATTTATTCATGAACGTCTCTCCCTCGTTCGCTGCGCGCCCGGTTGCGGCGCCTCCACTATGCCGGATCCTTGATAAACTTCCGATCTTTCCTGCTGGTGTGGAGCGTGATGCCGTGGGCGATCAGAACCTCAGCCACCGCGGCGCCTATTTCGAGGGCTGAATTGAAGGGAACTGCCTCACCGGATTTTATGCCGTGAGAGGAGTTTGCTGCGATGCGCGCGATGCCGCTGCTCCAAGCATGTTTCGGCTGCACCTTCCCCTTTTCGGCAATGTCGTCTGTCCAGAACCGTAACCGGACCTCGATCATCTTTTGACCGTGAGCCGCTTCACGCGTCTCGATCTGCTCTCCTGCCTTTGCCATCTGCTTCCCCCTTGTGCTTTTCACTGCACCCTGCTGATCGCGAGATGAAACTCGCCAGCCGGGACCGAGGCGTCCGCGCCCCATGCTCTGAACCGTCCCTCAGCTTCGACCGGCACCGGTTGCCCCTTGGCGTCTTCCGGGTTCAGCAGAACGCGGACCGTGAACCCATCGGGTACTCAACAGTCTCAGCAGCCCTGAAGGAGTTTACCGAAGATGGTCGTCACCGCGCGGGGCCTCTGGCCTGCGGCGGCCTGGGACCGCGCCCTAGCCCTGCGCGCCGACCCCCCTATCCCGTGTCGCGTCCGGGCTGCTACTCTGCCGGGCATGGAGACTTGGCATTGGATTGTCGGCGGGGCTGCCGTGATCGTCCTGATCGCTGTGCTTCCGTCCCTCGTGCGCGATATCATTCGTCGGGAACGCTCGATGACCGAGGAAGAGCGCGATCAGGAATGGTGGGATAGCCAAATCTAAGCACGTTGGCTTCGTCTCCCGTCATCGCTTGATGCTCGAGTGCGGGATGGCGGCGGCGGCCACGATCTGCTGGTAGCCTGCGAGAGTTTCATGGATGCCGTCCCCCGTGTAGGTGCCGCTGCCCCAAAGTGATCCGTTGTGCCCGTCGGCGACAGCATCTCCGACCTCGAAATAACCGTCCACATTGGCAATGCCGCGAGATCTGATCCAGTCGGCGCGCGAGACGCGAACGCTTTCCGAGGCGTTGGGCGTCGTGTTGCTCGCGTCCGTGCGAGGCTCCGGGGTGGTCAGGAAGATCCTCAGTTTTGGGTTCGCGGACTTGAGTGCAGCGATCACCGTGGCAAAGTCGGACTGCATGTCGGACAGCGTCCGGCCGGCGATCTCGTCGTTGGTGCCGTGTTCCAAGATCGCGTGCGAGAAATACGGCATCAGCGCGGCGCGCCGGCTATAGCTTCCGGCAAAGGCCTGGATGGTCGAGGCCGTCACCCCGGCGTTGCAGTACGCAAAGTGGGGGCCGATCGAGCGGGCGATGCTTCCCCTGTCTGGACTATCGACGTTTACGCCGGTATCGCCTACGCCATAGACACGGCTGGTGCCCAGCATGATCACTGACGGAAGCCGGGTCGGGCCGAGAATCAGCTGCGGATAGAAGAAATTGGATGCCCCGGCGTTGTGCGACCCTGGCGATCCCGCATTGAGCGTGTCGTCACTGAGTCCGCTCGCAGCTGCGACGACCTGATCCACCGCGGTGATTGGAGACGACACGCCGCCTTGAATCACGGTGCTGCCGTCCGTGGTCACGAGCAGGCGGCTATTGGCCGCGACCGTGCGCCAGGTCTTGACCGCGAATGGCTCGCCCTTGGGAATTGGTGTCGAGAGTTTGAGCGGATCCGAGATCAGGAGGTTCGCGGCATTGTAAGCTGTCGCACCGTCAACGGTGCCGCCGGCCCAGGTGATCTGCTGCGGCGTGCTGCCGAGCGGGTACTCGATCGAGGCGGTAAAATTGACGTATGCCGCGCCTGTGGATTCGGGCCCTCCCGAGCCCGCCCGTAGGGACGTTCCACCGGCCGAAGCCGAGCTGGATCTCCACAATTTGCTCGCGTGCGATGTGGATGCTGCGTGAGTTGGCCTGGCGCTGCGTGGTCAGCGTGAAGTTGCTGATGCGCGAACGTGTTGCTACCTGGCCGAGGTAGGCCTGCGGACTTCCCCTCGACAGCAACGCACGCCTTGCTCCCATTAGTGCCATAGCTACGCAGCCTCCTGTTCCATTGCCACACGCGGCGCCGTCGCGATCATGATGCCGGCGCGCGTCACCTCGACGTGATGCAGTTGCCCGCCGATCGCGACGCCTGGCCCGAGCTTGCCGGCGAGGAAGGCGCGGCGCTGCTGCTCGAACAGCGCGCGGTGCAGCTCTTCGATCTGCCAGCCTCTTGCGGCCGCGCTCCAGAGCTGCGCAATCCTGCCGTGCCCGGGGTCTTCCAGGTCGGGTGCGAGGCCGATCGTCTCGCCGACCGCGATGTCCTGGCATGTGCCGTCGGTGCTGCTCACAAACCCGAAGCCGGTACCGCGCGCCGGATCAAAGCCCGCATGCACGATCGCAGCCTCTTCGCCTGGTGCCTGCTGATCACGGATCTCGGCGAACCGTCGAGCGCCATCGCGCCGCAGCTGCTCGAGGCTGGTCACCGCCGGGTTCATCAGTTCCAAGCCCCAGAAGAGCGCGAGGCGCAGTGGGCCGGTTGTGGCGATGGCGAGGCCGAAGCGGGGGACGGGGATGATCTTGAGGCCGTGCCCCACGATGTTGACCGCGTTCGGGTCGGTCGCATGGCCATAGGCGCCGCCAGTGTCCGCCGGGTCGCGGGTGACGCCTCCAGCTTGTTCGGCGTGGCGCTGGTACTCGGCCGATGCCTGGACTATCCACGAATCCTGCGAAAGCACCGCGCCGGTCGCGCTGATCGTGGCGGCAAGCATGGTCATGCTATCGATCCTCCGATGTAAAGTTTCCCCGGCCGCCCGATCACCCCGGTGATGACGCCGCCGACAAGCGAGCCGCCGAACCCGCTGAGGCCCAGCAGTCCGGGGCCGGCGAGATAAGGCCCCGCCCACGCCGCGGCCGCCATGACGGCGATAGAGAGCACCAGGCCAAAAATGCTCTTTCCGCCGCCGCGTTTCTTTTTGCCGGGCTCGAGCGAGAGCGTGAGGCCCATCCCGGCCTTCGGCCGCACGACGTGCCATGTGTCGCTATGGATTTCGGCCATGGCGCCGCTGACCGGATCGGATATCCAGACGCGACCGATGCGATAGGCGAGCTTCATATCGATGTCGGACTGCTCCATCATTTCCATGATGGTGAGGCCCTGCTCGAAGGTGCGCTCGATGCGAGCGTTGCTGAACGGGCGGGATTGTGCGACGAGCCGGTTGCTCATGAGCTCTTCCCCGGCCGTCGCTTCATGCCGAAGTTCGCGCCAAGCGACTTATCGAATCCGCCCCGGCCGGCAGTGCGTTCCCAGCTGTCTTTGATCATGATGTCGATCTGCTTCTGCCCGTTCGGGCCGGTAGATTCGCGCGTCTCGGCCGAGCCACCAGGAGGCGTCACGACGTTGATGATGACCGGCTGCGCATCACCACCCGCCGGAGCCAGGTTCGCCATCTGCTCGGCGGTAAACACGCCCTCGCCGCGCTTCAGGATTGCCGGCACTTCGCCGGGGCCGATGAACCCGCCGCCGTGCAGGCGGGGCGCGCCGGCGAAGGCAGACGCCGGCATCCGGCGCGTAAAGGTCGGCCGCCCGCCTGCGATGCCGCCACCGTGGAAGCCGAGCCAGGAGAAGAAATCGGAGAACCAGCCGCCCCCGCCACCGGAGCTCTGCATCTTGCCCGACGAGACACCATACTTGCCGGGGCCGAAAAGGCGGCTCCAGTCGATATCCTTGAGGATGCCTGTCAGTCCTTCAACGATCGGGTCGGTGACCGTAAGCCTGAGAATGACCCTCTCGATGTCCTGCAACAAACCCTTGAGAGTGTCGCCCAGGGCTGCCGCCGCGTTATCCGCCGTGTTCATGGCTATAGCAGCGTCTTCGAAGGCGCTGCCGAACGTCCCGCCGAGCTGCGCCATCGCGGACTCATAGCGTCGAGCGCTCTCGGTTGCGTCCTTGACCGCCCGGGTTGAGGTCTGCGCGGCGGCACCGACTTTGCGCTGCGCCTCGGACTGGTCGAACAGCGCGCCCGTGGTCGCCTTGATGCGCTCGACTGTTGCGGGATCGACCAGCGGACTATCCCGCAGTCCGGCGTCATAGTCCCGCTGCGCGGCGGCGCTGGCCCGAATCAGCGCCTCGGAGATCGCCCGCTGGCGGTCGGTCTCCTTCGACAGTTCGAGTTCTCGCGCCATATTGGCGAGCAGCTCGTCGAGCGCGCTGGTCTGCTCTCTGACGGCGGCGGTCTTGGCTTTCGTACCGTCGCCGCCGGCCGGGTTGGTAGCGCCGCCGCCACCACTGGCTCCCAAGGCGTCCATCGCATCGCGGCGGCGGCGGATGATCGCCATGATTTGGGCGATCTCGGCGTTGACGTCGGCGAGCTGCTGATCGGGCGTGCCGATTCGCGTCGTGTCATTCGAGCTCTTGGTGAGCCACTCCCAGAGCGAGTCCGCACCCCAACTGCCGCTAACCTTGGGCTTCAAGCCGGGGGTTGCGCCGGACTGGATCAATTCGTCCCGCTTCTTCTGCAGCGCCTCCAGTTTCTCGGTCAGCCGGTCGAGGCCGATCGCGTCGATGCTCTTGAAATTGTCGAGCGTTCCCCGGATGCCCTTGCTGATATCAAGTATCCCGTTCGCCACCGCGGTTAGAGCGGGTGCCAGCTCGACCAGCGCGGCATTGAACTGGGTTCCCAAGACTTGCGACAGCGTCGCCAGCTTGTCGGCCGCTTCGTCGGCGCGGGCGATCGTTTCCTGATCAAACACCAGGCCCATCTCGCGCGCCTGCTTCGTCATCGCGTCCAGCGCCGCCGTGCCGCCTTCTATCAGCGGCATCATGCGCTGTGCGGCCCGGCCCATTGCTTCCTTGGCCAGAGCGGCGCGGGTCGCCGGGTCCTCGATGCGCGAAAGAGCCTCAACCAAGTCGCGGAAGACCTCGTCCGTCGACCGGACCTTGCCAGCGGTGTCCAGGATCTTGATCCCGAGCCGATCGAAGAGCTCGATCTGGGCCTTGCCGCCCTCTGCCGCCTGACCGATCGTCGCTGTAAGCTTTGCGAGCGACCCCTGCGCTTCTTCCGCGGAGAGACCGAACTGCGACCCGGCATAAGTCATGGTCTGCAGGAGGCCTGTGGTCACGCCAATTTGTGAGGCAAGCTCCCCGAGGCCGCCGACCGTTTCCAGAGCCTGCTTGGCCATGGCGACGAGCCCGCCGCCGGCGCCGACCCCAATTAGCGCGGCGGCCGCACCTTTCAGCGAGAACAGGCCGGCGCCGAAGCTGTTGATCGACCGCCCGAGACTGGCGAACGATTTGTCGATTGTCGCGAGCCCGCGGTTGATCGCAGCGCCTGTCGAATTCACATCGCGCTGCGCCTTCGCCAGCCCAGAGCTGAATTGCGCCGTGTCGGCGATCAAGGAAACGAACAATGAGCCGAGTTTTGCCATCCGTCAGTGCTCCTTGCCGTTCTTCGGTGCGAGCACCAGGTCGTGCGCGTTCAGGATCTCGCTGAGGGCCGCATCGGCGGCCTTGCTGTCGCCGGCCCGGATCTGCTCGCGGGCGCGACGCATTGTGTCGATCGCGACGGCGAGAAGCGCATAGGTGCGTTCGGTCTCGGTGCCGAACAGAGCGACCTTGGCCATCGCAGGGCCGAGGAAGGGGAGGTCGAGCAGGTTGCGATCAGCCATCACCAGATCGATCCTGGAGGCGGAATATTTGGTTCCTCGCCGCGACGAGCGAAGTAGCGAAGCCATTCCTGCTTCTGGCGCTCAAGCTCTCGCTCGTAGGTCGGGTCACGGTCGAAATCCTGGATGAGGCCACACATCATTGCGACGCGGCCGCAAAGCGTCACGTCTTTCCCGTTATTGAAATCCTTGAGCATGGCGTCCGTGAGCTTGATCCCATGCTGCTTGAACCACGCCAGGTTTGCCGCCTCTCGGTCGCGCATCCGCTTTGCGAGAGTCTCCAACGCCTTCGGGGTCCAGCGATCGAGGCCATCGCCAGGCGCGGCGCCCTGATGCATCGTGAACTGAGTGGTGGGCCGGGCCCGTCGGACTTGCGCCGCAGCGAATATCCCCACGGCCGCGCTGGCGACACAGGCGAGGCCATGCGCTTCGATCGGTCGATCGAGATCTTCGAGATCCTTTCTGATTGCCTCGCCGACCTTCGCGAAACCGCCCGGGGAATCGACATACAGAACAACTTTCGGCGCCTTCCATGCCTCAGCGATCTTGCGTCTGATGATGGGCTCGTATCCCTCCGTAAGTTGGCCCTTCAGCGCGATGACAGCTGGAGGGTGCTCTCCGCGCTCCGCATAGACACGCGCCTGGTCTTCCTGTGACCGACGGATCAGGCGCAGCACGCGATCTTTGCGCGGCGCCGCGCTGAGCAGGCCTTCGGCGACGAGCGCCTCGTATTTGGGGCCGCGCGGCATCTACTTGAACCTGGAAGTGCGGGCGGCCGGGTGCAGTTTCCCGGCCGCCCTCGGATACCGCGCGCCGAAGTCAGCCAGCGGGTCCAGCGGCTGCGCGGTTGCGTCTCCTCCGAGCAAAAGGTCGATGCGATCGGCGATGCCCTCTGCCTCGTCATCGAGATCGAAGCGTGTGTCGCAGTCCTCGTTGAAGTTCGACGTCGGTGTGTCTCCGTGCTGATGGAAGTGCAGTTGCACGTTGCTGCCGGCGGCCGCGTTGATATTCACGGCGGTGCGGCGATCGACCGTATTCGGCTGCGCCAGTGCGGCGGCAACACGGTCACGGTTAGGCGTCAGGGACACGATTTTGCTCATTGGCTTAGACCCCAAACGCTGACCGAAGGTCCCGCAGCGTCGCCCGGATCCGATCGGCCTGGCTGATCTGCTTCGGGCCGCTGATGCCGTTCGCGACGGCGAAGTCTTTCAGTTCTTTCAGCGCGGCAGCGATACGGTCGAGGCCTTCGAGACGGGTCGAAACGGCTTCGGCCAGGTCGTCGGCGGATGCCGTCATGACCGCCGCGAGCTTCTCCTGCAGAGCCGGGCGGTGCTCGATCACCTTGGCGCGCGCTGCGCCGAGACGCTGGTCGGCGAGCTCGAGATCGCCGCCAAGGCGGATCATGTCGTCGCTGGCCTTGGTGGCGCCGGCGTTATGCGCCACGGTGATGGCCACCTGGTGTTCGCCTGCGATCGCCGCGCGTTCCTTGCGGGCCGCTGCGCAAGCCGCCTCTGCGAGCACGAGCGCGCCGGGCTTCTTTGGTGCCTGCAGCTGCTCAAGCAACGGTGCGACGTCGTCGCGCTGGGGCAGGTCGGCTTTCATCATGATCGTCATTTGGCTCCTCCGTTGCAACGGACGTTGGAGCCAAACCGTGTGCAATCTCAACGGGCGAAAGTTGCGCACGCTCTTCGCCGATGATGGTGATGATCTGTCGCAGGTTCGGCCACATCGACCAGGCAGAAACCGCGGCGATCTCACGGCGGAGCTGCCGCCGCTCGGCGGTGTCCAAGAGCTCGACGGCTCGTGGATCCTCGCCAAGCAGCCGAGCAATAAGGCGGGTCGATGGCGCGCTTCCAACCAGCGTCTCCCGCAGCCAGGCGGCAAGCCGGCGGATTTCGGCGTCGCGCTCGGCCCGGACCTGGGACGGCGTCAGATCGCGCGCGCCGTACGCCAGCAAGCGCTCGAGCGCCGCCTCATCCCGGTGCTTTCGCCAACGCTCGAGCAGCCAGTCGCGCCGGACGCAGGCGAACACAGTGCCATGCGCAAAGGCAAAGCGGTCAGGCATCGCTGGGATGCTCACAGCAGGCCTCCTTCGGTGCGGACTTCGGAAATTGCGAAGCCGTGCCGATTGGCAAACGCTGCAGCCTCGATCGCGATGCGGTCAGGCGAAGCGCGAAACCATGCGCTTCGGACATGGATACCTGCGAGCGTCGTCCTGAGATGTCGATCGAGCGCGACGGCTTGCTCAGCTCCTGGACACTCGAACGCGCGCGCGACGACCAGCAGCCGCCATGTGGCGGCCTGGAAGGTCGCTAGACGCTCGGCCGGATTTCGGCAGGCGGTGATAAGCCCGACGCCGTCGATCTCCGCTTCGGTGATCACCGCGACAAAATTTCCGATGCGGTGCATTGGGTGCCGCGGGCCAGGCTTGCGCCCGGCGCCTGGCCGCGCGCCGCCTCGCGCCGATCTCTTCCGACCTTCCGACTCCATCGCGTCACTCCATTTGATTACGCATCCTATGCGTGCGTAAACACGCGTAATTCAATCTCTCTGGCGCGAAAAAAAATCTCGCGCATGACTAGGGCGCGGTCGGGATCGACCGAAGGCGGTAGATTTTCGACCCCCCCCCAGGCGCACAGGCACCCGCACAACTGCACACTCTCTAAGAGAGTGTGTGCAGGTTGTGCGGGGGTGGGTGCCGCGCACAGGTTTAACGATTGTGCGGGGCTGTGCGAGTTGTGCGGGGTAGCGGCAACTCTCTGAACGAACGCCAATAATCCGATAAGCACACCCGCACAGCGCGCCATCACATGTTGTGCAAACCGGACGCGAGACCCGCACATTACCTTTGTGGAGAGAGGATGCGGCTTGTGCGCGTCACGACGCACCTCCGACCGGCCAGACGTGGTCGTTCCAGGCACCTACCAGACCTCGCGCCTGCAGCTGCTTCGACGCCCTGTCGAAGGCCATGCGCTTAGCGTTTTGCTGTCCGCCGCTGATGTCTCGCGCGTAAGTGATCTTGCGCCAGAGCTCGACGTTCACCGTCTTCACGTTGCCGGGGATGTGAACGCTAGAAGGCGGAACTTCACCTGCCTCACCGATCGCCTGTACCAGCGCCTCGAGGGCGATCCGGCAAGCCGGCGAAAGCTTCGGCCCGGCAAACTTCGCTTCCGGACTTTCGTCATCCGCGGGAACAATGGCGCAGCTGGTGATCGGGTCGCCGTCGTCGTCGGTCCCGACTTCCATCACCACCAGCCGACTGCCGATCACGTCACCTTCGGCGCCGTCCTTCAGCCACTCGACTGTGGCCGTGATCAGCCCGCCCGCCTCGCGCTTCACCGCAACCTGCGCATCAGCCGCCCCCGTGAGGCTGGTATGCCCGCGCGGCCGACTGCCATCGATTCCGCTATGATGGACGAGAATGACGGAGCAGCCGAACGCCTCTCTGATCGCGTCGCAGGCTTTGATGTAGGCGCCCATATCCTCGTCGCTGCTCTCGCTGCCGGCAATTGATCGGTTGAGCGTGTCGATAGCGATTGCGCCAGGAGCGAGATCGAGCGGAAGCTGCGCGCGAATGTCGGCAATCAGCAGGCCCGCGTCGGTAGCAAGATCAAGGCGCGTCGTCAGTAGGTAGAACGGCGGATCTTCGGTAGCTCCAAGACCGTGATGGTGACGGAACGCCTCATTGCGCGCACCGAGCCCGCGGGCTCCCTCACATGCGATGTAAATGACCGGCGCCTGTGTCACACGGCGGCCCCGATAGGGCCAGCCCATGGCGATGTGCAGACATGCATCATAAAGCCAGAACGACTTGCCGCACTTGGGCCTACCCCAAACCACAGCCAGTCCCTCGCGCGGGAATATCCCCTTGATGAGATAGCTGGGTTCGGTCAGCAGCGGCAGGTCCCGCAGCCGCACCAGCTGAAAGCGACGATGGTGCCGGCCGCCCGGTTCGTCGGACCATCGCCCATCCGCCGCGTCGAGCGCGTTTTCGGTCATGACGTCACCACGTCCGCCCAATCGGCGCCTATCTCGCGCGGACTGACGATCCGGCATTCGCGGCCCGCATCGCGCCATCGCGTGCGACAGGTATCGGCTGACCGCAATCCGGCTTTGTCGTGGTCTGCAAAGAGAGTGAGACTTTCCACGCCTAGGAGAACTGGCCAGGTGGCCATGTTGCCGGCATCGATCGCGGCCCATACCGGATGCCAACCGTCCGCCATGACGCGCAGCGCCGTCTCGATGCCCTCCGCAAGACCGAGGCCGGCCTGCACCTGCTCATCGGCACAGAGCCGAATGCAACCACCGGCCTTGCGATGTCCAGTCAACAGCAGTTTCGCCTTCTCGACCTCAGCTTTGCCGGAGCCATCGCCACGCAACCGCGTGAAGTGCAGGGATATCGGTGCCGCAGTGAGGGCATCGGTAACGCGCGCCATCATGCAGGGATGCGGGCCGAATGGCCCTGGTGGCAGAAATCGAATCTCATCAGACCGCGGCAGCGCGCAGCAGCGGGCCCGGAGATAAGTCTCTACCGGCGTCCCCGCGATCGGTTCGCCTTGGCACCACAGATGTTCCGCCCGCGATGACCAATCCAGGGGCTGCGCCGGTGGCTTTGTGGCCACACGGTCGCGGTCGGAACGGTCACCAGGTCGGGCAGCCCCGGCCTCCCCAAGCTGTGGCAAGAGTCCACGCCGGCGCAGCTCTACCAGGATCTCGCGCCCGGCGCAGCCTGCATGGCAATGAACCACAACCCCGCCGTCAGCGCCGTCAGCGAGTGCGAACGCCGCCTTGGTTCCGCCGTGCAGCGGACAGGGGCCCCGCCATTGGCGACCAGACCGGCGCAGTTTCAGGCCCTCGGCGATCTCAGCCGCGCTCATGCTCCGCCGCCATCAATCTCAGCGGCAAGGCGCAGCAGCTCGCCCTCGATGGCTTCGCGCTCTCGCCGCGGCCGCTCGGGATCGCCTCGGAAGATGTCGCCAAGACGCCGCACCCGTCCCGCCAGCCGACGGAGCCGGGTGGCTGGGGAGCCATCGCCGGCACCGCGCCGGGGGCTGGTGGCATCGCCGGTCACGGCGCAACCTCCTGAAGGAACGCCGCGCGCTCGGCCTCAGAGGCCCGGCCCCAAGCTGATCGGAGCGCCGGCAAAGCGGGCTTGCTCGGCCGAGCATTTCGTGGGCTGCGCGCCTGTTTCAGCGCCTGGTGCACAGTCATCTGGCCGCGCTCGACGGCCCGTATCAGGTCCTCACGGCCGCTGCGCTGCAACTCCAGTGATGACCAGATCAGGCGCTCCGACACCTTGAAGTGGATTGCCAGGGCCGCAACACGCTTCCGCTTCGCCAGGCCGCTGCAAATCTGCAGCAACCGATCCGTCCCTTGATCGGTCGCCGTGACCGGCTTATCTTTCGTGAGCCCTGCCAGGCACGATAGATCACCGTCAGCGCCCGCCGCCGGCACTAGCCGCGGCGGGTGTTCTATTTCGGCCATGGCAGATTCACGCGGCTTGCTGCGGCTTCAGCGACGCCAGGAACGCGGCCGGTGGAGTTACAATCAGCCGCTTTTTACCCACCTGCACGCTTTCAATAGAGCGCATGTTGATGAGTTGATACACCTTGGTCCGTCCGAGGCCAGTCAAGGTGCACCAGTCATTTATCGACCAGGCGCAGGGGTCTATTGGCCGCGAACGGGGGGACAGCTTCGGCATGGCGTCGGCTCCATTAGAGTTTTGTTGCAGGGTCTCTTTCGGTGCTGGCGGGGATCAGCCGCGAAGCCGCCCACGAACGTGCGCCCCATGCCGCCCACACTTCAAAATCGTGCCGATTCGGGCATGGATTCTGGGGTTGGGAGGGGGGACGGTCGAATGTCGATTTTTTCTGGTGCGGGCGCGGCGAAACAGATGCCCGCAAAGTGCGCATCTGTTCTTGCTAGATGGCTATTGTGCTTTAAGGGATATGGCCGTGTTCCGCCAAGCGGGGGGGCATATCACAGAACTTGGGTGGCTGCGCGTGATGACAACGGCATCCGCGTCGACTCGACCCGGGGCGCAGTACTTCAGCTTCGTGTCGCTGATACTGCCGACTGACAGTCACAGTCAAGCCCTATGACGACCATTTGTGAACAATGACAGAAAGTGACGACTATAAGGCGTGCCGCATGGTCACCACTTTGCCGCCGGCCGTGCCGCTTTCGAGGAACCCGGCCCAGGCCGCAATGAGCTTCCGCCGCTTCTCGAAGAAATCGCTGCGCCGATAGGCCTCGATCACCGCATCGCTCACGGCATGAGCGAGACAGGCCTCGGCGACCGCTTCGGCAAAAGCGGTCTGCTCGGCGGCCCAAGTTCGGAACGTCGAGCGGAATCCATGCGGTACCGCATCGATTTTCATGCGCCGCGTGACCATCAGCATAGCCTGGTTGCTCAAGTGCCCGCCGGTCGAGCCGCCAGCTAGCACGGCGTCCCCGGTCTTGATCGCATTGAGCTTGCGCAGCAGGGCGACGGCGGGATCGCTCAGTGGGATCTTGTGCTCGACGCCGGCCTTCATGCGCTCTGCCGGGATCGTCCAGAGCGCGCGGTCTAGATTGATCTCCGACCATGTCGCGCCGATCACCTCGACGGTGCGTGTAGCAGTGAGGATGGCGAGCTCGAGCGCGCGGGCCGCCATGCCGTCGTGCAGCTGTAGGCGCGGCCAGAAGGCCGGCATAGCCTGATAGGGCAGGGCGGCATGGTGCTTAGTCTTGGCGACGTCACCGCGCGCCGGCAGCACGTTTGCCAGATGGCCGCGCCAGCGGGCGGGGTTCTCGCCTGAGCGCGCGCCGCGGACCTTGGCATAGTCGAGCACGGCTTCGATGCGCCCGCGGATTCTCGACGCGGTTTCCGGCACCGTGCCCCAGATCGGCTCAAGCACCTTCAGCACCAGCGCGGTGTCGATCTTGCCTACCGGCAGCGCGCCGATGGTCGGGTAAACGTGCGACTCGAGGGTGCTCGACCACTGATCGGAGTGCTTAGCGTTCTTCCAGCCAGGGCGCTTCGCATCCTGATAGGCTTCCGCGGCCTGCTTAAACGTCGTCGCCTTCGCCGCGGCGATCTCCGCATCTGCCGCAGCGTCGCGCCTGGCATCGATCGGGTCGATGCCGGCGCTGACCTGCTTCTTCGCCTCGATCGCTTTCTCTCGCGCTTCTGCGAGCGGGAGGACGGCGACGGCACCAAGGCCCATGTCGCGGCGCCGGCCGGCGAGGGCATAACGGAAGATCCAGCTCTTCGCGCCGGTCGCCGTAACCTGCAGGTAGAGACCGTTGCCGTCGGCAAACATGCCTGCTTTGCGGATCGTCTCGACCTTGCGGGCGGTCAGCCCTGCTGCGCGCTTTGGCACCGGATTAGCACCCCTGGCCCTGGTTTGATGGGTACGGGAACGCTTGGGGAGCTGCCGGATGATGGGTCCGAGAAGCTGCCCAACAATGTACCCATCATCGCACAGCGGTTTGTAGCGAACAAGTGCGAACACACACGATGGCATTTTCCGCGAAAATCGACCATTCTCGCCGCCTTTGCGAACCCCCGCGGCTGACCGCGAATAGGGTTTTGGCGGATGGGGTGAGATTCGAACTCACGGTGAGCTTGCACCCACGCCGGTTTTCAAGACCGGTGCCTTAAACCACTCGGCCACCCATCCCCAGGACGCCGCACTCCTTAAAGGAGCGGACACGCCGCGCCAACCCCGGTTTTGGCCCAGGGCGGCGCCTGTGATTCACGACATAGTGAATCCAACTGAATCAATCGGATTCTTGAATTTCTTGAACCACGACCTTTATGTTGCACACCAAGTCGTTGTTCACCCGAGTCGACTGTTAATGGAGATTAAGATGACACTGCGCGTTGCCACGGGTTCGGCCCGTTTCGGTCTGGCCACCCTGGCGCTTTCCGGGCTGCTGCTGACGGGCTGTGCCGGCATGGGTGACACCGAGCAGCGCGTCCTGACCGGTGCCGCAATCGGTGCCGGTGCCGGCGCGGGTCTGGGTGCAGTAACCGGCGGCTTGAGCATCCCGGCGGGCGCCATCATCGGCGCGGGCGCGGGTGCCGTCACCGGCCTGGCGGTCGATGCCTTGAAGAAGCAGCCGTAGCCGCCTCGACTTCGGCTCTTGGTCCTAGGGACAGGCCCGGCAGAATCGTTTGATGCCGCGAACCCTATTGGTTAGCCTGCGACGGCCTTGAGATTCGGGGATTTGAGTAGCATCAGGATGACGCGTGCGCTGAGGGCATCGCTGGATTTGGGTCGGATGATACTCGTCGCGCTGTGCCTTGCCGGCTGCGCCGAGACGACCCTCGTCACCAACGGCTCGAAGCTCGCGACCGAAGACTCGAACACCATCCCACCCTACAAGCTCGGCAAGCCGTATCAGATCGAGGGCGCCTGGTACTACCCGAAGGTCGACTACGACTACAGCGAGACCGGCATCGCCTCGTGGTATGGACCGGACTTCCATGGCAAGAGCACGGCCAACGGCGAGATCTTCGACCAGAATGCGCTGACCGCCGCGCATAAGACGCTGCCGATGCCGACCATTGTGCGGGTCACCAATCTCGAAAACGGCCGCTCGATCGAGGTCCGGATCAACGATCGCGGGCCGTTCAAGAACAACCGGGTCATCGACCTTACGCGCCGCGGCGCGCAGCTGCTCGGCTTCGAGGGCCAGGGCACCGCGCGGGTCAAGGTGCAGGTGATGAAAGAGGACAGCATCCTGCTGGCCAACAAGGTGGGCGGCGCGCAGCTCGCCTATGCCGGCGAGCCGGAGCCGCTGGCGGGCGGGCCGAAGCCGCAGGCCGCACCGGCCGGGACCGTGGTGACGCAGAAGCTGCCGCCGGGACAATCGGCCCCGGCCCCGGCCCCGGCGCAGACCTCGGCCTCGACCGTGCAGCCGCAGGCCTCAAGCTCGGTGGTCGGCCTGCCGAAGCCGTCGGCGCAGCAGGCGGCGGCCACCATTCCCTCGCTCAACGGCTCAGTCTCGTACCAGCCGGTGAAGCCGACCCATATCTTCATCCAGGCCGGCGCCTTCCTGCAGCAGAGCAATGCGCTGAAGCTGACCCAGCAGCTCGCCTCGCTCGGCCAGACCCGGGTCACCCAGGCGCGGGTCGGCACGCAGACCTTCTATCGCGTGCGACTCGGGCCGATCTCGAAGATCGAGGATGCCGATACGTTGCTGCAGCAGGTGATCGGCACCGGCCAGCCCGACGCCCGGATCGTGGTGGAATAGGCCGGGATTGCGCGGCTTTTCGGGGCCGGGTTCCATTCATTGCTGGACGCTTGACGGCTTCGCTGCTTTGCCGCAATGGTCCTTTATGACTCACAGGAATTGGCGGCGAGGGACGTTCATGTCGCGGCGATGGCTGGCTTCAGGCCTGGTTCTGGCGTTCAGTCTGGCGGCATCCGCCGCCGGGGCCGTAGAGCCGCCGAACGTCCAGGCGCTGCACGTTTATATCGTCGATTACAACACCGGCTCGGTCCTCTACGACAAGGCCGGCACCGAGAAGCTGCATCCGGCGTCGATGAGCAAGCTGATGACGCTCTACATGCTGTTCGATGCCCTGAAGCGCGGCGACGTCAAGCTGACCGACAACTTCCATGTCAGCAAGAAGGCCTGGTCGACCCAGGGCTCGAAGATGTTCGTGCCGATCGACGGCGACATCATGGTCGAGGACCTGATCCGCGGCATCATCGTGCAGTCGGGCAACGATGCCTGCGTGGTGGTGGCCGAAGGGCTCGCCGGCAGCGAGGAGGCCTTCGCCGACCGCATGAACAAGAAGGGCGCCGAGATCGGGCTGAAGAACAGCTTCTTCGTCAATGCATCAGGCCTGCCGGACCCGAACCACCTGATGACGGCGCAGGATCTCTACGTGCTGGCCAATCGCCTGTTCGCCGATTTCCCGGAATTCTATCACTACTTCAGTGAGAAAGAGTTCGTCTTCAACAAGATCAAGCAGGGCAACCGCAATCCCTTGCTCTACCGCCCCGGCACAGGCGTCGATGGGCTGAAGACCGGTCACACCGAGGAGGCGGGCTTCGGCTTGACCGCTTCGGCGATTCGCGATGGGCGGCGCATCTTCATGGTCGTGCACGGCATGACCTCGATGCAGGACCGCGCCGACGAGACCGGCCAGTTGCTCGACTGGGCCTTCCGCTCGTTCGGCGACTACACGGTGGCGAAGAAGGACACGATCCTCGCCCAGGCCAATGTCTGGATGGGCCAGCAGAAGACCGTGCCGCTGACCGTGGCCCAGGACCTGCTGGTGACCCTGCCGGTTTCCGAGCGCGACAAGATCCAGGTGAAGGCGGTCTATGACGGGCCGGTCGCCGCACCCGTCGCCGCCGGCCAGCCGGTCGGCGAACTGGTGATGACCATCCCCGGCATGCCGGAGTTCCGGGCACCGCTGGTCGCGGCGCAAGAGGTGCCGCAGCTCGGCTTCGGCGGCCGCGTGGTCGCGATGCTGCAGCAGATGATCTTCGGCCCAGAGCAAGCCCAGGCCGAGCAGCCGCCGGCGGAACAGCAGCCGCAGCCGCAGACCCAAACCAACTGACGCGGGCGCGAGGCCGATGTCGACGCCGGTGCGCCCGCCGCTGAAATTCGTCACGTTCGAAGGCGGCGAGGGCGGCGGCAAGTCGACCCAGCTTCGTCTCCTGGCCGAGGCGCTGCGCAAGGCCGGCGAGACCGTGGTCACTACGCGCGAGCCCGGCGGCGCAGCAGGCGCCGAGGAGATCCGGCGCCTGCTGGTCGAGGGCGAGCCCGGGCGCTGGCCGGCCGATGCCGAGGCCCTGCTGCATTTCGCGGCGCGGGCCGAGCATCTCGCCAAGGTGATCCGGCCGGCGCTCGACGAAGGCAAATGGGTGCTCTGCGATCGCTTCGCGGATTCAACGCTCGCGTATCAAGGCTACGGCCAGGCCCAGGATCTCGGCTGGCTGCAGCAATTGCGCTCGCAGATCGTCGGCAAGACCGAGCCGGGCCTCACGCTCATTCTCGACCTGCCGGTCGACATCGGCCTCGGCCGGGCCGCCGAGCACCAGCGCTACGAACGCATGGGCCGCGCCTTCCACGAGCGACTGCATGCGGGCTTCCTGGCGATCGCCAAAGAGGAACCGGAGCGCTGCAAGCTCATCGACGCGACGCTGCCGATCGAGAAGGTCGCCGCGGCAGTGCGCGCCGCCGTGGCCAAGCGGTTCCGCGTCCAGCTCTGATGGCGCGCCGGCCCGCCGCCGATGCCGATGCCCGCATCCTGCCGCCGCCCGCGGCAGCCAACGCGACGCGGCTGATCGGCCATGAAGCGGCCGAGCTCGGGTTCCTGACCGCACTGGAATCCGGGCGGATGCCGCATGCCTGGCTGATCACCGGCCCGAAGGGCGTCGGCAAGGCGACACTCGCCTTTCGCATGGCGCGCGCTCTGCTCTCGACGCCGGCGCAGACGGAAGAGGGCGGCGGCCTGTTCGGGGAAGCGCCGAAGCGTGCGGCGAGCCTGGAGATGGAAACCGGGCATCCGGTGTTTCGCCGTCTCGCGGAGCTGGCGCATTCCGACTTCCGGCTGCTGCGACGCTCGCTCAACGATAAGGGCAAGCTCCGCAGCGAGATCGTCATCGAGGACGTCCGCGCCGCGATCGACTTCCTCAGGATGACCCCGGCCGAGGGCGATTGGCGGGTGCTGATTGTCGATGCGGCGGACGATCTCAACCGCAACGCCGCGAACGCGCTGCTGAAGATCCTGGAAGAGCCGCGGCCGCGCACGGTGCTGATCCTGGTCTCCCACGCGCCGGGCCGGCTGCTGCCGACCATCCGCTCGCGCTGCCGGCGCCTGACCTTGTCGCCGCTGCCGGAGGCGGTGATGGCGGCGGAGCTCAAAGCCCGGGCGCCGGAGCTCGAGGGCGAGGATCTCAACCTGGTGGCGGCGCTGGCCGAGGGCAGCCTGGGTCATGCCCTGACCCTGGTCGAGACCGAGGCCGTGGGCTTGTTCCACGAGATCGCCGGGCTGTTGGTGCAATGGCCGCGCACCGATACGGCGGCCCTGCACAAGCTGGCGGACCGCGTCAGTGGTCGCGGCAGCGAACTGGCTTTCGAGCAGGCGGCGGAGTTGCTGGAATGGATCGGGGCGCGCTTCCTCAGGAACGCCGCTTTAGGCGGAAATGTGGCGCCGGAGCGCTTCCCGGGCGAGGCGGATCTGACCCGGAAATGGCTTGGGGCGGCCGGGCTTGATCGCTGGCTGGAGCTGTGGGAGAAAGTCGAGCGGCTGTTCGCCCGGGTGCTGAGCGTCAATCTCGACCGCCGGCAGGCCTGGCTGACGGCTTGGCTCGCTCTCCAGACCGTGGAGGCGGGTGGTCTCGGCGACGGATAGGCCGGGGCCGTGCGAGCGAAAGCTCGCCGCTCTCCTACAACCCCAGGAATCCGATGGCCGATCGCAAGAGCTTCTACGTCACCACGCCGATCTACTATGTGAACGATTCACCGCATATCGGGCACGCCTACACCTCGCTTGCCTGCGATGCCCTGGCGCGGTTCATGCGGCTCGACGGCTATGACGTGCATTTCCTGACCGGCACCGACGAGCACGGGCAGAAGGTCGAGAAATCGGCGGAAGCGGCCGGCAAGAGCCCGCAAGCCTTCACCGACGAGGTCTCGCAGCGCTTTCGCCTGCTCGCCGAGGCGATGAACTTCAGCAACGACGACTTCATCCGCACGACCGAGCGCCGGCATATCGAATCCTGCCAGGAGCTGTGGCGGCGATTGAAAGAGCGGGGCCAGATCTATCTCGGCTCCTATTCCGGCTGGTACGCGGTCAGGGACGAGGCCTTCTACCAGGAGGACGAGCTCGAGACTCGTCCGGACGGCAAGAAGATCGCCAAGGCCTCCGGCGCCGAAGTCGCCTGGGTCGAGGAGCCGAGCTACTTCTTCCAGCTCTCCGCCTGGACCGAGCCGCTGCTGGATTTCTACGCCAAGAACCCGGATTTCATCGGCCCGGATTCCCGCCGCAACGAGGTGATCAGCTTCGTGAAGCAGGGGCTGAAGGACTTGTCGGTCTCGCGCACCACCTTCAAATGGGGCGTTCCGGTGCCCGACGACGCCGACCACATCATGTATGTCTGGCTGGACGCGCTGACCAACTATATCACCGCGGTCGGCTTTCCCGACACCGAGCAGGAAAACTACATCAAGTTCTGGCCGGCCGACCTGCACATGGTCGGCAAGGATATCGTCCGCTTCCATGCGGTCTACTGGCCGGCCTTCCTGATGGCGGCCGGCCTCGAGCCGCCGAAGCGCGTCTTCGCCCATGGCTGGTGGACCAACGAAGGCCAGAAGATCTCGAAGTCGCTCGGCAACGTGATCGATCCGCATGAGCTGATCCAACGCTATGGCCGCGACCAGGTGCGCTATTTCCTGCTGCGCGAGGTGCCGTTCGGCAATGACGGCGACTTCTCGCACCGCGGCATGGTGCAGCGGATGAATGGCGACCTCGCCAACGGCATCGGCAATCTGTCGCAGCGCGTGCTGTCGATGATCAACAAGAACTGCGAGGCCAAGCTGCCGTCGCATGGCGTGCTGACCGAGGCCGACCGAAAGCTGCTCGGCGCGGCGCATGGCCTGCTCGCGGCGGTGCGGCCGTTGATGGCCTCGCAGCAGTTCCACAAGGCACTGGAAGCGATCTGGCAGGTGGTGACCGAGGCCGACCGCTATGTGGACGAGCAGGCGCCCTGGGCGTTGAAGAAGACCGATCCGGCGCGGATGGGCACGGTGCTCTATGTGCTGGCCGAGACCATCCGGCATCTGGCCTTGCTGATCCAGCCCTTCATGCCGGAATCCAGCGCGAAGATCCTGGACCAGCTCGAGGTGCACAACGACGACCGCAGCTTCGCGGCGCTTGGGCCGGAACACGCCTTGGCGAGCGGCACCGATCTGCCGAAGCCGGAAGGGGTGTTCCCGCGCTTCGTCGAAGAGACGGCGGCATGAGTGCTCGGCTGATCGACAGCCACTGCCATCTCGATTTTCCGGATTTCCAGGGGCAGGTGCCGGAGGTGCTGGCGCGCGCCGAGGCCAACGGCGTCGCCCATCTGGTCACCATCTGCACCAAGGTCACCGAGTTCGACAAGGTGCTGGCGATCGCCGAGAGCGATCCCCGGATCAGCTGCTCGGTCGGCATCCATCCGCACGAGGCGGCCGAGGAACCCGCGGTCGACACCGAGCGGCTGGTGGAACTGGCCCAGCACCCCAAGGTGGTCGGGATCGGCGAGGCCGGGCTCGATTACTACTACGACAAGAGCCCGCGCGAACGGCAGCGCCAGGTCTTCGCCACCCATATCGAGGCCGCGCGCCGCTCCGGCCTGCCGCTGATCGTGCACAGCCGCGACGCCGACGACGACACGATCGAGGAGCTGAAGATCGGGGCGGGGAAGGGCGGCCTCACCGGGGTCATCCACTGCTTCACCTCGACCCAAAAGCTGGCGGATGCGGCGCTGGAGATCGGCTTCTACATCTCGCTCTCCGGCATCGTGACCTTCAAGAATGCCGAGGAGCTGCGCGCGGTGATCAAGACCGTGCCCTTGGACCGGCTGCTGGTGGAGACGGATTCGCCCTACCTGGCACCCGTACCGAAACGCGGCAAGAAGAACGAGCCCAGCTACGTCAAGCACACCGCCGAGTTCGCCGCACAGCTGTTCGGTATGTCGGGCGAAGCCTTCGCGGCGAAAACGACAGAGAATTTCAAGCGGCTGTTCTCGAAGGCGCAGGTTCAGGCCTAGCCTATGAAGAGCATTCTCCTCGCCACCGCTCTTGGAATTGCCTGGGCATCCCTGACCCTATGGATGGCATTCGAGAACAACAATCAAGGTGAGCTCTTCGAGACGCAATCGGGCGCGATTGTCTGGCGTTCGGTGCTGGCGTTTTTTCTCGGGCAATTCATCGCGATCTTCGTTGCTGTTTGCGCGCTCAGCGCCATGTTGCAGGCGGCGTGGCACAAGCTCGGTCGCCTTGGAGTGAAACCCAAGTCATGAAAGTCACCGTGCTCGGCTGCGGCGGCTCCGGCGGCGTGCCGCTGATCGGCAACAACTGGGGCTCCTGCAACCCGGACAACCCGAGGAACCGGCGGCGCCGGGTCTCGGTCCTGGTGCAGCATGCGGGTGCCAACATCGTGCTCGACACCTCGCCGGACTTCCGGGCGCAGATGCTGGACGCGAATGTCGGCAAGCTCGATGCGATCCTCTACACCCACGACCACGCCGACCATACCCAGGGCATCGACGACGTGCGCTTCATGCGCTCCTATGACAAGAGCCAGCGCATCCCGGCCTATGGCGCGGCGGAGACCTTGCGCACCTTGAGCGAGCGCTTCGCCTATATCTTCACCCAGAACACCGACGGCTCGGGCCATCTCTACAAGCCGTTCCTCGAAGCAAAGCCAGTCTCGGGACCGTTCGAGCTTTGTGGCCTCACCGTGACGCCCTTCGACCAGGATCACGGCTTCGGCTCGAAAACCTTGGGCTATCGCGTCGGCTCCATGGCCTATTCGACCGATGCGGTCGACCTGCCGGAGGAAGCCTTCGAGATTCTCGCAGGGCTCGACCTCTGGATTGTCGACTGCCTGCGCTTCGAGCCGCACATGACCCATGCGCATTTCGACAAGGCGATCCAATGGATCGAGCGCCTGAAACCGAAGCACGCGATCCTGACCCATCTTAACCACCAGACCGACTATGATGCGGTGAAGGCGAAATGCCCGCCGGGCGTCGAGCCGGGCTATGACGGCTTGAGCGTGGAGATATGAAGGGCAGCGTCGCCGCGGTCAGCCGCAGCAAGAGCCACCGCTTCAGCAAATCGACCGAGATGAGCATCCGGCTCCTGAAGGGGCAGGGCGTCGAGGGCGATGCGCATAGCGGCGAGACGGTGAAGCATCGCTCGCGGGTCCGGGTCGATCCGACCCAGCCCAATCTCCGCCAGGTGCATCTGGTCCATGCCGAGCTCCACGATGAGCTGACAGCGGCCGGCTTCAAGGTCCATCCGGGCGACATCGGCGAGAACATCACCACCCGCGGCATCGACCTGCTCGGTCTGCCGACTGGGTCGCTGCTCCGCATCGGCCGGACCGCGGTCATCCGCATCACCGGCTTGCGCAATCCCTGCAGCCAGCTGGACGGCTTCCAGCATGGCCTGACAGCCGCGGTGCTGGACCGCGATACCGAGGGCCGGCTGGTGCGCAAGGCCGGTGTGATGTCGGTGGTGCTGGAAGGCGGGGAGGTCGTTCCCGGCGATCCCATCACCGTCGAACTGCCGCCGCAGCCGCACCTGCCGCTGGCCCCGGTCTGATCTGGATCCAAGGCTGAACCGTCCCGTACTGAAAGATCGTTTCGGTTGTGCTAGGATTGCAACCGGCGGGGAATTCAGACATGGGGGAAGCAGCATGGCCGGCGGGAACCGCAATTCCGAAGTGATGCAGTCGATCTATGAGGGCTACAGCCGCGGCGACCGCGCACCGTTCTTTGCGGCCATGGCGGAAGACGGTCGGTTCGGTTTCGCCGCGCGCCGGGAGGATATCGACTTTGCCGGCATGTGGACGGGACACAAGAACATTGCGGAATCGCTCACCAAGCTCGCCAAGCGTTTCCAATGGCAGAAGTTCCGCTGCCGCGAGCTGATCGCCGACGGCGATCGCGTGGTCGCGTTGACCGGCGGCGAAGTCAAATGCCTGGTCAGCGACTGCGTGATGCCCTTCGACATGGTGGATGTCATTCGCTTCCGCGACGGTAAGATCGTGGAGTTCGTCGAGTATTTCGATTCGGCATTTCTCCGCGACGTCGTCGCGGCGCAGGCCAAGCCGAAATCCCTTCGACGCCAGGCCGCACCCAAGGCCAGGAAGAAAGCGGCGCCCAAGCGCGCGGCGAAGCCCCCATCCCGCAAGGCCAAGGGCAAACCCAAGAAGCGAAAGTAGGGAACTGCCGCTCGCTTGCGTTTGATGCTACGAAGCTGACGGTTTTCCTCTCGGAGTCCGTCCGCCATGGCAAAGTCCCGCAAGATCCTGCTCGCCGGCGAATCCTGGGCAAGTGCTGCGACCCATTACAAGGGTTTCGACCAGTTTTCCTCGGTGACCTTCCATCTCGGCGCCGAGCCCCTGGTCGCGGCGCTGAAGGGTAGTGCGTTCAACCTGCGCTATATGCCGGCGCACGAGGCCCAGGAGGCGTTTCCGCAGAGCCTGGAGGCGCTCTCGGCCTATGACGCGGTCATGCTGTCGGATATCGGCGCCAACACCTTGCTGCTGCACCCGGACACCTGGCTCCGCAGCAAGCGCACCCCGAACCGGCTGAAGCTGCTGAAATCCTACGTCGAGGCCGGCGGCGGCCTGATGATGGTCGGCGGCTATCTGAGCTTCCAGGGCATCAACGGCGCCGCGCGCTATCACGGCACGGCGGTCGAGGAAGTGCTGCCGGTCGAGATCCACCCCTATGACGACCGCGTCGAGGTGCCGGAAGGTTTCACGCCGGCGATCCGCAAGAAGGGTCATCCGATCCTCGAGGGCTTCACCGGGCGCTGGCCGCAGCTGCTGGGCTTCAACGAGGTGGTGCCGAAGCCGGAGGCCGAGGTGCTGGCGACGGTCTCGGCCGAATATGGCGGCAAGCCGCTGCTGGTGGCCGGGCGGCATGGCAAGGGCCGGACCCTGGCCTGGACCTCGGACATCGGGCCGCATTGGCTTCCGCCGGAATTTGTCGCATGGAAGGGCTATGCCCGGCTCTGGACCCAGTCTTTGGTCTGGCTCTGCGGCGATCGCTGACCGGGTCCTAAGATCAGCTTGACGATGCCCACCCGGACATTGCTAAGTACCGGCCATATTTGAAGAATCCAGACAGGGTGGGGCTCTGTCTCGAGGTTTGGAGTGAAGGCGTGGACGCTGGCTATACCCGAGACGGCAGGAAGAAGACGCTTCTGTGGCGCGCGCGCAAGGCGCGCCGGCGTTTCGTCAAGAAGACCGGGCGGAAATTCATCCTCGGCGTCGCGAACTTCATCGGGCGCCAGGGCACGGTCCCGGACCGGCCGGTGCACGACCGCAACCTCTATCCGTTCCTTGGTCCGGTCGAGGCGAACTGGACCACGATCCGTGCCGAGCTCGCCGAGCTCTTGAAGGATCGCGAGCGCCTGCCGGCGTTCCACCAGATCTCCCGCGACCAGAAGAAGATCTCCAAGGCTGACCGCTGGAAGGTCTTCATCCTCTATGGCTTCGGCGTGCCGAGCCGGCGCAATTGCGAGCGCTGCCCGGAGACCGCCAAGCTGCTGCAGCAGATCCCGAACCTGCAATCCGCCTGGTTCTCGATCCTGTCGCCGCATTACCACATCGCCCGGCACCGCGGCGTCACCAAGACCGTGCTGCGCTCCCATCTCGGCCTGATCATCCCCAAGGAACGCGAGCGCTGCCGCATGGAGGTTGGCCAGGACATCGTGGTCTGGGAGACCGGCAAATGCGTGGTGTTCGACGACTTCTTCCCGCATGAGGTCTGGAACGACACCGACGAGGAGCGGGTGGTCCTGATCTTCGACTTCGACCGCCCGATGCATCTGCCGGGCCGGCTGGTCGGCAAGCTGCTGACCTGGGGCATCAAGCGCACCGCCTATTTCAAGGATGCCGAGCGCAACCTGAAGAACTGGGACGAGCGCCTCGAAGCGGCGGTCACCACCGCCGAAGAGATGATGGAAGCCCGCAACTAGCGGCATTCCAAGTCCCTAAAGGCCAATATCCGCAAGCTGGCCCGGCGCGTTAGCGTTTCCCGCTGATACACGAGGGGGCGGTGACTCATGCAGGTCGAACCCGTGCGCACCGACCTGGCGCAACGCACGCTGGGGATCGTCTTCATCGTGGGATTGCTGGCGCTCTGCCTGTGGATCCTGCAGCCCTTCCTGCCAGCCATCGCCTGGGGCGCCACCCTGGTGATCGCGACCTGGCCGCTGCTGCTCCGGCTCCAGGCGCGGTTGGGGAGCCGGGGGCGGGCGGTCACCGTCATGACCCTGGCCTTATTGTTGGTGCTGGTGGTGCCGATCTGGCTGGCGATAGACACCATCGTCGAGAACTCCGGCGAGATCGTGCGGATCGTGGGATCGGCGTCCGATGCCCATATCCCGCCGCCACCGGACTGGCTCGCCGGCCTGCCGCTGGTCGGCCCCCGCTGGCATGCCGCCTGGCAGGGCGCCGTCGATAACGGCGGCCAGGATCTCGTGGTCAAGATCCGGCCCTATGTCCTGATGGCGACCCAGTGGTTCATCGGCGCGGTCGGCAGCTTCGGCGGCCTGTTGGTGCAGTTCCTGCTGACCGTGGCGGTCTCGGCGGTGCTGTTCGCGCGCGGCGAGGCGGCCGCGGCCTATGCCATGCGCTTCGGCGCCCGGCTTGCCGGCGAGCGCGGCCGGCATGCCATCGTTCTGAGCGGCAAGGCGATCCGCGGCGTCGCCCTGGGCGTCGTGGTGACGGCCTTCATCCAGGCAGCCTGCAGCGCCTTGGCCCTGGTGGTGACCGGCGTGCCTTATGCCTCGATCCTGAGCGCGCTGATCTTGATGTTGTGCGTGGCGCAGCTCGGGCCGGCTTTGGTGATGCTGCCGACGGTCGGCTGGCTCTATTGGAGCGGCGACACCCTGACCGGGACCATCCTGCTGGCCCTGACCATCCCATGCATGCTCATGGACAACTTCCTCCGCCCGATCCTGATCAAGAAAGGCGTGGACTTGCCGCTGCTGCTGATCCTGGTCGGCGTGATCGGCGGCCTAGTGGCCTTCGGCCTGATCGGCCTGTTCCTGGGCCCGACGGTGCTGGCGGTCGGCTATACCTTGTTCGACGCCTGGGTGGCCGAAGCTGCGCTGCCCGAAGACGAGCGGCGCGAGGCAAAGCCGGTCCCGGTGCCCAATGAGGTCGCCCGGTAGTTATCATATTTTCCATAATATACATTATGCGAATAATAAATGATAGATTTAGCACTGTTACAATGCGTTAAGTTATGATCTGCGCGGAATTCTCTCCCTCAACCTTGTTCCCTCCGTTCGCCTTGGCCGGGCTCTTGGCTGCGGGGAACCTTGCAGGCTTTTAGAGGTTGAGCTGTAGCGAGTTGTTGCGCCTCCGGGGCCTGAGCGGCCATTCTGATCTGGATTTTTGTCGCTGTGGCGCAGCACCTATTGGACGGGGATGCGCCATGAATGTCGAAGGGATTGTCGCCCTGCCGGAAGCCGGGGCGCCGCCTGCGGAGGAGCATACAACCGTCCGCCTGCCCCGCCCCGAGCGTCCCGGCGAACCCGCTCTAATCCAGAAAAGCCAGCGCCTCACCTCAACCCTGGACCATGCCGAGGTTGGGATCGCGGAAATCGATGCCGAAGGGCGCTTCCTGCGGGTGAACGCGCATCTCTGCGACCTGACCGGCTTCAGCCCCGAGAACCTGATCGGCGTTTCGCTTTTCGACACGACTTTTCCCGAGGATGTGGAGAGCGACCGCAGCCAGTTCCGCCGCCAGGTGGCCGGCGAAATCGACCGCTACACCCTGGAAAAGCGGATCCGACGCAAGGACGGGAGCTATTTCTGGGCCTCGATCAATTCCACCAGCGTGCTCGACCCGGCCGGACAGTTCCTCTACGCCGTCCGGGTGCAGCTCGACATTTCCGACCGCAAGCGGGCGGAAGAGGCGCTGGCCCGGCGGATGGAGGAGCAGAGTGCCCTCTTCGCCTTCACCGAGGCGATACAGCATGCGCGATCGCCGGAGCAGGTGCATGCGGCGGCACTCGACGCCATTTTGCGGGCCTTGCGCTGCGATCGGGCCGCCATCCTGCTGGCCGACCGCGCCGGGACCCTGCGCTTTGCCGCGGCGCGCGGCCTCTCGGAGGAATACCGCCGCGCGGTCGAGGGTCACTCCCCCTGGTCGCCGGGGGAGACTCAGCCGCAGCCCGTGCGGATCGAGGATGTCGCTGAGGCCGATTTGCCCGCGGCGCTGAAACAGAGCATCGCGGCCGAGGGCATCGGCGCCTGCGCCTTCATCCCGCTGCTGCAGAACCGGCGGCTGCTCGGCAAGTTCATGGCCTATTACGATGCGCCGCACGCCTTCAGCGAGGCCGAGATCGACGTCGCGGTCACCCTCGCCCGCCAGCTCGGCTTCGGCTTGGAACGGATGCAGGCGGAGCGCGCCGCCCAGCGCCTGGCGGCGATCGTCGAATCCTCCGACGACGCGATCATCAGCAAGAGCCTGGAAGGCATCATCCAGACCTGGAATGGCGGCGCCGAACGGATCTTCGGCTACCGGCCGGAGGAGATCATCGGCCGCTCGGTGAATGTGCTGATCCCCGAGGACCGCCAGGACGAGGAGCCGAAGATCCTGGCGCGCATCCGCGCCGGCGAGCGGTTCGATCATTTCGAAACGGTCCGCCGGCACAAGGACGGCCATCCGATCAACATATCGCTCACCATCTCGCCGATTCGCGATGAATGGGGCCGGATCATCGGCGCTTCCAAGATCGCCCGCGACATCACCGAGCGGAAGGAAGCCGAGGCGCGCCTGCGCGACAGCGAGCAGCAGCTGAAAGACCTGCTGGCGGCGATCCCGGCCGCGATCTACACGACCGACGCAGAAGGCCGCGTCACCTATTTCAACGACAGGGCCGTGGAGCTGGCCGGCCGCGTCCCGGTCATAGGCAGCGACGAATGGTGCGTCACCTGGAAGCTCTATTGGCCCGACGGCACGCCGCTGCCGCACGACCAGTGCCCGATGGCGGTGGCGCTGAAGGAAGGCCGGGCGATCCGCGACGCCGAGGCGGTCGCCGAGCGGCCGGACGGCACGCGGGTGCCGTTCATCCCCTACCCCACGCCGCTCCGGGATGCGAAGGGCCGGATCACCGGCGCCATCAACATGCTGGTCGATATCAGCGAGCGAAAGCAGGCGGAGACGCAGCAGCGCATCCTGCTGAACGAGCTCAATCACCGGGTCAAGAACAACATGCAGATGCTGCAGTCGCTGCTGGCGAGCGCAGCCAGGAACACGCAGAACGTGGAGGCGAAGCTGGTCCTCGGCGAAGCCAGCGACCGCCTGGCGGCGATGGCGGCGGCCCAGCGCGTGCTCTACGGCACCACCGACGCGACGCATTTCGACGGCCAGGAATTCCTGAACGCGGTCTGCAAGACCTCGCAGCATGCTTTCCCGGCGGATATCCTGATCGAATGCCGGTCGGACGTGGGCCGGATGCCGAACGATTCAGCCATGCCGCTCGCGCTCATCCTCAACGAGCTGCTCACCAATGCGGTGAAGCATGGCATGAAGAGCCGCCCGGGCCGCATCCTGGTGCAGCTGGAGCGCGAGGGCGAAGGATTCAGGCTCACGGTCGAGGATGAGGGCCCCGGCTTCGAGCTGGAAACGGTGGTGCGCCGGTCCTCCGGCCTGCAGCTGGTCCAGGGTCTCGCGCGCCAGCTCCGCGGCCGCTTCGAGACGGCGCGAAATCCGGCGCGCTGCATCATTCATTTCTCCTAGGGGTGCGCCGTGTCGCAACGAACCCGATCGATGGGACTGTCCAGCTTCCACGCGGCGCCGAACTTGTCGACCAACCCGGCGCCGCGCTTCGCCCCGGATGAAAGGTCGGGTGCCGCAAGGCCCGCGACCATCCAGGCGCCGGTCCTGGTGGTGGAAGACGATTTTCTGGTGGCGATGCAGATCGAAGCCGCGCTGACCGAAGCCGGCTTTGCTTTGACCGGCACCGCGGCCTCGGGCGAGGAAGCGATCGCCATTGCCGCCGCCGTCCGACCGGGGCTGGTGCTGATGGATATCCGCCTCGCCGGAAGAATGGACGGGGTCGAGGCGGCCCTGGAGCTGTTCCGCAAGCAGGGGATTCGCTGCATCTTCGCGACCGCGCATCACGACCCGGAAGTGCGCCGCCGCGCGGCGCCCGCCGAGCCGCTCGGCTGGCTCGGCAAGCCCTATTCGATGCCGGCCCTGCTCGAGGCGGTGCGCCAGGGCTTCGCCGACCTAGACGCGGATTTGCGTTGATCCAACGCTTGTAGCCGCACCCTTCCGGCGGGCATTCTCACCGGCGAGCATTCCCTCGCAGAGAGTCCGCCGATGAACAATCCCCTGGAACCCGCCATCCCCAGCGCCGCCGCCCCCAGCGCCGCCGCCCGGGCGCTGGATCGGCTGCTGGCGATCATGGCGCGGCTGCGCGATCCCAAGGACGGCTGCCCTTGGGATCTGGAGCAGAGCTTCCGCACCATCGTGCCGCATACGATCGAGGAAGCCTACGAGGTCGCGGATGTGATCGAGCGCGATGACATGAAGGCGTTGCCGGGCGAGCTCGGCGATCTGCTGTTCCAGGTCGTGTTCTATTCCCAGATGGCGTCGGAGGCCGGGCATTTCCGGATGGAGGATGTGCTCGCCGCGATCAACGACAAGATGATCGCGCGCCATCCCCACGTCTTCGGTTCGGCCAGCATTGAGACCGCCGCGGCGCAGACCGTCGCCTGGGAAGTGCAGAAGGCCAAGGAACGGGCGGCAGAAGCCGCGGCGGCCGGGCGCGCCGTCAGCGTTCTGGACGGCGTCGCCGCCGGCCTCCCTGCCCTCACGCGCGCGGAGAAGCTGCAGAAGCGCGCGGCGCGGATCGGTTTCGACTGGCCCGAGGCGGCGCCCGTCATCGACAAGGTCGAAGAGGAAATCGCTGAATTGAAGGCCGAATTGGGCGACCGAAACCCCGAGCGGCTTGACGAAGAGTTGGGCGATCTGCTGTTTGCTTGCGCCAATCTCGCCCGGCATCTGGGTGTCGATCCGGAAGGCGCGCTGCGCCGCGCCAACCAGAAATTCGAGCGCCGGTTCAAGCGGATGGAGGCCCTGGCCGGCGCTGGAAGCGGGTCAGGAGGGGGACAGGTCGCGATGCCAACATCCCTGGAGCAGCTCGAGGCATTGTGGCAGCGCGTGAAGGCCGAGGAAGCCAAGCCCGCGTCCCGCTGACACCGCCGCGGCCATTTCCGGCCGGGCGCCGCGCCTCGGTCCTGGAAGTGGAATGAACGGTCTGGCTCTGCCTTCGCATCGCGTCGCCGCGCCGGCGCCGCTCTCGTCACCGATCGACAATCACCTTGGCGACGTGCCGCTCGGCCTGCTGGCGCGCCGGCTCGAAGCGCGCGCCTTGCGCCGGCTGCCCTGGCCGGACCGGCTGCGGCGCATCCTCGGCATCCGCCTGCTCGACGCCCTGCGCATCGCCTGGTATGCCCCGCGCCTCGCGCCGCAGGTCCGCGCGCAGACCGGCATCTCGGTCGCGCGTCAGTTCGCCGTCCTGCTGCGCCTCGCCTTTGGCAAAGGCATCGACCCGTCGATCTACTATCTCGAGGAGCTCTATAAGCCGGGCGCGCTCGATGCCGTGGACCAGTATTTCCTGCGCCGTGAGGTGAAGGGCAAGCTGCTCCGCCATTTGCACCGATTGCAGCCGCCGGCGGCCGAGCGCCGGATCAATCTCGGCGACAAGCTCCAATTCCTCGCCTGGTGCGCCCGCACCAGCCTGCCCCATGCGGCGCCGCTGATGCTGATCGAGGACGGTCGCGTCGTCTGGCAGAGCGGCAACCTGCTCGATCTCGACCAGGACCTCTTCGCCAAGCCGAGGGTGGGCCGCGGCGCCCGCGGCGTGCAGCTCTATCGCCGGATCTCCGCTTTCCGCTACGAGGCGGAGGACGGGCGGCATCTGACCTTGGGCCAGATCGTCAGCGACCTGATCCGCCGCTTCGACGTCGGAAACGTGATGGTCCTGCCGCGGCTCCACAATCATCCGGAGCTCGAGGGCCTGGCCGGCCGGTCCCTGATCACCATCCGGGCCGTGACCTGCCTCGATGAGCGGCAGCAGCCGGAGCTGGTCCTTGCTTACTTGCGCGTGCTGACCAAGCTCGAGCCCGACTGGCCGGTGAAGAAGCCGATCGCCGAATATGCCTCGGTCATCGACCTGGAGGATGGGCGCCTCTCCGCCATCACGGGCGATCAGCCGGAATGCCTTTCGGACTGGTATGACCGGCATCCGGTCACCGGCGTCGCCGTCAAAGGCCGCGTCGTACCCTGCTGGCCTGCCGTGGCCGCGCTGGCGGAGCGCGCCCATCGGGTGACGCGCGACCGGATCCTGGTCGGCTGGGACATCGCGATCACGCCCTCAGGCCCGCTGCTGCTCGAGGGCAATTCCTATCCCGACGTGCATTATCCGCAACGCATCTACCGCCAACCCTATGGCGAGATGCGCATCGGCGCCCTGCTCCGCCACCATATGGAAAGGCTTGAGCGGAAATGGGCGGAGGAGAAACGCTCGGCTTAGGGTCGGGCGACGAGATCCATCAGGCTCGAGGTGTCCCAGCGATTGCCGCCGCGCTGCTGCACCTGGGCGTAGAACTGGTCGACCAGGGCGGTCACCGGCAGCCGCGCGCCGTTGCGATGCGCTTCCGCGAGGCAGATGCCGAGGTCCTTGCGCATCCAGTCGACCGCGAAGCCGAAGTCGAACTTGCCCTGGACCATGGTATGGGCGCGGTTCTCCATCTGCCAGGACTGCGCCGCGCCCTTGGAGATCACCTCGACCACCTTGGTGGTGTCGAGCCCGGCCTTCATCGCGAAATTCATGGCTTCCGCCAGGCCCTGGACCAGGCCGGCGATGCAGATCTGGTTGACCATCTTGGTGAGCTGGCCGCTGCCGACCGGCCCCAGCAGCACGCAGGCCTTGGCATAGGAGTCGATCACCGGCTTGGCGCGGTCAAAATCCTGCTCACTCCCGCCGCACATCACGCCGAGCTTGCCGTTCTCGGCACCCGCCTGGCCGCCGGAGACCGGCGCATCGACAAAGCCGATGCCGAGTTTGGCGCCGGCCGCCGCCAGTTCGCGCGCGACTTCCGCGGATGCCGTCGTATGGTCGACGAACAACGCACCCTTCGCCATGCCGGCGAAGGCACCGTCACTGCCGAGCACCACGCTGCGCAAGTCGTCGTCGTTGCCGACGCAGGCGAAGACGATCTCCTGGCCTTTGGCGGCCTCGCGCGGGGTCGCGGCGGAGCCGCCCTTGTGGGTCTCGACCCATTTGGCGGACTTGGCGCCGGTGCGGTTGTAGACCGTCACATCATGACCGGCCTTCTTCAGATGGCCCGCCATCGGGAAGCCCATGACACCGAGGCCGAGAAACGCAACCTTCATTATCCCCTCACTCTTGAACAAGCTTGGCTTGAATATGCTTGGCTCTATTCCGCGGCGAGCATGCGGCGGTGCACCTCGTCCCAGGTCGCGCGATCGCGCGCGGCCAGGATGCCGGTGGCGCCTTCCGCCTGGCTCGGGCGATAGCCGTCGCTGTTGAAATAGCCGATATGGCCGCCGAGCTCCTCGATCACCGCGCCGCCCGGCGCGTGGTCCCAGGGCATCACGCCGCTGAACATCAGGAAATCGACCTCGCCGCGCGCGAGACGCAGGTATTCGAGGCCGGCGCAGCGCACGCTCTTCACCTGCTGCACGCGGTCGCGGCGCTGCATCACCCGCTGCGCGGTCGCGCGATCACCCTTGGAGCCGACCGCCAGAATGCCGCGATAGCGATCGGTCGCGGGCGGCGGCGCGAGGCGCTTGCCGGCGCTCCAGGCGCCGCTGCCTTTGACCGCGTAGCTCGTGGTGTCGGTCACCGGGTCGTAGATCCAGCCGCCGAGCACCCGGTCGCGCTCGATCAGCGCCATCATGGTGCAGAATTCTTCCTTGCCCTCGGCGAAATTGGCGGTGCCGTCCACCGGGTCGATGACCCAGACCGGCTGGTCCGATGCCAGGCGCCGCATCACCGAAGGATCGCGGGCGCAATCCTCCTCGCCGACCAGCAGCGATCCCGGCAGCAATGCCGCCAGCTTCGGCGCCAGCGCGGCTTCCATCGCCTCGTCGGCGACGGTCACGAAATCGCCGGGGCTCTTCTCGCGGATTTCATGTTTCTGCAGCTGCCGGAAGCGGGGCAGCACTTCGACCCGGGCGATGTCGCGCAACAGCGTCGCGACCTTGCTCGGATCCGGGACCTCGGTCACGGCGGCGATGCTCATCCCCGGCCCTCGATCCAGTCGCGGATGGTCGCTTCGTCGTGGAGGTAGTTCTCGCCGGACATGACGTCCAGGCTCGCCGAAAGCCGCAGCAGGTGCCACATCTCGGGATCGACCGCGTCGGTGTCGAGTTCCTCGATCTCCTCCTGCACTTCGCTCGCCCATTCGGCCGCCGCCGTGCGGCTGGTGTTGCCGTCCAGCACCGCCTGCAGCAAGGCGACGATCTCCTCGCGCGTCGGAACCGCGATTTCAGCCATGGTCTCGCTTCGCCTCCTCGTTCTCCTGCTCCGGCGCCACGCCGTAGCGGCGCTCGAACCGCTCGCTGTCCGCCGGCGTGAGGCGCACGGTCAGTTCATAATAGTCGGATTCGTCCCGCCGCTCCTGCACCTCGCCATGCTCGTAGAGCCAGGCCCCGGCGGCGCCTTGCTGGTGCGGCAGCCGGTAGGTCAGCGTGAACTGGGTATGGCGCAGCCGCGATTCGATCATGCCGATCAGCCGGTCGCAACCTTCGCCGTTGATCGCGGAGATCGCGACCACCGGGTGATGCCGCTTGGCCTGTTCGAGCAAGGCCTCGCGTTCCTCGGGCTCGATCCGGTCGATCTTGTTCAGCACCTCGATCATCCGCTCGCCCTCGATGCCGCCGACGCCGAGGCTTTGCAGCACGGCTTCGACATCGGCCTTCTGGCCCTCGGTCTCGGGATGCGAGGCATCGCGGACATGAAGCAGCAGGTCGGCTTCCAGCACCTCTTCCAAGGTCGCGCGGAATGACGCGACCAGCTCGGTCGGCAGGTCGGAGATGAAGCCGACGGTGTCGGAGAGGATGATCTCCCGCCCGTCGGGCAAGGTGATCCGGCGCATGGTCGGGTCGAGCGTCGCGAACAACAGGTCCGCGGCGAGCACGCCGGAACCGGACAGCCGGTTGAAGAGGGTCGACTTGCCGGCGTTGGTGTAGCCGACCAGCGCCACCACTGGGTAAGGCACGCGGCGGCGGGCCTTGCGGTGCAGGCCGCGGGTACGCTTCACATCCTCGAGGTCGCGCTTGTTGCGGATGATGCGTTCGTCGATCAACCGGCGATCGATTTCGAGCTGGCTTTCGCCCGGACCGCCGAGGAAGCCGAAGCCGCCGCGCTGCCGTTCGAGATGGGTCCAGGACCGGACCAGGCGGCTGCGCTGATAGGTCAAGGCCGCAAGCTCGACCTGCAGCTGGCCCTCCCTCGTGCGTGCGCGTTCGCCGAAGATCTCCAGGATGAGGCCGGTCCGGTCGATCACCTTGCACTTCCAGGCGCGTTCGAGGTTGCGCTGCTGGATCGGCGTGATCGCGCCGTCCATGACGACGACCGCGATCTCCTGCTCGGCGATCAACGCGGCCAGGCGATCGACGCCGCCTGACCCGATCAAGGTCGCTGGCTTCGGCTCGTTGATGCGCACGATCTCCGCCGCGACGACGTTGAGGTCGATCGCGCGGGCAAGCCCCGCGGCCTCCTCCAGCCGGCTCTCCGGCGAGCGGCCGCCGGAATAGACGGCGCGCGGGCCGGTCTTGAACGAAGGATGCAACACCAGCGCGCGGTCGTGATGGCGCACGCCGTCGCCGTCCACCATCGGCCGGTTATCAGAATGCGGTGCGCCGGTCACTGCTGCCCCTCGTCAGCGGCGAAGGTGGGGGCGAAGGTGGGACGGGGAGGCGTCAAGCCTCCTCCGCCTCCTTGGCACCTTCGAACAGCTGCAGCGGACCCGCCGGCATGATGGTCGAGATCGCGTGCTTGTAGACCAGCTGCGAATGGGCGTCGCGCCGGAGCAGCACGGAGAAGTTGTCGAACCAGGTGACGATGCCTTGGAGCTTCACGCCGTTCACCAGGAAGATGGTGACCGGCATCTTGTTCTTGCGGATGTTATTCAGAAAGACGTCTTGGACGCTTTGGGATTTCTCGTTGGCCATTATTGTCTCCGTCCATTGTTCTTGGGGTTGCCGGTTCTGGGGGCCGAACAACCCAGCGATGGCGGCCAGGGGTTGGTATCTGAGGTTAACCGCCGGAATGACGAGTAACATAATTCCCGATCAGTGCAAACTGCCCGGATCGGAAGGTGGATATGCTGCAAATGCTTGGCAAATGAGGACTATTCCAGCGCCGACGCCCACCTGACTACGGCGCCCGCGGATCAACACACCGGCATTCCCGGTGTTCCGGCGCGCCCGCCGTCGGCACTTGAGACAGGTCAAAACGACGATGGCCGCCGCCCCTTCCGAGGCGACGGCCATCTCTGCGCCGCTCCAGTGTTTTCAGGAGACCGACCGGCGCATGTTGTTTAGACGCTGCCGTCGCCGGCCGCGGATTTGTCGACCCAGATATGGCCGACCAGGCCGGCGCCGCCGCCGCCGCCGCCGCTATGGGTCCCGTCCGTGATGCTGACCGGCTTATAGGCGTTGAGCGCGCCACCCGAAGCCTGGCTGAGATCCTGCTCGGACAGTTCCGAGCCGGTCTGCGCGGCGGGCTTTTCGGCCTTCGCCGCGATTTCCTGCTTCTTCGTATCGGTCATGTCGTCTCCGTCTGCAGAGAGTTCGCGAGCCGCCCGCGGGATTGCCGCTGGCGACGTTCCGCACCGGTTGTGGGAACAAGAGACTTGTCGCGATGGTCGCGGCCGGCGTTCAGGCAAGGCGTGTGATGGCGATCACAGGACCGGGGCAGGCTGCGTAAGCTTGCCTACAGGCGGCTGAAATGAAACGGCCGCCTGCGGGTTGCAGGCGGCCGTTTTTGCAGATGACCGGTCACCCTGGAGCGACCGGGTCATGTCGGCCGTTACGGCCGGCCGCGGCGCTCGACCGCGGTCGGCATGTCGCCGCCGGTGACCTTCTTCAGGCTGGCTTCGGACAACTCGCCCTTCTCGGGCTTGCTGGTTTGCGGCTTCGGCTGCTTCGAATCGGCCATGGCATCTTCCTTGGTTTCGATAACCCGACTGCGGATGCGGCGGGTGCCATCATCCGTCGCCGGTCGCTGCCGGCTGGTTCGAACCGCGCGACGGTGGGCTTGCACCGTCAGGCAGTGCGCAGATGTGCGGCCAGGGATTTGAGGTCCGGGAAATAGAGATCGGGCGCTGCTGCATTGAACTCGCCGGCGGCAGGCGCCGTCGGCCGGACCAGCACAGCCTGGCAGCCGGCATTCTTGGCGCAGAGCATGTCCACATCGGCATCGCCGACCAGCCAGACGTCCTGCCCGGCGATCGGGCCTGGGCTGGCGGTGCCGAGGCCGAGGGCGTGATCGATATGGTCCCGGTGCGGCTTGTCGCGGGCGCTGTCGCCGGCGCCGGCGAGGCGCTTGAAGTGGCCCTGCCAGCCGAGATGCTCGGCTTCCAGGCGCAGGAACTGCCCGCGCTTGTTGCTGACCACGCCGAGATAGACGCCGGAACCGCTGAGTTCACGTAGCAGATCGGCGGCGCCGGGCAGCGGCGTCAGCTGCGTCAGATGGATCCGGCCGAAGGCGTCATAGAAGGCCCGCTCGGCATCCTGCCAGCGGTTGCCGAACATCTCCGGGAAGGTATCGCGCAGGGAGCCGCGCACCTTCGCCTCGGTCTCCTCCCGGGTCCAGAGCGGGCGTTCCATCGCGGTGAAGCATTCATTGAGCGCCGCATGGATCACCGCCCAGCTATCGACCAGCGTGTTGTCCCAGTCGAACAGGATTGCGGCGGGTCGCATCGGCACGGTCTTGCCGCGCTCGGGACTCAAGAGATCGCTCATGCGGCGCTGGCCTGGCGCTCCGCATGGTCGAGATAGAGCTGGCGGAGCTTCTTCGAGAGGTCACCGGGCTTGCCGTTGCCGACCTTCTTGCCGTCGATGCGGGTGATCGGCAGCAGGAAGACGCTGCTGCTGGTGAGGAAGGCTTCGGAAGCTGCCAGCGCCTCGTCCAGGCTGAAGCTCCGCTCGTCGAGCGTGAAATCCGTCGCCTCCAAAAGCGCGAGAAGCGCGCGGCGCGTGACGCCGGGCAGGATCTCGTGGCCGAGCGGGCGGGTCACGATCTTGCGGTCCTTGGTCACGATCCAGGCATTGGTCGAGGTACCCTCGGTGACATTGCCCTCGGGATCGATCTGCCAAGCCTCGTAGGCCCCCTCCTCCGATGCGCGCTGCTTGCCGAGCACGTTGGCGAGCAGGCCGATGGTCTTGATGTCGCAGCGCTTCCAGCGGAGATCGGGGAGCGTGATGACGCCGACACCCTCCTCCAGGTATTTCGCCGGCACGGGTTTCAGCCGCTTGCAGGTGATCACCAGTGCGGGCCGCGCCATCACCGGGAAGGCGTGGTTGCGGGGTGCCACGCCCCGGGTCACCTGCATGTAAAGGATGCCGCGCGCGACGCCGTTGCGCCGCAGCACTTCGCGCAGCACCAGCTTCAGCGCGCGCCGGTCCATGGGTGCAGCGATCTCCAGCTCGCCCAGCGAGAATTCCAGGCGATCGAGATGCAGCTCCTCGTCGATCAGCTTGCCGTTCTGGACCGGCACCACTTCATAGACGCCGTCGGCGAACTGGTAGCCGCGGTCCTCGATATGGACGGCGGCGGTGCGGTGCGGCTGATACTTGCCGTTGACGTAAGCGATCCGGGACATGATGGGGGCTGATCCTGAGAGAGATGGCGATCAGCCTTCCGGCCGCTCGCCTTTGTCGGAGGTGGTGATGCCGAGCGAGCGCAGCTTGCGGTGCAGCGCCGAGCGCTCCATGCCGATGAAATTGGCGGTGCGCGAGATGTTGCCGCCGAAGCGTGTCACCTGGGATTCGAGGTAGCGGCGCTCGAAGATCTCGCGCGCCTCGCGGAGCGGCAGCGACATGACCTCGCTGCCGTCGTTCATCGCGACCGGCGAAAGCGAGACCGCGCCGATATCCGGCGGCAGCATGTCGCCGCGGATCGGATCGTCCGGGCTGCCCGGCGGCATGATCAGCAGCCAGTCGATGACATTGCGGAGCTGCCGCACATTGCCCGGCCAGTCATAGGCTTGGAGAATGGCCAGCGCATCGTCGCCGAGGCGGCGCACCGGAAGGCCGGTCTGGTCGGCGGCGCGGCGCATGAAATATTCCAGCAAGGGCACGATGTCGTCGCGCCGCTCGCGCAGCGCCGGAAGGCGCATCGGCACCACGTTCAGGCGATAGAACAGGTCCTGGCGGAACCGCCCGGCGGACATCTCCGCCTGGAGATCCTTGGAGGTCGAAGCGATCACCCGGACATCGACCTCGACCCGGCTCTTGCCGCCGACCCGCTCGAAGGTCTGCTCCTGCAGCGCCCGCACGATCTTGCCTTGCGTCTCCAGCGGCATGTCGGCGACTTCGTCCAGCAGCAGGGTCCCGCCATGGGCCTGCTCCAGGAAGCCGATCTTGCCCGGCGCGTCGGCGCTGTCGCCGGTTCGCTCGACGCCAAACAGCTCGATCTCCAGCCGGTCGGGATGCATGGTGGCACAGTTCACCACCACGAAGGGGCCGCTGGCCCGCTTGGAGCGGCGATGCAGCATCCGCGCCGCGACTTCCTTGCCGCTGCCGGCCGGGCCGGAGAGCAGGACCCGGCTTCCGGTGGGCGCCACCCGCTCGATCGCCTGCCGCAATTGCGTCACCACCGGCGAAACGCCGATCAGCTCGGTCTCGGTGCCGGAGCGGGCGCGCAGCTCGTCGTTCTCGCGCCGCAACCGCGCGGCCTCGAGGGCGCGCTCGATGATCACCAGCAGCCGGTCGGCCTTGAACGGCTTCTCGATGAAGTCGTAGGCGCCGTTCTTGATGGCGTTGACCGCGGTCTCGATATTGCCGTGGCCGCTGATCATGATGACCGGCAGCTCCGGATAATCGCGCTTCAGGATCTCCAACAGACCCATCCCGTCCAGCGTGCTGTTCTGCAGCCAGATGTCGAGGATCAGCAGATGCGGACGGCGATGGCGCAGCTGCGCCAGGGCGGCATCGCTCTCGGCGGCCTCCCGGGTCTGATAGCCTTCGTCCTGCAGAATACCGGCGATCAGATGCCGAATGTCGGCTTCATCATCGACGATCAGGATGTCCTGCGCCATGCCCGTCTACTTACTCTATGCCGATCCGGCGGCGGCGTGCGCCTTGCCGGAGTCTGCGATATTCAATGCGGTTGCGTCCAACGGAAACGTCACCAGGACCGCGGCGCCGCCGCCTGCCCGGTCGCTGAGCGACAGTGTGCCGCCGTGATCCTCCAGAATCTTCTTCACGATCGCAAGGCCGAGGCCGGTGCCTTTGCTGCGGGTGGTGACATAAGGTTCGGTTAGTCGGTCGCGGTTGTGCTCGGGCAGTCCGCGGCCGTTGTCGTCGATGCCGATCAGGAGACGATCGTCGCTCGGCTTCATCCATAGATGGATCTCGCCCGGCGTCAAGTCGGTATCGCCGCGCGCCGCCTGCTCCTCGAGCCGGTCGTTGATCGATTCCGCGGCGTTCTTCATCAGATTGGTGATCGCGCGGTTGAACTGTGAGGCATCGCAGACCAGCTCGAGCGGACCTTCCGGAATCTCCAGGACGTAGTGAATCCCCGGATGCGCGTTCTGCTGCAGGAAGGCGGCCTGCTTGGCCAGCTCGGCGGCGTCTTCCGGCCGCAGGGCCGGCGCCGGCATGCGCGCGAACGCCGAAAACTCGTCGACCATGCGGCCGATGTCGCCGACCTGCCGCACGATGGTGTCGGTGCAGGCGGTGAACGTGTCCGGATCCTCGGTGATCTGGCGGAGATACTTCCGCTTCAGCCGCTCGGCGGAAAGCTGGATCGGGGTCAGCGGGTTCTTGATCTCATGCGCGATGCGCCGGGCGATGTCGGACCAGGCGGCCTTGCGCTGCGCCGAGAGCAGCTCGGAGACGTCGTCGAAGGTGACGACCAGCTTGCTGCGCCCCTCTTCCTCCGCCTCGGAGACGACCCGGACGTGGAAGGTGCGGTTGATGGTGCCGTGGCTGAACAGGACCTGGCCGTCGGCGGTGCCGGAATTGCGGCTGCGCGCCTTCTCGACGATCTCCGCCATGTCCGGCGAGATCACGCCGAGCGGTTGGCCGATCAGGTTCTCCAGGTTGACACCGAGCAGCTCCGAGGCGGAGCGGTTGGGCAGGTCGATGGTGCCGTCGTCGGCCAGGCTGATCACGCCGGCAGAGACGCCGGACAGCACCAGCTCGGTGAACCGGCGCCGCTCGTCGGACTGCCGGTTGGCGGCGATCAGGGCGTGCTGCTGGCTCTGCAGCTGGATCGCCATCACGTTGAAGGTGCGGCTCAAGGCGGAGAGATCGTCTTCAGCCATGCCGATCTTGACCCGTGCGCTCAAGTCGCCGCTGCCGATCTGCTCCGCTGCCGAGGCCAAGCGGGAGATCGGCTTCACCATCTGCGTGGCGTAGACGATTGCAACCCAGATCGCGGCGGTCAGAACCAGCAAGGCCAGAACCGCCAGGATCAGGCCGACGGTGATCTGCAGTCCGGTCCGGGCGTCTTCGAGCGTGCGGTAGAGATCGACCGCAACCCGGGTCTTTTCGATCGCGTTGACGATCTTAGGATCGGGAGTGCGAAGGACGTAGAGGTAAAGCTTGTTTTCAAGACCCACAGACAAGGATATCAGGCCCACGAAGCCGTCGTCGTTCTTCGTGACCATGAGTTTGCCGCGATCGGCATCGTCGAGAACCGCGTCGCTGAATGTGATCTCTTTCGGCGGTTCGGTGGAACCGCGACCATCGGCGATGACCTGCCCGAGCCTGGTGATCAGCGCGACATCGGTGAGGCTGCGGGTCGCCCGTTGGTAGCCGAGAAACTCGCTGAGCCGGGTTTGGTCGTCGCCGACGGCAATGCCCGATTCGCGCATGGCATTGATAATTCCGGTGATGGCGGTGGCAATCTGGCGACCCTGCTCCTGCTCGTAAGCCTGCGTGACTTGAGTCGAGCCTTCAACCGCGTCCTGCAGGCGGGTGCTGAACCAAGCGTCGAGACTATGATTGAGGAAGGTAGCCGCAAAGATCGAAACCACCGCGGTCGGGATGACGGCGATCAGGGCGAACAGAATGACCAGGCGGGCGTGAAGCTTCGATCCGGTCTGTCCGCGTCGTCGGCTGAGCACCAGCAGGACGAGGCGCCGGATCACGATTCCGGCCAGCGCCAACGTGATCACGATGTCGGTCGTGAGCAGGTAGGTGATGAGGCGATCGGCCTCTTCGCGCGAAGACCAGCCGCCGCGGAACAGCACGTAGATCGTCGCGACGCTGCAGGTGGCGCCCACCGCCATCAGCACGGCGGCCAGGCGCCGCTCCAGGCTGGTGGCGGCGATCCGCTCGAAGATGCTGCGGACGAAGCTCCAGGCGCCGCCGCGCTTGACTGACGGATCGCCCGTGTTGGTCGTGATGGAGTTCACCTCCCGGCCCCTATCACTTCGCGCCCCGGCTCGGCTGCAGGTCGAGCTCGCGCAGCTTCTTGCGCAAGGTGTTGCGGTTCAGGCCGAGCAGCTCGGCCGCGCGGATCTGGTTGCCGCGGGTCGCCTGCAGGGACAGAGCGAGCAGCGGCCGCTCAATCTCGCGCAGGATCCGGTCATAGAGGCCGCTGGCCGGCAGGCCATGCGGGTGGGCCTTGAAATAGCCGTCGAGATGGCGCTCGACCGATTGCGAGAGCGTTTCCTCGCCGCCGTTGGCGCGGGCGGCCGGCGACGGCTCCTGCTCCGCCAGGGCCGCGTTGACGATTCGCCGGTCGATCACGGATTCGCTGTAGAGCACCGCCATGCGCCGGATCAGGTTCTCGAGCTCGCGCACGTTGCCGGGCCAGGAATAGGCCTTCAGCCGCTCGATTGCGGTCGGGTCCAGGGTCTTCGGCATCAGGCCGTCGCGCTGCGCCAGGGTGAGGAAATGCCGCGCCAGGTCGGCGATGTCCTCAGGTCTCTGGCGCAGGGGTGGCAGGCGGATCGGCACCACGTTCAGGCGATAGAACAGGTCCTCGCGGAAGGCGCCCTGCTGGATCATCAGCCGGAGATCGCGATGGGTCGCGGCGACGATCCGCACGTCGGCGCGGATCGCCTGGCGGCCGCCGACCGGCGAGAACTCGCCCGACTGCAGGACGCGCAGCAGGCGGGTCTGGGCCTCCAGCGGCATGTCGCCGATTTCGTCCAGGAACAAGGTGCCGCCGGCCGCCTGCTCGAAGCGGCCGATGCCGCGGTTGACCGCGCCGGTGAAGGCGCCCTTCTCGTGGCCGAACAGCTCGCTTTCGATGAGCTCGCGCGGGATCGCCGCCATGTTGACGGCGACGAAGGGCTTGTCGCGACGCCGGCCGAAATCGTGCAGCGCGCGCGCCACCAGCTCCTTGCCGGTGCCGGATTCGCCGTGGATCAGCACCGTCATGTCGGTGTTCACCAGCCTGGCGATCACCCGGTAGATCTCCTGCATCGCCGGCGAGCGGCCGATCAGCGGCAACGCGTCGGGCCCGCCGGCATGATGGTCGACCGCCGGGACCTCGGGCTCAGGGCGCGCGGGTTCCTTGGTCTCCGCCAGCGCCCGCTCGACCGCGCCGACCAGATTGGTGAGGTCGAAGGGCTTCGGCAGATATTCGAAGGCGCCGCGCTCGGTGGCGCGGATCGCGGTCACCAGGGTGTTCTGCGCGCTCATCACGATGATCGGCAGGTCCGGGCGCCGCTCGCGGATGCGCGGGATGAGGTCGAGCGCGTTCTCGTCGGGCATCACCACATCGGTGATGACGACGTCGCCCTCGCCTTCGCGCACCCATTGCCAGAGCGTGGAGGCGTCGGATGCCGCCCGCACATTATGGCCGAGCTGGCCCAGAGCCTGGGAGAGCACGACGCGGATGGCGCGATCGTCGTCGGCGACGAGGATGGTGGCTGCCATCGGCTCAGCTCCTTACTGCGGGGGTTGCCGCCGCTTCCGGCTCGGGGATCGGTTCGACATCGGCGAGTGGCAGGGAGATCGAGAACACGGTGCGGCGCGGCTGGCTCTCGAACTCGATGACGCCGTCATGCTCGGCGATGATCTTGGCGACCAGCGCCAGCCCCAACCCTTTCCCGCCGACGCGGCCGGTGACGAAGGGGTCGAACAGCCCGTCGCGGATATGCGACGGAATGCCGGCGCCGTTGTCCTGGATCCGCACGGTCAGCGCCAGGCGCGGCCGCGCGCCGGTGAAACGATCGCCGAGCCGCAAGCCGGGCACGAACTGCGTCGCCAGCACGATGTTGCCGCCATGCTCGGGACAGGCCTCGGCCGCGTTCTTCACCAGGTTGAGGAAGACCTGGACCAGCTGGTCCCGGTTGCCCCAGACCGGCGGCAAGGACGGATCGTAGTCCTCGCGGAAGCCGACGTGGCTGGCGAAACCGGCCTGCGCCAGGCGGCGCACGTGACTGAGCACCTCGTGGATGTTGACCGGCGACATCGGCGCCGGCCGCTCGTCGCTCAGCATCTCCATGCGGTTGACCAGGCCGACGATGCGGTCGGTCTCGTCGCAGATCAGCTGGGTCAGGATCCGCCCGTCGGTCTCGACGCGCTTCTCCAGCAGCTGTGCGGCGCCGCGGATGCCGGAAAGCGGGTTCTTCACCTCATGGGCGAGCATCGCCGCCATCGCCTTGGCGGAGCGCGAGGCATCGCGGCTCAAGCTCTGGCGGTTCAAGCGGCGCTCGATGCTGCGGTCCTTCACCACCAGCACCACGTGGCCCGGCTGCTCGGCGATGGGTGCGGCGTCGATGGCCACATGCGCGGCCTGCAGCTTCGGCCCGGACAGCGCCAAGTCCGGCTCGGCCACGGCGATGCTGCCGTTCCGCGCTTCGGCGATCAGCGTGAACAGCGGGCTGTCGCCGGCGATGTAGTCGCTGAGCGCCTTGCCATGAAGCAGGGTGCGCCCGGCGCCGAGCAGCTGTTCCGCGGCATGATTGGCGGCAACGATCAGGTTCTGGGGATCGAGCACGACCAAGGCGAAAGGCACGGCGTCAAGCAGGACCGACCAGGCGAAGGGCATGAGGTCCGTCGCCCTGCGCCGCTCCGAGGTCTGATCCGGCTGAGGGCGCGTGAGGGCGGCGGCAAGGTTCGTCATCTAGGCGGCGGCTCGCTCGATCTGCGGTGTGTAGAAGCTAAGGATCTCAGCTTCCACGGCCTTGGGATCGTCCATGAAATTGATCTTGGTGCGGAACTCGTTGGAGCCGTAGAGGCCCTTCGAGTACCAGGCGACATGCTTGCGCGCGATCTTCACGCCATGCTGCACGCCGTAATGCTCCAGGATCGCGCGATAATGCTCGAGCAAGGTCGCGAGCTGATGGCTGAGCGCGGGATCCGGCAGGCGCTCGCCGTTCTTGAGGAACTGCATGACCTGTTTCAGGAACCAGGGCCGTCCATAGGCGCCCCGCCCCACCATCACGCCGTCGGCCCCGGATTCCTCTTTCGCCTTCGCCGCGTCTTCCAGCGAGACGATGTCGCCGTTCACCACGACCGGCAGCTTCACCGCCTCCTTCACCTGGCGCACGAAGGCCCAGTCGGCCGAGCCGTTATACATCTGGCAGCGGGTGCGGCCGTGCACGGTCAGCATCTGGATGCCGCAATCCTCGGCGATCTTCGCGAGGCTCGGCGCATTGCGGTTGCTGTGGTCCCAGCCGGTCCGCATCTTCAGGGTCACCGGCAGCTTCACCGCCTTCACGGTGGCCTCCAGGATCTTGGCGGCCTTGACCTCGTCGCGCATCAGCGCCGAGCCGGCCTCGCCGTTCACCACCTTCTTCACCGGACAGCCGAAATTGATGTCGATGATCGCGGCACCCCGGTCCTCGTTGAGCTTGGCGGCCTCGGCCATCACATGCGGCTCGCAGCCGGCGAGCTGGACCGACATCGGGAACTCATCGGCGCAGTTGGTCGACATCTTCATCGACTGCCGGGTTTGCCGGATCATCGCCTCGCTGGCGATCATCTCGCTGACCACCAGGCCGGCGCCCTCCCGCTTCACGAGTCGACGGAACGGCATGTCCGTGACGCCGGACATGGGCGCCAGGATGACCGGGTCGCTCAGTGTGACTGGACCGATTTGGATGCTCATTCTCTAAGCACACTTGCGGCGTTGCACAAAATCCAGGCGATAACACCGGAATTATGGCGCGGAAGCAACAGTTTTATACTTGTCTGCTGCGCTGCAAAGCTCCGCCCAAGGAATGAGGCCCCGGGTCGGCTGCGGTCAGCCCATCAACACGTCCTTGACGAACTTCACGCCCGGATAAGCCAGCAATAACAAGAGGTAGCCGACCAGCAGCCAGCGCGCGGCATGGCGGCCCCTGAGGCCGGTGCGGTGGTGCAGGAGCAACAGGGCGACGATCAGGCCGAAGGCCAGGAAAGCCAGCAGGATCTTATGGGTGAGCGCCAGGACGTGCCCGGTTTCAATGACCTCGTTGGCCGCGCCGGTCGCCAAGGCCGCCGCCATCAGCCCGGCCGACCAGGTCAGCAGCCGGATCTGCATCCCCTCGGCCTCGGCCAGGGGCGGCAGGGTCTGGCCGGTCCAACCGAGATGGGCGCGGCGCTTCAAGGCGCGCTCCTGCAGCAGGACCGCCGTTCCGGCGATCGCCGCCAGAGTCAGGGTCGCATAGCTCGCAACCGCCAGCGCCACATGCAGCGAGAACCAGGTGCCGGTCAGCACCACCGGACCTTCGGCATTGGGCGCGCTGGAAAAGGCGATCGCCAGGATCGCGCTCAGGGCCAGGTAAGGCAGCAGCAGCGCGCCCAGGCGATAGGCGCCCGGCCGGACCAGGCAGAGCGCGCCGAAGGCGAGCAAGGTCGCCGCGATGCTGGCCCAGAGATTGGCGGACAGTCCCGGCTGCCAGCCGGCGCTGATCTGCGAGACCACCAGGGCGACCGGACCGGCGATGGCCGCGGCCAGCAGCAGCCACAGCAGCAGATTGCGTCCCAGCCGCGCCGCCAGGGCCGCGGCGGTCAGGGGCAACAAGGCCACCAGGGCGGCCAGCTGGGAGATGAGAGTCGTGTGCATCTGACTATTATGGTTGCCGGACCCCGCCTTGGCAAACGGCCCAGCTTGGCAAATCGCCGCATCCTGACTAGGTTGCGCCCCCATTGAGGACCCCGAATGACGAATGTTGTAGCTTTGGTCGTGGCCGCGGGCAGCGGACTGCGCATGGGCGGCGAATTGCCGAAACAGTTCCTGCCATTGGCGGGAAAGCCCCTGCTGCGCCATTGCCTGGAGACCTTCGCCGCGCATCCCCGGATCGGCGGCGTCAAGGTCGTGATCAACGACACCTACCGCGAGCTCTATGATTCGGCGGCGACCGGTTTGCCGCTGCTCGCTCCGGCACTCGGCGGCGCGACGCGCCAGGCCTCGGTGCGAAATGGCCTCGAGAGCCTGACCGGCAGCCCGCCCGACCTGGTGTTGATCCATGATGCGGCACGGCCCTTCGTCGACGCGCCGACCATCGATCGTACGATTGATGCGCTGCAGGATCACGACGGCGCCCTGGTCGCCGTCCAGGTGGTGGATACCCTGAAGCGCGCCGACGGCAAGTTCAGCGGCGAGACGGTCGATCGCACCGGGCTTTGGCGGGCGCAGACCCCGCAGGGCTTCCGCTTCCAGTCGATCCTGGCGGCGCATCGCCAGGCGGCGACCGGGCCGGAAATGACCGACGACGCCGCGGTGGCCGAGGCCGCGGGAATCAAGGTGGTGCTGGTGCCGGGAATCGTGAACAATTTCAAAGTGACCACCCGAGCCGATTTCGAGCGGGCCGAGCGTATGATGGCGGAACAGCGTGCGGTGGTGCCGTTGGAATACCGCACCGGCAGCGGCTATGACGTGCACCGGCTGGTCGATGGCGACGGCGTCTGGATGTGCGGCATCCTCATTCCGCACAACCAGAAGCTCGAAGGCCATTCCGACGCCGACGTCGCGATGCACGCGCTGACCGATGCGATCCTCGGCGCGATTGCTGCGCAGGATATCGGCGCGCATTTCCCGCCCTCCGACCCGCAATGGCGGGGCGCCCCGTCCTGGAAGTTCCTCGACCTTGCGATGAAGCTGGTCGCCAAGCAGGGCGGCCACGTCACCCATTGCGACATCACCATCATCTGCGAGAAGCCGAAGGTCGGCCCGCACCGCGAGGCGATGATCGCAAGGCTGGCCGAGATCATGGGCATCGATGCACATCGCATCAGCGTGAAGGCGACCACCACCGAGAAGCTCGGCTTCACCGGCCGCGGCGAAGGCATCGCCGCCCAGGCGATGGCCACCGTGGCTCTCCCGCTCTCCTGAATGGACGTAGCGGCCCTCCTGCAGCGCTATCGCGATCTCAAGCTGAAGATCGCCACCGCCGAGAGCTGCACCGGCGGCCTGGTCGCGGGCACTTTGACCGCGGTCGCCGGCTCGTCCGATGTCTATGACCGCGGCTGGGTCACCTATTCCAACGAGGCCAAGCGCGAGCAACTCGGCGTCTCCGCGAGCCTGCTCGAGGCCCATGGCGCGGTCAGCGGCGAGGTTGCCGAAGCGATGGCCAAGGGCGCGCTGCACCGCTCGCAAGCCGATGTCGCCATCTCCGTCACCGGCATCGCCGGGCCGGGCGGCGGCTCGGCCGAGAAGCCGGTCGGCCTGGTCTATATCGGCCTCTGGCGCAAGGACGGCTGGCATCAGGTCGAACGCTGCCTGTTCGACGGCGACCGCGACTCTGTCCGCGCACAGACCGTCACCCGCGCCCTCATCCATCTCTATTCCGCCACGGTGTAGATGAAGCCCAAACGGGTCCTTGGCGTCGATTTCAGCGGCGCCAGCGATGCCGGGCGGAAGATCTGGATCGCGGAATGCAAGCGCGGCCGCGGCAACCGGCTGACGCTGCTCGATCTCTTTCCCGCCGCCGATCTCCCGGACAGCGGCACGGCGCCGGCCATTGCGATCGCGGCGCTGGCGCGGCATGTCGTCAGCCAGCCGGACACGATTGCCGGCTTCGACTTTCCGTTCACACTGCCGAAGTCGGTGATCGACACGCCGCGCTGGGAAAGCTTCGCTGCGGGCTTTGCCGCGCGCTTTCCCGATCCCGATTCATTTCGAGATTGGGCGTTGCGCCGTGCCGACGGGCGGGAGATCCGCCGCGCCACCGACCGTGCGGCCAAGACGCCGTTCAACTCCTACAACCTGCGCATCTATCGCCAGACCTGGTGGGGGATTGCCCATCTGCTCGGCCCGCTGCTGGCCTCCGGCGCCGCCGTCATTCGCCCCTATCAGCCGCTGCCCGCCAAGCCTCACCCGATCTTGATCGAGGCCTGCCCGGCCAGCAGCCTGAAAGCGATCGGCTTCTATCCCGCCTATAAGGGCCGGAGCGGCGCGCATCGGCTCGAGCGCACGGCGATCCTGCAACGCCTGGTCGATGCCGGCTTGATCGATCGGCCGGAGCGCCGCATTCAGCGGATGTTGCTGGACAACAGCGGCGGCGACGCGCTCGACGCGGTGATCGCCGCGGTCGCCACCGCCCATGCCGAGATCGAGGTCGAGCCGGATCCCGACCAGCGGCTCGAGGGAATCATCTACGCAGCGTTGCCGGTCGCGCGCGCAGCATTTTCCTGACGCGGTCAGCACGGCGTCAGTGAAGGGCGCTCATGATCACGGCACCGCGGCAGTGAACAGGACGCCGCAGAGCAACTGGGAAAGGATTCGAGTCATGAAGAGGCATTCAGCCGCCGGCATCCTGCTGGCGGCAACGACGGTCGTCGCCTCCGCGACAGGGGCCGCGGCGGCGACCGCGCCGGTCAAGGTCGAGCTCTGGAACAAGGCGGACGGCAGCCAGGGCATGACCCTCAGCACCGACCATGCGAAGGCCGGCAAGGTCGCCTTCGAGGTGAAGAATTCGTCGACCAGCATGGTGCACGAGTTCCTGATCTGGAAGACCGACCTCGCCTTCGACAAGTTTCCGAAGGATCCCGACAACCCGGCCAAGGTGGATGAGGACAAGCTGAAAGGCGTCGAGGAGCTCAGCAGCGATCTCGATCCCGGCAAGTCCGGTTCGCTCACCATGGACCTGAAGCCAGGGCGCTATGTCGTGTTTTGCAACCAGCCGGGTCATTTCGACGCCGGCATGCATTTGGCCTTCACGGTGACGAAGTAACGGCGACGCTGCCGAAGCGGCGGCCCGGTCCGGCCGCCGCTGGAGCGCTCTCTCGAAGTTGCACGGAAATTGCTTAGAGCCGCCCGTCCTGGGGGCTGTTCCGTCGCATCATGTCGCAAGAGAGAGTCGTTTCCGTCGAGACGCTGAGCCAGCTGCAGCGCACCTGGGCGCGTCTGGTGATGAGCGGAAAGCCCAACGGCCTCGCGGAAAAGCCCGGATTGCTGGCCTCTCTGGAGCAGGTCGGCGGCGAGTTCAACAAGCTGCGCGGCGAGCTCATGTCGGCGCTCGCCGAATCGCAGGGTCGCGAAACTGCCGTCGAATTGGGCACCCGTGCTCAAATTTCCATCGACATCCTGATCCGTAATCTGTTCGAGCGCACCGCCGATGTCGGCTTCCTGGCGGAGGACGGAGCGATCATCGACAGCCTCTGCGCCGCCGAAATTTCCGAATCCGAGATCGAAGCCCTGCGACAGCGGCTGGATGAATACGTTGCCAAATACTCGGTCTATGACGACATCGCGGTTTACCGGTCGAACGGCGCACTGCATGTGACCCGGCTGGGCGCCGCGAGCCGCTTCGGCGCGGATGATCCGCTGGTCGATGCGGCGCTCCAGCAGGCGGGCAGCTTCCGCGAAATCTTTCGCCATGGGCCGGACGGCACAGCGCAGCTGCTGTACGTGCAGACCATCCCCGGTCCGAGCCGCGCCCCGATCGGCGTCCTCGCCCTCTCCTTCAAGTTCGACGACGAGATGCGCGGCATCTTCGCCAGCCTGCTCCAGGGCGCCGCGCCCGGTTTGATCCTGGGAATCGTTGACCGCGACGGCCAGGTGATCGCCAGCAGCGATACCGCCGGTCTCGCCCTCGGGTCGCGCCTCGATATCGCAGCGGAGCAGCTCGTCACCGTGACGCTCGATGACGAAGACCATCTCGCTCTGCGGCGCCCGACCCGCGGCTACCAGGGCTTCTTCGGCCTCGGCTGGAGCGGCGTTGCACTGCGCCCCGCCCTGCTGCGGCAGGAAGCGCAGGAAGCCGCGGCGACGGACGAGCATGACGAGCGCAGCGTCGCCGCTTCGGCGATCGTCTCCGATACCCTGAAGCAGATCTCGCGCCGCGCCTATGCGATCGATTCCGACCTGCACTTGATCGGCCTCAACGGCAAGATCGCCGCCGACCGCGAGAACAACCGCGTGCTGCCCGCGGTCCTGGGCAGCATCCGCGAGGTCGGCGAACAGATTCGCAACGCCGTGCATGGCGTGATCGGCACGCTCTACGAACAGACCCATGGCAGCCTGCGCCGCGAGGCGGAGCAGATGGCGGCGCTCGGCGTCGATATCATGGACCGCAATCTCTATGAGCGCGCCAACGACAACCGCTGGTGGGCGCTGACTCCATACTTCCGCAATACGCTCGCGGCCGGCACGCCGGGCCCGGGCGAAGCCGCCGAGATCGGCCGGATCCTCGCCTATATCAACGGGCTCTATACCGTCTACAGCACGCTTTTCGTCTTCGATGCGGGCGGTCGCGTGGTCGCGGATTCCCGCAGCGGCGCCAGCGGCATGGTCGGCGAGAAGCTTGCCGGCGCGCATATCGAAGCAGCGCTGGCCGGCCGCAACACCCAGGCCTATTCGGTCTCCGCCTTCGAACCGACGCCGCTCTATGACGGGCGGCCGACCTATGTCTATTGCGGCTCGATCCTGGCGCCGGATTCCGCGCGCACGGTCGGCGGCGTGGCGATCGTTTTCGACGGCGCGCCGCAGTTCCACCAGATGCTCCTGGACGTGCTCCCGGTCGATGACAGCGGCGCGCCCTATGCCGGCAGCTTCGCCGCCTTTGTCAACGCCGCGGGTATGGTGATCGCCTCGACCGATGCGCGGGCGCCGGGCAGCCTGCTCGACCTGGCGACACTCGAAGATTTCCAGATCGTCGCCCGCGGCCAGTCACCCGGCTATCGCGAGTTCAAGACCTCCGACGGCTACAGCGACCCGATCACCTGCATCCTGGCGATCCCCGGCTAGAAATAGGCGATCAACCGTCCGCAACCCGCGACCGCCAGCCAGCCGAGACCGGAGAGTCCGGCCTGCAGGCGGGCCGGCACCGGTGCGCGCTCGGTCCACCCGGCGATCCGCCGCTGCCAGAGCAGTCGAAACAGCAGGGCGTTGGCGAGCCCGGCGGCGAGCAGCGCCATCTTCAGGCGGAAGATCGGGTTGGAGGCGAGCGCCGCCGCGTCGGCGGAGAACAGCACGCTGCCGCTGCTGAGCGACAAGCAGAGGCCGAGGATCGTGAACGGCGTCGTCAGCCGCGAGAGCGCGTCGGTCGAAACCCAGCGGCCGACACCCAGGACCCGAAGATCGAGGATCAGGATCGAGCCGACCAGCAGTGCCAGGCCGAGAATATGGGCGAGATTGGCGGTCGGATAGATCCAGGTGGAATCCCGTATCGCGAAGGCAAAGGCGGAATCCTGCAGCGCCACCGCCCAGCCCGGCGCCCCCGCGGCGTGCTCCACCGGGCTAACGAAGCTCGACGACGCTGCCGTCCATGGTCATCCGCTCGGCCCGCATCTCGCCATCGACGTTCCGGCTCGGATAGCCGACCACGGTCACGGTCTTTCCCGCCACCAATGCATCCTTGGCGATGCCGCGGCGCTCCATGCGCGAGGGCGGCGCCAGGATGACATGCCATTCCTTCCCGGCCGGATCCTTAAGGGTGATGTTGCTGTGTGGGTTCTCATAGGCGGCGGTCAGGATCGGTGCCTCGATGGTGAGGACGGTCGCGGCATCATAGGTGCTCCAGCCGTGATGCGCCCAGGCGGCGCTGCTGCCGATACCGACGCTGAGCAGAAGTAGAATCAACAGCTTACGCATGATTCCTCCCTGAACTGGCTGGACGACAGCTATCTTACGGGAGATTGGCGGTTCTACCTGGGCTTTCAAGCGCCGCGGTCAGCCGTAGAGCTGTTTCGCCCGGGCCTCGAAGGCGGCGACCATGCGGCGGACGGCCTCGTGGAACAGCACGCCGATCAGCTTCTGCAGCATGGCCGAGCTGAACTCGAACTCCAGGAAGAACTCGATCCGGCAGCCATCCGGATCGTCGTGGAAGGTCCAGTGGTTCTTCAACTGGCGGAACGGGCCGTTGATGTATTCGACGTCGATGCGCCGCTCGGCCCGGTGCAGCCAGACCCGGCTGGAGAATTTCTCGCGCACCATCTTGAAGCCGATCATCAGGTCGGCGAGCAGCATGTCCGCCTGCTGCTCCCGGATCCGCGCGCCGACGCACCAGGGCAGGAATTCCGGATAGCGGGCGACATCGGCCACCAGGTCGAACATCTGCTGCGGCGAATAAGGCAGCCGCCGCGTCTCATGATGGGTCTTCATCGCCATGCGACGAACTCGACGACCAGAGCGATCATTCGGCCGGGAGCTTCGCGGCCCGCGCCGCCTGCAGTTTCTTGAAGTCGTCGCCGGCATGGTGCGACGAGCGGGTCAGCGGCGAGGCGGCGACCAGCAGGAAACCCTTGCCGAGCCCCTGCTGCTTCAACTGGCTGAACTCGGTCGGGGTCACGAAGCGATCGACATGGTGATGCTTGCGGGTCGGCTGCAGATACTGGCCGATGGTCATGAAATCGACATCGGCGGCGCGGAGGTCATCCATCACCTGCCCGACCTCGTCCAATGTCTCGCCCAGGCCGACCATCATGCCGGACTTGGTGAATATGGTCGGCGACAGCTCCTTCGCCCGCTGCAGCAGCCGCAGCGAATGGAAATAGCGCGCCCCCGGCCGGACGCTGCGGTAGAGCCGCGGCACGGTCTCTAGATTGTGGTTGAGCACGTCGGGGCCGGCTTCGATCACGGTCTCGATGGCACCGGGCTTCTTCAGGAAGTCCGGCGTCAGCACTTCGATGGTGGTCTGGGGCGAGGTGGCGCGGATGCGCCGGATGGTCTCGGCGAAATGCCCGGCCCCGCCGTCCGGGAGATCGTCGCGATCGACCGAGGTGATGACGATGTGGTGGAAGCCGAGCGCCGCACAGGCTTCGGCAACATGCGCCGGCTCATGCGGATCGAGCAGGTCCGGTCGGCCGGTCGCGACATTGCAGAAGGCACAGGCGCGGGTGCAGCGCGAGCCCAGGATCATTACCGTCGCGTGCTTCTGCTTCCAGCATTCCCCGATATTCGGGCAGGCCGCTTCCTCGCAGACCGTGTTGAGGCCGAGCTTGCGCATGAGGGCGCGAGTCTCGGCGAACTCGGTCGACATCGGCGCCTTGACCCGGATCCAGTCCGGCTTGCGCAGGAGTGGCGTGTCCGGCCGATGGGCCTTCTCGGGGTGACGCAAGAGAGCGGTTTCGTTGGGCATACTTACAACGGCCTATTGAGCCTCGGGTCGGGCAGATCACCGAAGACGCGCCCTTCGAGCTCCTTGATGCGCCGGGTGACCGGCCATTCTCCAAACGCAAAGATGAAGAACATCACGATGTTCACGATCGGCACGAGGTACCACAGGAAGTTCCAGCCGGAATATCCGGCCTTTTGGATGATGCGAACCATCGCCCAGATCGTCACCGCATAGATCGGGATCATGATGACAATCATGACCCAGAATAAAGCGTCGGGTGGCCCCTGGTTCTGCAAGTTTCTTCCCCCTAGAAATGGAGCGTCCGGCCGTAGGCCGCAAGCACCGACTCATGCATCATTTCCGAGAGGGTGGGATGCGGGAATACCGTGGCCATCAGCTCGGCTTCGGTGGTCTCCAGGGTCTTGGCGATGGTATAGCCCTGGATCAGTTCCGTCACCTCGGCGCCGACCATATGCGCGCCCAGCAATTCTCCGGTCTTGGCGTCGAACACGGTCTTGATCAGGCCCTCCGGCTCGCCCAGAGCAATCGCCTTGCCGTTGCCGATGAAGGGGAATTTGCCGACCTTGATCTCGCGGCCCGCGGCCTTGGCCGCCTCCTCGGTCAGGCCGACGCTGGCAACCTGCGGCATGCAATAGGTGCAGCCGGGGATGTTCTTCACGTCCATCGGATGGACGCCTTTGACGCCGGCGATCTTCTCGACCACCAGCACGCCCTCGTGCATCGCCTTGTGGGCGAGCCAGGGCGGGCCGGCAAGGTCGCCGATCGCATAGACGCCGGGCTCTCCGGTGCGGCCAAATTCGTCGATCACCACATGGGTCTTCTCGACCTTGACCTTGGTGCCTTCGATTCCGATGCCCTCGACATTGCCGACGATGCCGACCGCCATGATGACGCGATCGACCGTCAGCTCCTCGGTCTTGCCGCCGGCCTCGATCGTGGCGGTGACGTTGTTGTTGCCCTTCTTCAGCGCCTTCACGGTGGCGCCGGTCTTGATCTTCATGCCCTGCTTCTCGAAGGCCTTATGGGCGAAGGCGGAGATCTCCGCATCCTCGACCGGCAGAACGCGCGGGAGCACCTCGACCACGGTCACCTCGGCGCCGAGGGTGCGGAAGAAACTGGCGAACTCGATGCCGATGGCGCCGCTGCCGACCACCAGGAGCGATTTCGGCATCATGTTCGGCATCAAGGCTTCGCGATAGGTCCAGATCAGCTTGCCGTCCGGCTCGAGCCCGGGCAGCGCGCGGGCCCGGGCACCCGTCGCCAGGATGATGTGCTTGGCGGAGAGGTCGGCGACCGGCTTGCCGTCCTTCTCGACCTTGACCTTGCCGGCGCCGTTGAGCTTCCCGGTGCCGTCGAACACCGTGATCTTGTTCTTCTTCATCAGGTGTTTCACGCCGGCGGTGAGCTGGCCGGAGACCTTGCGCGAGCGGTCCACCACCTTCTGGAAGTCGAAGCTGACCTCCTTGGCGCTGAGGCCATAGGCATCGCCGTGCTTCATCAGGTGATAGACCTCGGCCGAACGCAGCAGCGCCTTGGTCGGGATGCAGCCCCAGTTGAGGCAGATGCCGCCGAGATTCTCGCGCTCCACCACCGCGGTGTTGAGCTTCAGCTGCGCGGCCCGGATCGCCGCCACATAGCCGCCCGGCCCGCCGCCGAGAATGACCACGTCGAAATTCGTATCGGCCACGCCAATCCTTCCTTTCTCTACTCCGTCGAGATGCCGGCCTTCGCCATGCAGGCCGTCGCGTTCTTCTGCGCCTCGGCCATCCATTCGACGACGGTCACGCCTTCCTTCAAGGCCGCCGCATTCGCTTCCATCATGCACTCACAGACGACCTTCATCCGGGCGGCCTCGGGATCCGTCACCGCGGCTTCCTTGCGAAACGCCTGGTCCTCGCAGCTCTTGGTCATTTCTTTCGTCGAAACCATACCGGCCGGGACATGCATGAACGCGAACTGATACACGCCGATCCCGATGGCAATGACGATGACGGCCGCGATGCCGAGATAGATCTTCATATACGGCTGTTGGCTCATTGCGGCACCGTCAGGCCGGCCGCCTCGGAACAGGTTTTGGTGATGGTCCTAATCTCCGGATCCGCCGCCATGATGCCGGCCAGCTCGGAGACAGTCATTTTCGGGCGCTTGGCGAGCGCTGCGATCACCGGATCGCGGGCGCATTTGCAAGCTGCCTCCGCAGCCACGAGCTGCTCCGACGTCGGCGGCGTGCCGGCCTTGGTTAGCTGCTTCTCGTAGGTGCCGACGCAGTTCTTGGCGTAGGTCTCGCCGAACTTGCCGACCAGCTGCGGGTCGTTGAAATCCACCGTGGTCGTGGAGAACCAATAGACCCCGCCGACGACCACCACGACGGCGAGTACGACCACGATGACGATGCCCCAGAATACGTATTTCATGCAGTTCCCCCGGCGCGTTCCGCGGACATGCCGTCAGTCCGGCTCGACATCGACGCCGTATGCCTTGTTGCAGGAGTCGAACTCGCGAATGATCGCCGCGTCCCGGGTCAGCAGGCGCTTTTCCAGCTCCAGGATCGTCATGTCCTTGTTGCGCCTCATATAGGCGATCAGCGCCTTGGCGTCGCAACTGCAGACCTGCTTGACCAGCGCGATCTTCTGGTAGTCCTGCTTGTCGATGCGCTTGGTCGCCATCGTGCTGCAGTTCTGCTCGAACTTGGTCCGGAACGTGTCGGCGGCGTTGGGATCGCTCACATCCACCTTCTTGGTGGCGACCCAGGTAACCCCGCCGCCGATCAGGGCCACGCCGCCGGCAAGGGCAACCACGATCAAGAGAATCAGCCCGGCGGCGACATAGATGATGGGGCGCATGGCCCAGCCTCCGTCTTGCGATCAGACCAGCATCGCGGCCGGGCTTTCGACCAGCCGCTTGAAGGCCGCCAGCAGTTCGGCGCCGAGCGCGCCATCGACCGCCCGGTGATCGACCGCCAAGGTGGCGCTCATCACCGTCGCGACCGCGAGCTGGCCGTTCTTCACCACCGCGCGCTGCTCGCCGGCGCCGATCGCCAGGATTGTTGCCTGCGGCGGGTTGATGATCGCGCTGAAGCTCTTCACCCCGAACATGCCGAGATTGGAGAGGGAGCCGCTGCCGCCGGTGTAGTCTTCGGGTTTCAGCTTGCCGGTCTTGGCGCGGCCGGCCAGCTCCTTCATCTCTGCGGAGATCTGGGTCAGCGTCTTCGACTCCGCATGGCGGATGATCGGCGTCACCAGCCCGTTCGGGATCGCCACCGCGACCGAGATATCCGAGCTTTTGTACTGCTTGATACCCTCATCGCTCCAGGAGGCATTGGCCTTCGGCACCTGGCGGAGCGCGATGGCATAGGCCTTGATCATGAAGTCGTTGACCGAGAGCTTGTAGGCGTTCGGCCCTTCCTTGGCCGAGCCGGCATTGGCGTCCTCGCGCAAGGCCAGCAGCCGGTCGAGCTCGCAATCGACCGTCAGGTAGAAATGCGGCACGAACTGCTTCGACTCCTGCAGGCGGCGCGCAATGGTCTTGCGGATGGTCGTGTGCGGGATCAGCTCGAATTCCGGCTCGCCGAATGCGTTGAAGCTCGGCGCGCCCGGCAAGGTCGTCGGCTTCGACGCGGCGGCACCGGGAGCTGCACGGCCCGCGGGCGCCTTGTCGAGATCGGCGCGCACGATGCGGCCGTTCGGCCCGCTGCCGGCGAGGCCGGACAGGTCGATGCCCTTCTGCTCGGCAATGCGGCGCGCGAGCGGGCTGGCGAAGACGCGGTTGCCGCCGGCGGGTTTCGCTGCCGGCGTTGCCGCAGCCGCGGGCTTGGGCGCCGGTGCCTGGGGCGCCGGGGCGGCGGCTTTCGGCTTGGCATCCGCGGTCTTGGCAGCGGGCTCCGGGTTCGACTGCGGCGTGGCGCCGATGTCGGAAGCGCTCTCGCCTTCCTCCAGCAGCACGGCAATCACGTCGTTGACCTTCACGCCCTCGGTGCCGGCGGCGACCAGGATCTTGCCGATCTTGCCTTCATCGACGGCCTCGACCTCCATGGTCGCCTTGTCGGTCTCGATCTCGGCGATCACGTCGCCGGCCTTGACGGTGTCGCCCTCGTTCTTCAGCCACTTGGCTAGATTGCCCTCGGTCATGGTGGGCGAGAGGGCAGGCATCAGGATGTTGATCGGCATCGCTCCCTCCCCCCGCTCAGCGATAGCAGACTTGCTTGGCCGCATCCGCGATCTGCGCGGCTTGCGGAAGCGCCAGCTTCTCGAGATTGGCGGCATAGGGCATCGGCACGTCAACGCCGGCGACCCGCGCGACCGGCGCGTCGAGATAGTCGAAGGCCTGCTCCATGATCACCGCCGCCATCTCCGAGCCGATGCCGGCGAAGGGCCAGCCTTCCTCGACGCTGACCAGGCGGTTGGTCTTCTGCACCGAGGCGACGATGGTCTCGGTGTCGAGCGGTCGGATGGTCCGGAGATCGATGACTTCCGCGTCGATCCCCTCCTTCGCCAGCAGCTCGGCGGCCTCGAGGGCGACGCCGACCATGCGCGAGAAGGCGGTGATGGTGACCTGGGAACCCTTGCGCACGATCTTGGCCTTGCCGATCGGGACGATCCAATCCTTGTCCTGCGGCACCTCGAAGCTCTGGCCGTAGAGAATCTCGTTCTCCAGGAAGATCACCGGGTTGGGATCGCGGATCGCGGATTTCAACAGGCCCTTGGCGTCGGCGGCGGACCACGGCGCCACCACCTTGAGGCCCGGGATATGCGCGTACCAGCTCGCATAGCATTGCGAATGCTGCGCGGCGACGCGGGCCGCGGCGCCGTTGGGCCCGCGGAACACGATCGGCGAGCCCATCTGGCCGCCGGACATGTAGTTGGTCTTGGCCGCCGAGTTGACGATCTGGTCGATCGCCTGCATCGAGAAGTTCCAGGTCATGAACTCGACGATCGGCTTCAACCCGCTGAACGCGGCGCCGACCGCGAGGCCGGCAAAGCCATGCTCGGTGATCGGCGTGTCGATCACCCGGTTCGGGCCGAACTCCTCCAGCAGGCCTTGGCTGACCTTGTAGGCGCCCTGGTACTCAGCGACTTCCTCGCCCATCAGGAACACGGTCTCGTCGCGCCGCATCTCCTCGGCCATCGCGTCGCGCAAGGCCTCGCGCACGGTCTGGGTCGTGGTCGGCCCCGTGAACACGGCCTCGGCGGCGACCGGTGCCGCGGCGGGCTTGGCCGCCGCCGGTGCCGCGGCTTTCGGCGCTTCCGCTTTCGGCGCTTCAGCCTTGGGTGCCGCCGGTGCGGGCGCCGCACCCGCGGCTTCGTCATCGCCGCGCAGGACCGCGATCGGCGTGTTGACGGCGACGTTCTCCGTCCCCTCGGGCACCAGGATCTGGTCGAGCACGCCCTCGTCGACCGCTTCGACTTCCATCGTCGCCTTGTCGGTCTCGATCTCGGCCAGGATGTCGCCGGCCTTCACCGCGTCACCCTGCGACTTCAGCCATTTCGACAGCTTGCCCTCGGTCATGGTCGGCGAGAGCGCGGGCATCAGGACTTGAACGGACATCTTGCGCTCCCCCTAGGCTTCGACCAGGACATCTGTGTAGAGCTCGGCCGGATCCGGCTCCGGCGAGGCCTGGGCGAACTCGGTGGCCTGGGAGACCAGCTCCTTCACCTCGCGGTCGATATTCTTCAGGCCGTTCTCGTCGATATGCTTCTCGGAGAGCAGCCGCTCGCGCAGGCGATCGATCGGATCATGCTCCTGGCGCATCTTCGCGACCTCTTCCTTAGTGCGGTACTTCGCCGGGTCCGACATCGAATGGCCGCGATAGCGATAGGTCATCATCTCAAGAATGTAGGGACCGTTGCCGTCGCGGGCATGGCCCAGCGCCTTGGCGGCCGCGGCGCGCACGGTGGCGACGTCCATGCCATCGACCTGCTCACCCGGAATGCCGTAGGCGAGGCCGCGATCGCAGAGCTTGGTGCCGGCGGCGGAGCGCTGCACGGAGGTGCCCATGGCGTATTTGTTGTTTTCGATCACATAGACGACCGGCAGCTTCCAGAGTGCCGCCATGTTGAAGGCTTCATAGACCTGGCCCTGGTTCACGGCGCCGTCGCCGAGATAGGCCATCGCGACCTTGCCGTCCTTCTTGTACTTATGCGCGAAGCCCAGACCGGTGCCGAGCGGCACCTGCGCGCCGACGATGCCATGGCCGCCGAAGAAGCCCTTCTCGGCACTGAACATGTGCATCGAGCCGCCCTTGCCCTTGGAATAGCCGCCGGCGCGACCGGTCAGCTCGGCCATGACGCCCTTCGGATCCATGCCGCAGGCCAGCATGTGGCCGTGGTCACGGTAGGAGGTGATGACCGTGTCGCCCTCTTCCGAGGCCGCCTGCATGCCGACCACCACGGCTTCCTGGCCGATGTAGAGATGGCAGAAGCCGCCGATCAGGCCCATGCCGTAAAGCTGGCCCGCCTTCTCCTCGAAGCGGCGGATCAGCAGCATGTCGCGGTAATGTTGGATCAGTTGTTCGGAAGGGATCTTGGCCGGCTGGGCGGCGGATTTGGCGGCAGGCTTGGTGGCGGTTTTGGCCATGAGACCCCCTGTTGGCTTCATTGGGCGGGCGAACTAGGAACCCGTCCACAACACGCCCGGTTCACCCGGGTTCGCTTGGGGTCGAGGAAGCCGCCGCAGGGGGTAAATTAGGCTCAGCGCAATAAAAGTTCAATCCGACTTATTGCTATGAATTTACAACATAAAATGACAGTTAACCGGATTGAAGTTAACTATGCAAAGTAAGGCAAGGATCAGTTGAGCGCGGGCTGCGGCGCGGTGCCGGGTGTCTGCTGCGCGTTGTAGAAGATCACCAGGTCGTCGGGATGCGCGAAATTCAGCATCACCCGCGCGCGCTCCTCGAGCATGTCGAGATCGAGGCTGGTGTTGGAGAGCAGCGCCACGCGCTGCTCCATCTCCTGCCGCTCGGTATCGGTCTTGGCGAGCTCGTCCTCGGCGACGCGGATCTGCTGGTTCAACTGCATCCAGGCGACGATGCCGCGATCGCCCTGCACCGCGTGATAGACGAAGTAGCCCGCAAGGCAGGCGCCCAGCATCGGCCAGGTCACTTGAGCGAGTCGACGCTTGATATCGCGGCGGAGGTCCATGAGAAGAGCGAATCACATCACGATTCCTGCCGTCAACAGAAATCGATTCAACAGGTTAGAAGAGATTCATTTTTCGTGAGTCGAACGACATGGCCTATCTCCGCAAGACCACCGCATACCCGAAGACCTGCAGCAATAGACACAAGCTGAACAGGATCATGATCAGGCCGATTCTGGAGCCTGAACGTAGTTTTTTGACACCAAAGCCGGCGAGGAGAGCCGCCAGGATCAGCACGCCCGCACCAATGACCCATTGTGACATGGTATCTCCTGGCCGCCCGCCGGTGCTGACGCCCCTATGTCAACGCCGGAACACGCCCTTCCCCGCATAGCGCGCGCTGGGTCCGAGCTGTTCCTCGATGCGGATCAGTTGGTTGTACTTGGCGTTGCGGTCGGAGCGCGACAGCGAGCCGGTCTTGATCTGGCCGGCATTGGTGGCGACGGCGATGTCGGCGATGGTCGAATCCTCGGTTTCGCCGGAGCGGTGCGAGATGACCGCGCGGTAGCCGGCCTTATGCGCCATTTCCACGGCTTCCAGGGTCTCCGAGAGGCTGCCGATTTGGTTCACTTTCACCAGGATCGCGTTGGCGACCCCTTTCTGGATGCCGTCGCTGAGACGCTTCGGGTTGGTGACGAAGAGATCGTCGCCGACCAGTTGCACCTTCTTTCCGATCGCGTCGGTCAGCGATTTCCAGCCCTTCCAGTCGTCCTCCGCCATGCCGTCCTCGATGGTCACGATCGGAAACTTGGCGACGAGGTCGGCATAGAGCTTCACCATGCCGTCGGAATCCAGGGTCTTGCCCTCGCCTTCCATGACGTACTTGCCGTCCCTGAAGAACTCGGTGGAGGCGGTGTCGAGGCCGAGCGCGATCTCATCGCCGGCCTTGAAGCCGGCCTTCTCGATCGACTTCACCACGAACTCGAGCGCCTTCTCGGCGCTGGCGATATTGGGAGCGAAGCCGCCCTCGTCGCCGACATTGGTGTTGTGCCCGGCTTTCTTCAGCTCGGCGCGGAGCGCGTGGAAGACCTCGGCGCCCCAGCGGATGGCCTCGGCGCAGGAGGGCGCCGCCCAGGGCAGGACCATGAATTCCTGGAAGTCGATCGGGTTGTCGGCATGCGCGCCGCCGTTGATGATGTTCATCATCGGCACCGGCAGGGCCGAGGCCTGGGTCCCGCCGATATAGCGGTAGAGCGGCAGGCCGGCTTCCTGCGCCGCGGCCTTGGCGACCGCCAGGCTGACGCCGAGGATCGCGTTGGCGCCGAGCCGCGCCTTGTTCGGCGTGCCGTCGAGGTCGATCATGGTCTTGTCGATATGCAACTGGCCGGCGGCGTCGAGGCCGGAGATCGCGTCGAAGATCTCACCGTTGACCGCATCGACCGCCTTCAGGACGCCCTTGCCGCCGTACTTCGACTTGTCGCCGTCGCGGAGCTCGACCGCCTCATGGGCGCCGGTCGAGGCGCCGGAGGGCACGGCGGCGCGGCCCATGGCGCCGCTCTCCAGGGTGACATCAACCTCCACGGTCGGGTTGCCCCGGCTGTCCAGGATCTGTCTTGCGTGGATGTCGATGATCGCGCTCATTCCGCCTTTTCCTCAGCTCATTCGGTTGAGCGGGAAGTTATAGCGGCGCCGGTCCGGGGCGACTACCGCGAATTGGCGGCCTCTTTGGGCTCCGCCTCCTTGGATTCTGGGGCCGGCTTGTCCAGCGCGGCCAGCGCCGCCTCGACCGACTGCGCCAGCATCCCCTGCTCCTCCTGGTCGAGCCGCTCGACCAGGGGGCCGACCCGCGGCACGTTCCCGCTTTCGCCGCCGGCCAGGGTGACGCCGAGCACGCGGCAGAGGTAATGCATGGTCATCGCGGAAAGGTCGCGGGTCAGCACCCAGCGGCCGCGGTCGCTGTGCGCGATGATGTTGGCGCGCTGAAGCTGCTCCAGCAGGGTATGCATCAGCACCGGATCGGCGTGCAGTTCCTCGACGAAGTCCTGGCTGCGCACCCCGACCCCGTGGGCCCGCGCCTGCCGGAGCAGCGCCAGGGCGCCGAGGCTGAAGCTCAGCTGGTCGCCGCGGCGGTGGTGCGCCACGAAGGCGCGCCGGCCCGCGCGCCATTCCGGCAGGGCCGCGGTGATCTCGGCGCCGATCAGGGTGATGACCCAGGCGAGGTACATCCAGACCATGAAGATCGGGATCGCCGCCAGCGCGCCATAGAGCGCCTGGTAGGTCGGCGCGTAAGTGAGATAGAGGCCGAACGCCCGCTTCACCACCTCGAACAGGAAGGCGGCGGCCAGCCCGCCCCATATCGCATCGACGTTCAGCACCGGCCGCGTCGGCATCAGGCGATAGAACAGCGCGAAGCCCGCCGCCTCGAGCACGAAGGGCAGGATGTTGCCGAGGATCTGCACGCCGGTGCTGATGCCGTAGAAGTCGGCCTCGGCGCCGATCTGGAAGAAATAGGTGGAGATCGAGAAGCTGACACCGAACAGGATCGGCCCCAGCGTGAGCAGCGCCCAGTAGATCGGAAAGCGGCCCCACTGCGTCCTGCCCCGGGTCGAGCCGAAGATCCGGTCGAACGCGGTCTGGATGGTGTGGATCAGCAGGATCGCGGTCACGGCCAGGCCGACGATGCCGGCGCCGGTCGCCTTCCCGGCATTGTCCATGAAGGTGTTGAGATAGGTGTTCACGGTCGCGCCGAGGCTCGGCGCGAGATTGGTGAACAGGCTCTGGATCATGCCGCCGCGGATATCGGCGAAGAACGGGAACGCCGCGAACATCGCCAGCGCGATGGTCAGCATCGGCACGATGGCGAGCAGTGAAGTATAGCCCAGGGCCGCGGCCGCGGTGGTGCAGCCGTCGCTTTGGAAGCGGGCCAGCAGGTAGCGCAGGAAGCTCGGCGTTGCCTTGGAAGTGCGGCCGGCAATGGCGCGCGCCCGCTCCGCCGCGTGTTGGGCGGCGGCCAGCTTCACCTGTCGTTGCTCGACATTCTCGGCCATCCCGGTCCCCTGCCGGTTCCACTTTGCGAAAGGCTACATCACCCATCTGTTTCGCGCAAAGCGGGAGGCGGTCCGACAAAGCGCTGTGCCCGGAACTCGCTCAGAGAACCCCGGTTGGCTTTCCACATGCTGCAATTCATCAAGAAGGAGTTTGCATGATCATCCTGAAAGCCACGCGCAATGGCCTCGCCGGAACGGCGGCGGTCGCGCTCATAGTCGCTTCCGCGGCGCTTCCGGCGGCGGCCCAGAGCACCACAACGCCGCAGGATAACGGAGCCAACTGTTCCGGCGCCAACCAGACCAACTGCACCAACAACAACAGCTCCAACACCAACACGGTCCCCAACGGCGGCGGCGACAATGGGGTCGGCGGCGCCAACAATCCAGCCACCGGCACTGGCACGGGTTCCGGCACCGGCACGGGTGCGGGCGGCGGCGGCACCAGCGATGGGACCAGCGGCGCCGGCGGCGGGTCGAGCGGTGGCGGCTCCGGCGGCGGTGGTTCCGGCGGTGGCGGCAGCAGCGGCAACTAGCGCTGCACGCCCTTGACGAAAAAGCCCTCGCGGCCCGAACCGCGGGGGCATTTTCGCGACGCCGTTGGCCGCGTCAGTGGGCGAAGCGCGAGGGCTGCCCGAAGGCGCTGGTGACGATCTCGGCGAGTTGCCGCAGGTCGGTCGGCTTTTCCAGCCGGCGCATGCCGCGATACTGCTGCGGCACCACCAGCTCGTCGTAGCCGGTCAGGAAGAGGAAGGGCACATCGCGCTCGATCAGCGCCGCCGCGACCGGAAATGAAAGCTCGCCGCCGAGATTGATATCCAGCACCGCGCCGTCGAGGGGCGCAGCCGCGATCAGCTCCAGCGCCGCGGCCACACTCGGCGCCGGGCCGACCACCTCGCAACCGTTGGTCTCCAGCAGGTCCTGGATCGCGTCGGCGGTCAGGAAATTGTCCTCGACCACCAGGATGCGCAGGCTGTGCAGGTTTAGCCGGAGCGGCGAACCGGTGCCCTCATGCCACATGGTGTCGTCGGGCTGGCCTTCCGGTACCGCCTGCAGTTCGGCGATCGGCTTGCCGTCCTCGACGCGATAGAAGCTGTAGATGTCGGCGTCCTCGATATTGACCACCGGGTGGTGGTTGGCGCCCCGGGAGAAACGGCCGGTGTTCCACTTGAAGCGGGCGACCCGCTCGAGGAACTTGCGCACCGACTGGAACCCGTCCACCAGCTCCTGCGGGGTGGCGCGGAAGCTGCAGCCGAGCGCGGTCAGGGCCGACCGCCGAACCCGGCAGGCCACCGGCAGGCGCCCGTCCAAGGCGGTGAACGTGATGGCATCCCGATCCGGCAGATAGATCCCGACATCGCCGACGAAGCGCAGCATCCCGACACCCCACTTCCAGTCCCGGGATGAACCCGGGAGGAGGTCGGGAGTTCCCGCCGACGGTGGCTGTCCGACCGCTTCAGCCGCGCGCCAATCGGGCCCAGACTTCAAGGACTTCGGTGAGATCCTTGGAGTCGAAGGGCTTGGAAAGCCGGCGCACCTCGCGGAATTCCGGCGGAAACACCACGCCGTCGTCATAGCCGGTCATGAAGACGAAGGGCACGCCCCGCTTTTCCAGGATCTCCGCCAAGGGAAAAGACAGCGTGCCGCCGAGGTTGATGTCGAGCAGCGCGGCGTCGGGCGGATCCTGGTCGAGCAGCGCCAGACTGCGCGGCAGGTCCGGCACCGGCCCGACCACCACACACCCCCACGTCTCCAGCGCGTCGCAGAGCGTTTCCGCGATCAGCAGATTGTCCTCCACCACCAGCACACGCAGTGTGTGAGCCCGGGGCGCGGAGTCAGTCGGGTGGTGAAACATTCCTTTGGCCTCCCAACCCGGTTGGGCCATCTAGCAGATTGCGCTCGCTCGGAAACAGGATCCGGCAGCGAAAGCCGGTCGGTTGAAGCTCGATATCGACCTTGCCGTTCAACTCGTACTCGACGCTCCGGCGGATGAAGGCGGTGCCGAAGCCTTCCTTGGCGTTGGCCCCGACGACAGGCCCGTCGGATTCGATCCATTCCAGGGCAACATCCGCACTGCCGTCGAGTTTCGTCACCCGCCACTTGATATCGACCCGCCCGTTGCGCTCCTTGAGCGCTCCGTATTTGACCGCATTGGTCGCGAGCTCGTAGAGCACCTGCCCCAGGGTCGATGCCGCGGCCGGCGCCAGCACGAGGTCGGGCCCGGAAACAGAAATGTTCAGCCCGTCCCGGGAGCCGTAGGCCCTGACCGTCGCGTCGATCAGCGGTCGCAGGCCGGCACCCTGCCAGTTGCTCGCGGTCAGCAACTCATGGGTCTTCGCCATCGCGCTCAGCCGCCCGGTGAAGGCGGTCGAGAAATCCTCCAACGAGGTCGTGCCTTTCAGCATCCGGGTCGCCAGCGCGCCCACGGTGGTGATGATGTTCTTGACCCGGTGCTGTAGCTCATGCAGCAGGACCTGCTGCTGCAACTCACCCCGCTTGCGCTCGGAAATGTCCAGGATCACCGCGATGCCGCCCCGGACCTTGCCTTCGTCGTTGGCAAGCGGTGTCGCCGACATCAGCACATCGGCGCGGCTGCCGTCGGGGCGTACCAGCACCGCCTCGTAACCGGCGATCGGCTCGCCCGAGCCCACCGATTTCTGCAGCGGCTGCTCGTCCAGCCGCACGTCTTGATTCTGATGCAGAATGCGCAGGCTGGTGGAAACCGGCCGCAGCGCGTCGCCACTGCCGCTTTCGCCCAGCAGCTGCGCGCCATAGCGATTGACCCGCACGGCGCCGGTCCTGGAATCCTCCATCATCAGGATGCCGACCGGGACCAGCTCGATCAGCGTCTCCAGGCTCTGCAGCCGGCTCTTCAGATCGCGGGTCAGCTCGTTGATCCGCGCCTCGGCGGCGGTGATCCGCGTCACGTCGGTGAAGGTGATGACCACGCCGGCGATCACGTTCTCGACGGTGCGATACGGCAGCACCCGCATCACGTAGCGGGACTCATTATGCGTGCTCTGTACCTGGCGCTCGATCGTGCCGAGCGTGCGCATCACCCGCTCGGCATCTTCCTGCACGGTATCCGAGGCGAAGCGCGGCCGGACATGGCTGATCGGCCGCCCGGTGTCGCTCTCGACCAGCCGGAACACATCCTTGGCCGCCGGCGTGAAGCTCTTGACGGTGAGGTTGTGGTCCAGGAACACGGTCGCGATCTGCGTGCTCTCCAGCAGGTTGGCGATATCGCTGTTGGCGCGGGAGAGCTCCTCGACCCGGGCATTCAGCTCGGCGTTGACGGTCTGCAGTTCCTCGTTGATCGACTGCAGCTCTTCCTTGGAGGTTTCGAGCTCCTCGTTGGCCGATTGCAGCTCCTCGTTCATCGAGGAGAGTTCTTCGTTGCCGGATTTCAACTCCTCGTTGGAGGATTCCAGCTCCTCGGTCGTGGTCTGCAGCCGTTCCTTGGTGGCGCGCAATTCCTGCTCGAGCTGGCGCAGGCTGGAATTCTCCACATCCTCATTGCCCTGCTCTGCTTCGCCGCTGCCCTTGATGCCGCCGATGTCCTGGAAGACGACCATGAACAGCGGATCGTGGCTCTGCGGCGAGCGCAGCGGATGAACCACCAGGTTGATGGCCTGCCGGCCGCCATTGGTGCCGACGACGACATTCGACTGCAGCACCGGTTGCCCGGTGGCCATGGCCTTGTGCACGCCGGCGCGCAGGTCGGGCCGCAACCCGCGGCGCGCCAGGCTGAAGATGTCGGTCTTCGGCGTGCCGACCGCCAGCTCGAGATACTTGCCGGTCCGCCCCGAGGCATGGATGAGGTCGCCTTCGCCGTTGATCACCACGAAAGCCGGCGCATAGCGGTCGAGCAGCTGGCGCTCGGCCAGGGTCTGCAGGCTTTCCTGCTCGTTGGCCGGACGGGCCACGGGCGACGCCTTGCGCCGGGCGCCCTCCGGCGCGGTGAGCGGGAATTCCGGCAGGCGGCGCTCGACCAGCGCCCGGCGCTGGAAGATGCGTTGCGCCTTGTCCACCGTGGAGAACAACCGGGTGTGCCGCGTCACGTTCTCGGAGCTGCCGAGGAAGAGATAGCCGCCGGGATTGAGCGCGTAGTGGAACAGCGGAATGAGCCGGTTCTGCAGGTCCGGCGTCAGGTAGATCAGCAGATTGCGGCAGGAAACCAGGTCGAGCTTGGAGAAAGGTGCGTCGCGCAGCAGGTTGTGGGCCGAGAACAGGCAGGCCTCGCGCAGCTCCCCGGAGATCCGGTAAGTCCCGTCCTCATGCACGAAATAGCGATCGAGCAGGCGCTGCGGCACATCCTTGCTGATGGCGGCCGGATAGCGGCCGATGCGGGCGATCTGCAGCGCCTCCTCGTCGATGTCGCTGGCGAAGATCTGGATCTTCGGCATGCCCTGCTTGGCGAGGGTGAATTCCTTCAGCAGGATCCCGATCGAATAGGCCTCCTCGCCGGTCGAGCAGCCGGGCACCCAGACCCGGACCGTGTCCTGCCCGGTCTTGGTCGAGAAGATCTGCGGAATGATCTGTCCCAGGGCGTCGAAGGCCTTGGGGTCGCGAAAGAAGTTGGTGACGCCGATGAGCAGGTCCTGGAGCAGCGCGTCGAGCTCCTGCGGATCCTTGCGCAGGCGCTCGATGAAGGCCGTGACGTCGTCGATCTGCAGCACCTGCATGCGCCGCTGCACGCGGCGGGCGACGGTCTTGTCCTTGTAGCCGCGGAAGTCATGCCCGGTGCGCATCTGCAGCAAGCTGCAGATCTGCGCCAGGTGGTCGCCGGCTTCGGTGCGCAGGCCGTCCGGTCCCTTGAGCCCGTCCACGCTCGCCAGGTGCCGGAAATAGTCGGCAAGCTTGCCCGGGATTTCCTCGACCGGCAGCACGAAATCCACCAGGCCGGTGCCGAGCGCGCTGCGCATCATGCCGTCGTATTCGGCGCCCTTCTGCGCGAAGGTGGCGCCGCCGTGCTCCTTGATGGCGCGCAGGCCGAGCGTGCCGTCGCTGCCGGTCCCGGAGAGGATGACACAGGCAGCATTCTCGCCGCGCGCTTCCGCGAGCGAAATCAGGAAGCCGTCGATCGGCGTGCGAAAGCCGCGGTTCTGGGTCGGCGCTGTGAGGAGCAGGCGGTTGCCGGTGATGCTGAGCGCGGTGTTGGGCGGAATGACGTAGATGTGGTCGGCTTCAATCGGGGTATCGTCGTGGATCTCGACCACCGGAATCGAGGTCGCCCGCCCGAGCAGCGTCGAAAGATGGCTGGTGTGATCGGGATCGAGGTGCTGGACGACGACGAAGGCCAGGCCGCTGTCCTTCGCGACGGCCGGAACGAAGGTCCGGAGTGCATCGATGCCGCCGGCGGAAGCGCCGATCCCGACGACCGGGGTGGCGTGGTTCTTCTCCGGCGGCTTCTGCTCCTCATGTTTCTTGCTCTTCGGCCGCTTCATTCCTCAGAAATTCCCCTTCATCTCCCTCGGTCGGCCGGCCATGGCGCGCGAGTCGCCGCACCACCTCGGCGTCGTGCTCGTATTCCTCGGCGCGCGCTTCGAGTTGTGCGGCCAGGGAGTCGTTCTGCAGGCTTCGCTCGTGCTGGGCCATCCGACGCACCAGGGCCGCCCGCTCCTGATGGGAACGCAACAGGCTTTCCAACATCCGGTCCACCTCCGCTGCCCTGGCAGAGAGGACGGTTTCCGCCGTGAAAGCGTGGCCAACATGGCAACGATAGCGAAGCATACTTCCGTCATTAACCTCCCACAAGACGCCGTTACATTCCGGACAACTGAACGGGGAGAGTTCGCCGAGCTCTTCCTCAAGCTCCATGGTGGCCAGCTCCTGGGCGGCAATAGTCGATTCCACGCGGATTTCCAGCGGGATCTCGGGTGTCGGCGGCGCCGGCTTGCGCGCCAGTTCGGACAGCAAGTCGCCCATGCCGTCGATCGGCTGCACGTGGTCGACATCGACGTGACGCAGGGCGCTTCGGACCATGGCGGGCACGGCGGCATCCTCGGGGTCCTGCACCACCGCCAGGCCGCCGCAGCGCTTGATCGCGCGCAGCCCGGCGGTGCCGTCATTCAGATTGCCCGACAGCACAACGCCGATGACCCGCCCGCCGCGGCTCGCGGCAGCCGTTCGGAACAGCGGATCGATTGCCGGCCGGGCCATGTTCTCACGCGGGCCGCGGCGCAGCAGCATATGCCCGTCATGGATCAGCAGGTGCTTCCCCGGCGGCGCGACAGTGATCGTGCCGGTGCGGACCGGGGCGCCGCTCTCGGCCGAGAGGACCGGCAGTGCGCTCTTCTTGCCCAGGATCTCGGTGAGATGGCTGCGGATGCCGATGTGCATCACGATGAAAACAGCGGCCGGCAGATCGGCGGAGAAGGTCCGCACCAGCGTCTGCAGCGCCTCAAGCCCGCCTTCCGAGGCGCCGATGACGATCGTGTCATGCCCGTGGATGCCGCGCCCCGCCTCGTTTCCCATCGCTCATGTCCCTTTGCTTGAGTATCGGGGCCTCCGAGGCCAACCCTGCGGCCCGAAGATAGGTTCCGATTTCGTGTCCCGATGCCTAAAGTCGGACCAAAGACGGAAAGAGGAATCCATGGCAGTCACAGTCAGGCCGGCGCGCTCCGACGACCGCGAGGTGGTCAAACGCCTGCTCGGCGAGTTCATCGAATACCTGAACGCGATCGAGCCTTCCGATGCCGCGGTGGATCTCGACATACTGCTCGACCAGTCGTTCGGGCCGGACCCGGTCTGCAGGACCCTGATCGCCGAAGCCGGCGGCCGGCCGGTCGGTTACATCAGCTTCCATCCCGGGGTCTGGGAGATCTGGCGCTCGATCTATGTGATCAGCCTGTTCGTCGGCGCCGAGGCCCGCGGCACCGGCGCCGGCCGGGCACTGATGGATGCCGTCAAGGAAATCGCCCGGGCGCAGCAGGCCCAGCGCATCGTCTGGGAAGTCTGGCGCAAGAACCCGCTCGCGATCGGCTTCTACCAGGGGATCGGCGGCGAAGTCTTCGACGAGAATCTCCGGATGAGCCTGGTGGTCGAATGATCGAGGTCTATCGCAGCTCCGTCATCGCCGCGCCGGCGCAGCTGGTTTGGGCGCTGATCCGGGACTTCAACGCCATGCCGGACTGGAACGCGGCGATCCTGAGCTCGGCGATCGAGGATGGCCCGGCCGACCGCATCGGCTGCCGCCGCCGGCTGGCCTTCGACGACGGCAGCGTCTGGGTCCACGAATTGACCCAGCTTTCCGACGCCGAGATGACGATCGGCTATGCCATCGTCGGCACGCCGCCTGGAACCAAGCTCCCGATGCGCGACTATCGCGCGGTGATCCGGCTCGAGCCGGTAATCGACGGCGATCAATGCTTCATCGTCTGGCGCGCGACTTTGGAGACCGACCAGGAAGCGGCGGTCCGCAGCCGCGCCCAGGCGGTGTTTCAAGCCGGCTTCGATGGGCTGAAGCGCCGGTTCGGCGCTAGCAGGCTGTTGAAGAAGTCGGCCACGGACGGGCGGTGAAGTTTGCTTCATCGCCGTTGTGGAAGCAGATTTGGCCCTTTAGCGAGCCGTTGGGCTGCAATTTTGCCCAGCCATCACCTGAAGCG
>NZ_JAYRKD010000048.1:0-20615 GCF_041905885.1 Dongia sp. | reverse complement strand
GCGCAGCCTCTTCTTCAGCACCGCCTGCTCACCGGCGTTAACCCCATGCAACTGAAAAACACGCTTGGACGTATCCATGCCAACACGGATAAGCTTTTCCACGGACGGCTCCCTTGTTTGAGATCGCACAACGACCTCATTCTGGCACATCGATGCCGTCGGGGGCCGTCCACCCCATCACGAGTTCCTATGAGCAGGCACCAAAGCAAGCCCGACCAAACTCGTGGATGCCAAGGCCAAGCCTTGGCATGACGGCACTGTGAGAGAAGACACCCCCGCCTCCCCGCTCCTCCGCGTCGAAGGCCTCAGTGTCGACTTCGCCTCGCCCAAGGGCGCCGTGCGCGTGGTCGAGAATCTCAGCTTTGAACTGCACCAGGGCGAGACGCTCTGCATCGCCGGCGAATCCGGTTCCGGCAAGTCGGTCACCGCCTTGTCGCTGATGGGCCTGCTGCCCAAGCCCGGCGGCCGCATCGCCGCGGGCAAGGCGGTCTTCGACGGCACCGATCTCTTCGCGCTGCCCGAGCGCCGCATGGCGGCGATCCGCGGCCATGAGATCGCGATGATCTTCCAGGAGCCGATGACCTCGCTGAACCCGATCCTGACCATCGGGCATCAGCTGATCGAAGGCCCGATGCGCCATCTGCGCTTGAGCCGCAAGGTCGCCACCGAGCGGGCGGTGCAGATGCTGGATTCCGTCCGCATCGCCGAGCCCAGGCGCCGCCTGAAGCAATACCCGCACGAGCTCTCCGGCGGCATGCGCCAGCGGGTGATGATCGCCATGGCGATGGCCTGCCATCCGAAGATCCTGATCGCCGACGAGCCCACCACCGCGCTCGACGTCACCGTCCAGGCGCAGATCCTCAAATTGATGCAGGACCTGCAGCGCGAGACCGGCACCGCGATCATCCTGATCACCCATGACATGGGCGTGGTCGCCGAGACCGCCGACCGCGCCGTCATCATGCGCCGCGGCCGCGCTGTCGAGACCGGCGAGGTCAGCCGCATCTTCCGGCAGCAGGAGCACGACTACACCAAGGCGCTGCTCGCCGCGGTACCGAAATTCGCCGACGGCGACCGCGCGCCGGCACCGCTGCCGGCGGCGGCACCGCTGCTCGACGTGCGCGACCTGGTGGTGCGTTTCGATGTCCGGGGCGGCGGCCTGCTCCCGCGCGTTACCCAGCGGGTGCATGCGGTCGAGAAGATCTCCTTCGACCTCATGCCCGGCGAGACCCTGGCGCTGGTCGGCGAATCCGGCTGCGGCAAGTCCACCACAGGCAAGGCGCTGCTGCGCCTGGTCCCGAGCCAGGGCAAGGTGCAGTTCAAGGGCGCGGCGCTCGGCCAGCGCGCCGGCGACGTCAAGGCCTGGCGCCGCCATATGCAGATGATCTTCCAGGACCCGATGGCCTCGCTCGATCCCCGCATGACCGTCGGCGAGCTGGTCGCCGAGCCACTGGTCATCCACGGCATCGCCTCGGGCGCGGAAATGCAGGACCGGGTCGCCAGGCTGTTCGAGCGCGTCGGCCTCACCGCCGACCATATGACGCGCTATCCGCATGAATTCTCCGGCGGCCAGCGCCAGCGCATCTGCATCGCCCGCGCCCTCACCCTGGGACCGCAGATCATCGTCGCCGACGAATGCGTCTCGGCGCTCGACGTCTCGATCCAGGCCCAGATCCTGGAGCTCCTGAAGGAGCTGCAGGACGAGCTCGGCGTCGCTTATCTGTTCATTTCCCACGACATGGCGGTCGTGGAGCAGGTCAGCCATCGCGTCGCCGTCATGTATCTTGGCCAGATCGTCGAGATGGGGCCTGCGCAGGCCGTGCTCGGCGACCCGCGTCATCCCTATACCAAGAAGCTGCTGACCGCCGTCCCGATCGCCGACCCGTCACGCCGCCACCTCGCCCGCGAGGCGCCGGAGGGGGAAGTCCCCAGCCCGTTCCGCCCGGTCCATTTCGAGCCCAGCTACGTCGCGCTCCGCGATGTCGGCGGCGGACACTGGGTTGCGGGCGCCGCCTGACGCGGCAGTCTCGCCAGGACGACGAAACCGTCTCGCTTGCTGGGACTTTCTCTACCGAAGGGTTTAGGAGCACACCTTCAATATAGGTAATACTCCCTACGTATTGCCCGCTTCTGTGCGACAAACATCTGATAATTAAAAATTTTACGGGAACCGGCCGAGACATGGCCATCCGGATCATTGATTCAAGTCAACGTGCGTGAAAGCAATCTCGGGTGGTATATCAGGGTCGCTCCCCTTCTCAGGTCTGAGGCCCCAATGTTCCGCTGGCTCGAAAATCAAAAGATCGGCTTTCGCATCGCTCTTTCCCTGGTCCTGCCCATTCTGGCCCTGCTCGTTCTCTCCGGCACCCTCGTGCTGGAGCGGCATCGCACGGTCAGCGAGATGGCGGCAATGCAGGAGCTGACCCAACTCGCGCCGGAAACCGGCGATCTGGTGCATGAGCTGCAGAAGGAGCGCGGGATGTCCTCCGGGTTCATCGGCAGCAAGGGCGCCAAATTCGCGAACGAGCTGCCGGAACAGCGCAAGGCGGCCGATGCGGCACTTTCAGCCTTCAACGCGGCGATCGGGGCTTTCCCGGCGACGGAGTTCGGACAGAGCATGACGGACCGCATCGCGGCCTCCACGGCGGCCCTCGGCCGCCTCGCCGCTCTTCGGCAGTCGGTTTCGGACCTTGCCATTTCCGCGCCGGAGATGGCGGACGGCTATAGCGCGACGATCGCCTCCCTGATCGGCATCGTCGAGGAGATGTCGAGCCACAGCACCCAGGCCGAGCTGCTCAATCGGACCGCGGCTCTGAGTGCCCTGATGCAGGTGAAGGAGCGCACCGGAATCGAGCGCGCCACCGGTAACACCGGTTTCGCCGCCGGTAAATTCGAGCCCGCGGTTGCTCAGCGCCTGACCCGGATGATCGCCATGGCGGACAGCTTTCTGCACACCTTCCGCGCCACGGCGAAGGATGAAGACAAGACGATGCTGGATGCCGTCTTGACCTCGCCCGAAGCCAAGGCGATCGAATCCATGCGTCAGGTCGCGCTGGACAGCGCGTCGAGCGGCGACCTCAAGGGCGTCACCGCCGAGGCCTGGTTCACCGCCCAGACGAACAAGATCGACCAGCTGCGCAAGCTGGAAGCCGACCTGGTCGCAAAGCTCGACGCCCGCGCCGCCGCGCTGATGTCTGATGCCGCGACCCAGTTCTACCTGTTGCTCGCCGTCACCCTGGTGCTGCTCGCCGTGACCGGCGTGCTGGTCGTCGTCATCGTCCGCAGCATCACTGTGCCGGTCCGCGGCATGACCCAGGTGATGGTCGCGCTCGCCGCCGGCGACACCGGTGTCACGATCGACGGCGCCCGCCGCGGCGACGAGATCGGCGACATGGCGCGCTCGGTCGCGGTGTTCCGCGACCATATGGTGACCGCGAACCGGCTCGCCGAGGAGCAGCGCCAGCAGCAGCTCGACAAGGAGCGCCGCCAGGAGAACATCGACACCGGCATCAAGGAGTTCGAGGTGACGGTGATGAGCATCCTCGCCAGCCTGTCCCAGGCCGAAGCGGTGATGAAGCGCACCGCGACGGAAGTCGACCAGGGAGCAGTCGCCACCAAGACGCAGTCCGCCGCCGTCGCCAGCGCGGCCGACGAGTCGACCGCCAATGTCGCCTCGGTCGCCAGCGCCACCGAGGAGCTCGCCTCGTCGATCAAGGAGATCAGCCGGCAAGTCGCCCATGCGGCTGAGATCGCGCGCCAGGCCGCACGCGTCGCGGATGCTTCGGAAAGCAAGATCCAGACCCTGTCCCAGACGGTCGAGCAGATCGGTACCGTGGTCGGCATGATCACCAACATCGCCGAGCAGACCAACCTGCTGGCGCTCAACGCCACCATCGAAGCGGCGCGCGCCGGCGATGCCGGCCGCGGGTTCGCCGTCGTCGCCAATGAAGTGAAGTCGCTCGCAACCCAGACTGCGCGGGCGACCGAGGATATCGGCAAGCAAATCAGCCAGGTCCAGGCCTCGACCTCGGACACGGTGGCCTCGATCCGGGAGATCGGCGACGTGGTCCGCCAGGTCAACGAGGTCTCCGCCTCGATCTCGGCGGCGATCGAGGAGCAAGGGGCGGCGACTCAGGAGATCGCCCGCAACGTCGAGCAGGCATCCAACGGCAGCTCTACGGTCAGCCGCAGCATCCACGGCGTCCAGCAGACCGCCGAGCAGTGCGTGACGATCGCGGTCGAGATCGGCGCGGCCTCCGGCGAGCTCTCGCAGCAGACCTCGACGCTGCGCGACAACGTCGCGAAGTTCCTGAAGCGCGTGCGCGAGGCCGGCCACCAGAAGCTGGTGCAATGGGATCCGACGCTGGGCGGTCTTTCCAGCACGATCGACGCCGAGCACCAGGGCATCGTCAAGATGATCAACGATCTCTACGCCGTCGTCACCCAGGGCGGCAGCAAGGCGGTGGTGTCCGCGGCATTCGAAAGCATGATGCAATACACACGAACCCACTTCGACAACGAAGACGCCCTGATGAAGGCGCACGGCTATCGCGACCGCGACAAGCATGCAAAGCAGCACGAGAACTTCGTGAAGCGGCTCGACCGTCTGCACGAGGAGTATCGTGGGGGCACGACCCAAGCCGGCAACGATCTTCTCAATCTTCTGGCGAGCTGGTGGCAGGGCCATATTTCCACCTCCGACGCCCAGCTGGCCGACTTCATGCGGAGCAAGGGCCTCCGCGCCGCCTGAACCGATCCTCTTGCGTGCCCGCTTCCCGTTCTTTAGGGAAGTGGGTGCAGCAAGGGGGTAGAGGCATGTCTGAACGCGACTGGACGGACCAGGCCGTTCGCAAGATCGAAGCGGATTTCACACGTTCGGCGGATACGCATCTGGAGCGCCTGGACCTGCCCGGGCTCGGCGGCGTCACGCTCTATTTCAAGGACGAGTCGACCCACCCGACCGGCAGCCTGAAGCACCGCCTCGCCCGCTCCCTCTTCCTCTACGGTCTCTGCAACGGCTGGATCCGCGAGGGCAGCACCGTCATCGACGCCTCGTCGGGGTCCACGGCGATCTCGGAAGCCTATTTCGCGCGCCTCCTCGGTCTGCGCTTCGTAGCCGTCATGCCGAAGACCACCTCGCCGGAGAAGATTGCGCAGATCGCCTTCTATGGCGGCCAGTCGCACCTGGTCGACGACCCGGCTGCGGTCTATGCCGAGAGCGCGCGTTTGGCCGAGCAGACCGGCGGCCATTATCTCGACCAGTTCACCTATGCCGAGCGGGCGACCGACTGGCGCGGCAACAACAACATCGCCGAGGCGCTGTTCCAGCAGATGGCACGCGAGGAGCATGCCTGCCCGAGCTGGGTGGTCTGCGGCGCCGGCACCGGCGGCACCTCCGCCACCATCGGCCGCTTCATCCGCTACCAGCAGCACAAGACCCGGCTCTGCGTGGTCGATCCCGGCCGCTCGGTCTTCTTCGACTTCTACGCCGGCGGCAACCGCAATCTCGTCGGCACCGCGGGCTCCAGGATCGAAGGCATCGGCCGGCCCCGGGTCGAGCCCTCCTTCATTCCCGACCTGGTCGACCGCATGATCAAGGTTGCCGACGTGGCGAGCTTCGCCGCGATGCGCGTGCTCTCCGACATCATCGGCCGCCGCGTCGGCGGCTCGACCGGCACGAACCTGATGGGCGTGCTGCAGCTGGCGGCCGAGATGAAGGCGGCCGGCCGGCATGGCTCGATCGTGACCTTGATCTGCGACAGCGGCCAGCGCTACGAGCGCTCCTACTACAACGACGCCTGGCTCGAGGAGAACGGCTTCCACATCGGGCCCTGGGCCGAGAAGATCCGCGCCTTCATGACCGGCGGCGGCTGGGATCCATCGCTCAACCAGCCCAGCCACGCCCCCGACAGCCCGCACCTGGCCGAAGGAATCTGAAATCATGTGCCGATGGCTCACCTATTGCGGCGCGCCGATCTATCTCGACAAGGTGCTGTTCGAACCGCAGAACTCGCTGATCAACCAGAGCCTCCATGCGCGGCACAGCCATGTCACCACCAACGGCGACGGCTTCGGCGTCGGCTGGTACGGCGAGCGCGGCGTGCCCGGCGTCTATCGCGACATCCTGCCGGCCTGGAACGACCACAACCTGAAGAGCCTCTCGCACCAGATCCGCTCCGGCCTGTTCCTGGCCCATGTCCGCGCCTCGACCGGCACCGCGACCGCGCGCTCCAACTGCCATCCCTTCGCGCACGGCAAATGGCTGTTCATGCACAACGGCCAGATCGGCGGCTATGACAAGCTGCGCCGCAAGCTGGAAATGCTGATCGACGACGACTACTACCAGTACCGGCTCGGCACCACCGACAGCGAGGCGCTGTTCTACCTGATGTTCAGCGATGGGCTGGAGAAAGGCGCGGTCGAAGCGCTCACCAAGGCGGTCGCCCGCATCAACCGCGACCGCCAGGCGCTCGGCATCGATGCGCCGTTCCGGCTGACCGCGACCTTGACCGACGGCGAGAACGTCTACGCGGTCCGCTACTCGACCGACGAGGCGCCGCCCAGCCTCTACTGGTCGCGTGCCGACGACCACCTGCTGGTGGTCTCCGAACCGCTCGACGAGGACGACGCCCGCACCTGGAACGAGGTCCCGCCCAACCAGCTCCTGGTCGCCGAGAAGAACGGCGCAGTCGACATGGTGCCGTTCATCCCCGGATAAGACCCATGCGGCCAAGGGGTTGTCGACTATCGCATTGACCTACCACTAACGATAGATCTATATGACAGCCACTCAATCTTATGTTAGAATTGCCCGATCGAGGGGGAAATCGAGCGAACGAACGGGGGCGCTATGGATGGATCTTCGGTAGCAACCATCCTGGTCGAATCGATGAACGGCCAAAGCGAGACACTGACGACACTCGCGCTTGCCATATGCGCCGGAATCGTCGCTCTTCTCTTGCAGATTGCCATTCACAATCGAAGCGATGGAACGAAGGCAATTCGATTGTGCATCGGCGACCTTCTGTTTGTTGCCTTTGTCCTGGAGGGAGCGTCCGTGGTCGCTGCCTATCTCGTGCGCGGCGCAATCGTTTCTTCGATTCCAGAGTTGGTGAGTCTGAAATATGCGGCGCAAGGCCCCCTGTCGCCAGATGCCTCGACTGGATTGCAGGCCATCCACTCGCTAGGCCAGGTACAGTTCGCCCTCTTCGGCCTGGGCGTCCTGGCTATTCTGGTCGTGCTTGTCGCCAACCGTTCTCTCTTCAGGCATGAATAACTCTTGAGGCTGGAAGATGCGGATCGCAGCATTCATCGCATGCCTTTGCTTCTGTCTCATCAATGTTCCGGAGGCGCGCGCCCAGGACGCCTCCAAAGCACTGACCGAGGCTCGCGAGCTGCTGAAGGCCCCGAAACTCCAAAGCAATGCGCGCTTCCTTTACCTGAGAAGCCTCGTTGATGCGTTGCTTGATTATCGGATTGCTACCAAGCCAAATGGTTACGAAGGTGGAGAAGACTTCGAAAAACCTGCATGGCAACGCCTGAACGAAGTGCTTTACCAAGCTAAGAGCCTTGCCCAGCTGAAAGCTGCCGCTGACAACAACGAGTTTCCCGAGGGTGCAGAAAAGGAACTCGCTGAAATCTACTCCAAGCAGGCAAGCGACTTTGCGTCATTTACGAAGGATTTCGGCGGAGAATCCGGAAGCGCAACGGATCAAGACATTCTGGACGCGATGGCGCTCTACGCGACAGCAAACGTGCTGCTGACGTCGAACTACCATGCCGCAGGCTGGTTCACGGATTCCTATGTATGGCCGTTCTGCTGGCCGAGGGGAAAGCAACAGTAGCGCTGAACCGCTAGGGCCTGGCGACGACTGCCACCCCGATCTCCTGCAGCATGTTGCGCAACCAGGCCTGGGCCCAGACCAGTGCCTCATCCTCCAGCTTCAGCAGCAGCGCCACGTCCTGCTTCTCCCAGTCCGGCGCGTCCCAGGGCCGCAGCATCGGCGACAGCGCGGTTTCGTCCGGGCGGAACACGCCCTCGCCCCATTTCGCCCCGCCGCGCCAATCGCGCATCGGGCAGCGATAGGCCCAGACATTCGAGAGCAGGATCCGGTCCAGCCCGTTGGCAACCAGCCGTCGCGTGAGATCGGCGATCGGGATCACCCCGCTGCCGATCGGCACGCCGAGGATCTCCACATTGCCGTCCGGCAGCTTGCGGCAGGCATGGTCCTTCAGATGCACCGAACGGATGAACGGCAGCATCGCTTCCAGCGAAGCCTCCGGCTGCTCGGCGACCATCATCGAATTGCCGTAGTCGAATAGGGCGCCGACCGGCTCGGTATCGACACCGCGCATGATCGCGGCCATCTCGGCGCCGGTGAAGTCCTCATGATTCTCCAGCAGCAGCGCGATCCCGGCGCGGCGGAACATGGGTGCTGCATGGCGGAGATCGGCGATGGTCTGCCGCACCGTCTGCTCGGGCGAGCCGGCATGGCGCATATAGGTGCGCGCCTGCTCGACCCCCATGACCTCGCAGACATTGAGGATGGTGGTGAGATGCGCCGCGTCGGTGCCGCTGGTCTCGATGTCACAGCGCAGCTGGTTGGCCTCGAGCCGCTCGCGCACCTTGCGAATGTGCGCCGGTTCCGTCCCCGAGAGCTGGCGATAGTTCGGCCCGTTCATGTTGATGCTGACGCCGGTGTACCCGTCCGCCGCCGCCCGGTCGAGGAAGGCGAACACGTCATAGCCCGGCTGGTGCAGATAGTGATGCCGCAGGCAATAGCTCTGCAGGAAGAGATCGACCTTGCTCATGCCAGCCGCTCCATCAGGGCCACGTGGGCCAGAATGTAGTTCTCTGCCGCCGCCGGCCGGGACAGCGCGTACTTGTCCGCCCGCGTCGCGCAATAGCCGGCCATCCTCCAGTCGTAGAACGGCCGCAGCTGGGCGTACCGCTCCTCCAGGTCCGGGTCGTCATAAGCCGCGAAGAATTCCGTCTCTTGCGCGTTGCTGAAAATTGGACAGCCGTAAAGGATTTGGAACGCCGGCGACAGGAAAGCGATCACGTCCTGGACCGCATCTCCCGCTGCCGGGCACTGCCAGTCGATCACCACCAGTTGCCGCTCCGGCGTCACGATGATGTTGCCGGGCCCGATGTCCGTGTGAAGGAAGCTTTGCGGGACGCGATCGATCGCGATCGGCTTGGGCTTCGACGCGACGAGACGCGCCCGCATTTCCGGCTCCATGCGCGGCAGGAAGGCCTCACCCTCCTCCAGGATCTCTTTGGGCGTCATCGGCACGGCGCGAAAACCGGTCGGATCGGCCGCGCGCAAGCGCTTCAGCATCCGTGCGACATCGGCGATGCCGCTGCGCCACATCTCGCCTTCGACATACTCGTACACCAGCACCGTCAGCTCCGGCTGGTCGATGAACGCGACCGGCTTCGGCGCCAGGCCGAGCTGATGCGCCAGCGACATCGCCCGATGCTCCGGTTCCGGCAGATTGGGAAACAGCGCCAGTTCGGTCTCGGGCAGGAAGCGCTTCACCACCCAGTCGATGCCGGGGCCGCGCAGGCGAAACACCTGGTTGAGATAGCCGCCAGTCAGTGCATCGGCGCGGAGATCGCGGTTCCGCGTCAGCCCTTGTTCGACGACAAAAGCCACCGGGTCGAACATGCGGGCCCTACTCGCACTCCTTCAGGAAGGTGCGCAGGATCACCATGAAGGGATCCGGGCGCTCGATGAAGGGCAGGTGCGAGGCGTTCGGGATGACGCCGAGCTGGGCGCCCGGAATGAGCTTGCTGAACTCGTGGCAGCTCGACGGCGCGCTCTCGTCATACTGGCCGCAGATCACCAGGGTCGGCGCCTGGATATGGCTCAGGCGGCTGGTGCAGTCATAGCGCTGCAGGGTTCCGGTGCAGATGAACTCGGTCGGCCCCCACATCGTGTTGTAGACCTCGGTGTTGGTGCCGTTCATCGCCCGCTCGAGGAAATCCGGCCAGGGATCGGCGCGGCAGAGGTGGCGGCGGTTATACTCGGCCACCGCCATCGCGACCTTCGGGTCATGCTCGGCGCCGCGGCCGCCGGAGCGCGCCAGCGCGTCCTGAGCGTCCTGCGACAACGCACGGATATAGTCGTCGTTGTCGGCGATCCAGCGGCTGGTCGAGAGCAACGGGCCGGACAGGGTCAGGCTGGCGAGACCCGGCGGCCGGCCGATCGCGTATTCGGCGGCGATGGTGCCGCCCCAGGAATTGCCGAACAGATGGACCCGCGCCAGGCCCATCGCCTGCCGCAGCGCCTCGATCTCGGTCACGAAGCGCGGCACGGTCCAGTTCTTGGGGTCGCCGGGCTTGTCGGATTTCCCGACATCGAGCTGGTCGTAGAGGATGACGCGGCGCTCGCCGGAGAGCGCGGTCAGCGGCAGCAGATAGTCATGCGGCACGCCGGGGCCGCCATGGACGCCGACCAGCGCCGGACGCTCCGTGAAGCGATCGCCGTTGCTGCGATACCAGATCCGCCCGCCCTCGACATCGACGAAGCCCGTCGATTCCGGTGCTGGGATCGCTTGCGTCCTGTTCAACCCGTCCACGCGGCCTGCCTTCCGTGGTTCCGGCAGCAGTCTAGCGGGGTTCAGGCGGCGGACAAATTTGCTTTTCCGATGCGGTAATCTGGAAAAGTCAGCTCAGGCGCCCCAGCCGGCGTAGATCCCTAGGCCCCGCTTCTTGATCTGGCCCCCGATCACCATGCGCTGGATCTCCGAGGTGCCTTCCCAGATCCGATCCACGCGGACGTCGCGGTAGAGCCGCTCGACCGGATTCTCCCGCATATAGCCGCGCCCGCCCAGGATCTGCAGCGCCTTGTCGACGACCCGGCCCGCCATCTCGGAATTGTAGAGTTTCACCGCGCTGGCCCGGGCATGGACCAGCTTCGGGTCCATGCCCTCGGAAACCTCCGCCGCCACCCGGTAGAGCAGCGACTTCGCCGCCATGATCTCGACCGCCATGTCGGCCAGCATGAACTCGATCGCCTGGAAGTCGCGGATCGGCTTGCCGAACTGCACCCGCTCCGACGCATATTGGTTGGCGACCTCGGTGGCGCGGATCGCGGCGCCCAGGCAATGCGCGGCGATCTCGATCCGGGTTTCGGTGAACCATTCCTTGGTGAGGTCGAAACCCTGCCCCACTTCCCCCAGGCGCCGGTTGTCGTCCACCGTCACCTTGTCGAACACCATCTCGTAATGCTCATAGACATAGGAATGCATGAATTGCGGGATGCGCTTCACTTTGACGCCCGCCGCATCCTTGTCGACGATGAACAAGGTCGGCTTCTTCGGGTCGCCATCGACATGGGCATGCACGATGATCACCGACGACGCATCGGCGGAGGTGACGAACCATTTCTCGCCGCTGATCACCCATTTGCCCTTCTTCCTGACCGCCGTGGTCTTCACATAGCTCGGGTCCGAGCCCGCGTCCTTCTCGGTGATCGCGTAGCAGGACCGGCCCTTGCCGGCGTTGAAGGGCAGCAGGAATTTCTCGCGCTGCCACTTGGTCCCATGCTTCAGCGGCGTCGAAGCCTTGAACACCACGGTCCAGAGCCCGCAGGTCGCCTTGCCGATCTCCTCGCAGATGAGGACCTGCTGCAGCGGCGTATAACCGTGGCCGCCATCCGCCTTCGTGTGGTTATAGGCATTGACCTTGTGCTTGATCGCCTGCTTGCGGATCTCGACCAGGGTCTTTTCCTTAAGCTTGCGTTCGTCGCAGGCGATTTCATGCGGAAAGAGGTGCTTCTCCGCGAAAGCGCGGGCGCGCGCCTGGATCGCGAGGTCTTCCTTGCTCAGAGAGAGGTCCATCTTAGCTCCTGGGAATTATGAGCGCGTCCAATGCGACGCAGCCTTGGGGTCCGGCGATCAGCGGGTTCACGTCCATCTCGGCAATGAGATCGCCGAGATCTCCCGCGAGAACAGAAAAGCGCGCCAGCGCCTGCGCCAGCGAATGAAGATCGGCCGGCGGCGCACCGCGCTTGCCGTCCAGCAGCGGGCGCAAGGCCAGCGCGTCGAGATGCCGCCGCGCCTCCGCCGGCCCGAAGGCCGGCAGCGCGAAGCGGCGGTCCTTCAGCATCTCGATCAAGACGCCGCCGGCGCCGACCATGACGATCGGCCCGAATTGCTCGTCGCGCGTCATGCCGAAGGAGAGCTCTACACCCTTGCCCGCCATCGGCATGACGATGACGCGCGGCCCCAGGCGCTGCTTCAAATCGGCATAGGCGGATATGACAGAGTCGACGGTGAGGTTCAGCTTCACCCCGCCGACATCGGACTTGTGCAGGATGCCGGGCATCGCGGTCTTCACCGCGACCGTGCCGAATGCCTTCACCGCCTCGAGCAAGTCCGCCTCGCTGTCGACGATGCGATGCGGCAGCACCGGCACGCCATAATCGCCGAGCAGCGCCAGGCTCGCGGCCTCGTCCAGCGTCGTGCCTTGCTCCAGTCGCGCCCGCCACTTGTCGCGCAACCCCTGCGGCGCCGCCGGGGCCGCCGCGACCGTGCCGCGATCGCGCCGGTCCATCGCCTTGCGCACCACGGTCAGCATCGAGGCAACGCCGGACAGCACCGGCACCCCGTCCTGCGCCAGCCGCACGGCGACGTCGTCGCTGGAATTGCTGGCGACGTTGGTGGCGAGGATCACCGGCTTATCGGTGGCTTCGCGGATCTGCCGCAGCATCTCGCAATAGCCCTCGGTCAAGGAATAGCCGTCGCGGGTCTCGACGCAGAGCGCGCCCAGGGCCGTGTCCGGGTCCTCGATCAGCGCCTTCATGCAGTCGTGGAAGATGCCTTCCCAGTCGTTGCCCGTCCCCCAGGCGTCGAGCGGGTTGATCGGCTCCAGCCCGTAATCCAGCCGCGCGGCCAGCTTGGCGGTGGTGTCGGCGCCGATCTGCGCGAACGGCACCTTGCGCTCGACCGCGAGATCCATGGCGAGTTCGCGGAAGCCGCCGCTGTCATGCATGGTCGCGATCCCGCCCGCCGCGAGGTCGCGCCCGCCGGCATAGAAATGCAGCGCGTTGGTGAGGTCGTCCATGTTGTCGACCGCGACAACGTTGTAATGGTCGAACAGCGCCTCATAGGCCGCATGGTTGCCGGCGACCGCGCCGGAATGGCTCACCGCCAGCGCCGCGCTCTCGGCGGTGCGGCCGACTTTGAGCGCCACGATGGGAATGTTCTTCGCCTGCGCCTTCTCCAGGCCGGCCATGAAGCCTTCCGGATCGCGCACCGTTTCCAGGAACAACCCGACCACCCTGGTGGAATCCAGGCTCAGCACATAGTCGAGATAGTCGGCCACGTTGGTGGCAAGCTCCTGCCCCGCCGAGACCGCGAGGTTGATGCCCAGCCGCTTGTCGTTGTGGCAGAGCGCCGAGAAGGCGCTGCCGGAATGGGTGATGAAGCTGATCCCGCCGGCGCGCATCCAGTCCGGCGGCGGGAAGCCGCAAACGCGCAAGCCATATTCCAGGTTATAGAAGCCCATGCAGTTGCCGCCGCAGATCGCGACCCCCGCCTCCTTCGCCATCGCGCTGAGGCGCGCGGTCAGCTTCGGTTCCGCATCATTCTCCAGGTAGCCGCTGGCGAAGATGGTGGCGGCCTTGACCCCGTGCTTGATCGCATCGGCCAGCGCTGCTTCCAGCCGCGCATTGGCGACGCCCAGCACCGCCATGTCGACCGTCTCGGGCACCTCCGCCAGCGAGGCATAGGCGCGCTGCCCGGCGATCTCCGGATAGTTCGGGTTGATGAGATGGATCCGCGCCGGCGGCTTCTCCCCCATCATGGCCGAGGCGATCATGCCGCGCCCCACCGTGCCGGGCTTCGGGCTGGCGCCGATCAGCGCCACCGATTTCGGCGTCAGCAGCGGCGCCAGCCGGTGCTCGGTCTTTCCCCCCAGGATCCGGTTCATCGCCCCCGCCCGATCACGTCGCCTTCGGCGTCCCCTTCAGCGCATCGAGCGCCGCGCGTTCACGTTCGCCCTCGGCGCGCTGCTGCGCGAGCTTGGCCTCGAAGCGGCGCTGCATCTCTTCATGCAGCGGCCCGTAGATCTCCATCCAGAGCTGGCTGTCGGTGGCGACGATGAGGCGCCCCAGCTGCCAGGAACTCGGCTCCTGCCGCCCGTCGAGCCAGCCTTCCAGGGTCTTCGCCGAGACGCCGACGCTGGCGGCCAGGGCCTCGCGGCGGATCGTGCCGACCGGATCGACTCTCTTCCGCAAGGCGGCGGCCACGCGCGAGCGGTGCGCATCGCGCCCCTGCAGGTCCTGGTCCGTCACCAATTCGAGCGGCGGCTCGTCCTCATTGGCGGCGACCCGCGTCCGTTTCGGGCCGCCGGCGAAATGCGAGGGAAACACCGCGGCGAGGTACGACCGGCAGACCCGCTTCGCGTCGTTGCGATTGAAGACCTTCGGCTCCATCAGGCAGTCGAACCAGAGTCCATCGATCATCGCGTTCAGCCCGACCGCCACGGTTCGCGCGTCGATGCCGTAGCCGCCCTCGGTGATGATGCGGTTGCAAAGCTCGATGGTCTGGCTGGTGTAGTCGGTCTCCAGCCGCTGGACCAGGCCCTGATAGGCCGGGTTGTTCCCCGCCTCGGCCCAGAAGGCGTACCAGATCGAGATCTTCTCCGGATTGCAGACCGAGGGGTGGAAGTCGGCCTCGATCATCGCCTCGAGCCCGGCGGCGGGGGCGATCTTGCCCTTGCTCATCGCCGCCTGCCAGAAGGCCGAATACTCCTCGGCGATCTGCTCCAGGGTCGCCAGCAGCAGCTGGTCCTTGGACTTGAAATAGAAGTTCACGATGCCGGGCGACAGCCCGGCTTCTCCGGCGACATGGGTCAGAGTCGTGCCGGTGTAGCCATTGCGGCCGATCGCCCGGATCGTGGCGTCGATCAGCTGTTTTCGGCGGATTTCCTTAACGGCCTCAGCTTTGGCCAAGCGTTAATCCCTTCGCGGAACGGATGAGAGAATCATGGTTAATTCATTGAAATATATAACTTTGCCGCGCCTGCGAGATTAAATACGCATTCAACAGCTTGCCTTCGAGCCCTCCCCAAGGCTAGCCTCACTATACATCCATTCAACGGCGGCCGCCATCGAATCGCTTATTGATGGCCGGATGCCAAGCCCGGCGAGCCTTTTTGAAGCCGGGTATTTTTAAAAAACTGGAGAAGAAAATGTCGATCAAGGTCCAGCGTCGAAAGCTCGACAAGTCCCGCGCCCACTTCAAGGAGGCGGTGAAGCACCTGCCCTTGGGCGTCAGCTCGAACTTCCGCTTCTGGGGCGAGGACGAGACCGTCTTCGTGAAACACGGCAAGGGCGCCCGCCTCTGGGACTTGGACGGCAACGAGTACATCGACTACCGCCTGGGCTACGGCCCGGCGATCCTCGGCCACTGCCACCCGGAAGTCGATGCCGCCGCCCGCGAGGGCCAGCATGTCGGCACCGTCTTCGCGCTCGGCACCGAGAAGGAAGTGACCGTCGCCAAGCTCATCAAGGAGATGATGCCGGCGGCCGAGCTGGTCCGCTTCTCCAATTCCGGCACCGAGGCGGTGATGGCGGCGCTCCGCCTCGCCCGCGGCTACACCGGCAAGGACAACTACGTCACCTTCGAAGGCTCCTATCACGGCCTGTTCGACGCCTCGATGTGGACCGCCGACCCGGAGGACATGAAGGACCAGAGCAAGGACCCGAAGGTCATCCCCTACGGCCAGGGCATCCCGCAGCTGGTCCGGAATCTGTTCTGGCAGGTCCCCTACAACGACGCGCAGCGCCTCGAGGACGTGCTGAAGAAGCACAGTGACTCGATCGCCGCCGTGCTGATCGAGCCGATCCTCGGCAATTGCTGCGGCATCCCGTCCAAGCCGGAATTCATCAAGGCGGTGCGCGCGCTCTGCACCAAGTATGGCGTGCTGATGATCGTGGACGAAGTGAAGACCGGCTTCCGCGTCGGCCGCGGCGGCGCCCAGGCGCTCTACGGCATCGAGGCCGATATCTTCACCGTCGCCAAGGCCGTCGCGAACGGCTACCCGATCTCGGCGATCGGCGGCAAGGAAGAGATCATGCGCAAATACGGCAAGGGCGTCGCCCATGGCGGCACCTACACCGCCCAGGCGATGAGCCTGGCCGCCGCCGAGAAGACGCTGACCATCCTGAAGGACACCGACGCGCTGGAGGTCATCGCCAACTACGGCAAGGCGATGCAGGAAGGCATGCACAAGGTGCTGACCAAGCGCGGCATCCCGCACAGCTTCACCGGCCACCACTCGATGTCCGGCCTGTTCTTCTCGGCCGAGGCGCCGACCACCTACCGCAACTGGAAGCTCAGCGACTACACCTTCTACGACACCATGGCCGGCTATCTCATCGACATGGGCGTCATGTGCGAGCCCGACAGCCGCGAACCCTGGTTCATCTCCTCCGCGCACGACGCGAAGTGCCTGGAAGAGACGCTGACCAAGTTCGAGGAAGCGGTCGACCTCACCCTCGACGAACTCGCCCGCGGCCGCCACGACGAAAACAAACTGATGCCGGGCATCAGCGGGTAACGTCCTAAAGCGTCATTGCCGGGCCTGACCCGGCAATCTCGTGCCATTCTAGGCACGATTGGATCTGGAGACTGCGGCGCCGGGAGCTACCCGGCGCCGTTTTTGTGATCGCCATACTTAGCTCGCTGCCTTAGGCGGCATAAGGCCAAGAAACTCAAGCAGTTCTATGGCCTTCTCAAGACGCCCGCCTTGGATCTTTGCCCCTTTGCGTTTAGCTATTTCCGAACGCCAGTCGGGATTTCCCTCGTACTTCCAAAGCCAATCGATGGTCGCTGCAAGTTCAAGGACGGTCACGTTAGTGGCCGCAAACAACCTCATCAAATTTGAGGCCTGCTCGCGTCCCAAGGTCCCGAAGGCGCGTTCGTTTGCCTTCCCGACGAGTTTGAAAACGCTATACATCGCCCCGTCCGACTTCCGATGCTCGCGCTGCTCTTCGACTAGGTTGAACGCCTTAGCTTCAACCGTCGCGCTGTCGAGATCACGAGAGTACGGGCCGTAATGGTGATATTCGAAATCAAACGGGCTATCGAGGCCGAGTCGCCCCAGAAGATAGATCGCTTTCTGAAGCCGGACTCGGCCGATTAACTCTCCTCCAGCAGCAGCGACAACCGCGGCAACAACATCCTCACGTTCCATTAACCCACCCCCTTCCGTCGGTTTCGAGCTTTCTCTCGATCCGATTCGGATTCGAAATAGTATCTCGTAAATTGCTCCTTCTGCTCCAGTGCTTTGACAATGTCAGAAACAGTAGCAATTTCGACCGGTCCTTTCCGTTCATCAAGGATATGCAGCTTCTTATGCGCCTTGTCGTCATCACCACCGATTTGGGTGTAGATACTGATCGCAGCCCCTTCGTCCTTCAGCACCGCGGTGCCAAGCTTGTCCTTAAAGTCGGCGTTGATCCGCCTCGCCGCACGTTGTTGACTACCAGAATCCAGACCGAATGTTCTGAGATCTAGGGTCTTGAACAGGCGCCGCTCGCAAATTCGGCGCGCAAGTTCGCTGATAGCAGGATCCCCCGCGCGGCTCATTAGCTCAATTCCGCCCAAGACGACGACGTCGTCTAGGGCGAGATAGCTTTCCAGCGTGTAACCGTCCTTTCCGAAAAAGCTGAGCAACGGATGCCGCTTATCGAGTCCGGTCTGCTGCGGCGCCTTCGCCTTTTTCGCCTTAACCGCGACTAAGGAAAGCAGCTTGGAGATCATCTGCTCCACGCACCGAGTCGTCTTGTGGAAGTAGACCTGTTCATGAAGTGTGTATCGAGCAAGAAGGAACTGCTCGGCTGCGGGCAAAGCCTTGTCATCGAGACAGAATGTAAGCACCTTGAGTTGATCGCCTTCGTCACCGCCTGGTTCGGGCGCATCGATGTTAATTTCCCCAACTCGGACATGTTCCATCAGCCAATCGAAATCGATCGCGCCGGCCCCAGTTCCCGTCATCAATCTATCCCGGCGCAGATAGTCTAACCGATCTGCATCGAATGAACTTGAGACGACGGCGTGATAAATATCGATTGGGTCTTCTGCTTCGAGAAGTAGGGCGACTTCCTCCGTGAATTTGCCGTCTGGATAGCGCGCATCGAGCAGCGGCTTTATGCGGCCCGTCGGATTACGAATGATCTCGGCAGTCCATTTCTCATGTCTTTTCGATACCCCACCGAATGCAGCCTTTTGAACTCCCTCGAAGGTGTGGCTAAAGGGTCCATGGCCAAGGTCATGCAGTAGCGCCGCAATGACCGCAACCTCGCCACGTCGATCCTTAAATCTCTTCCCAGTTGATCCAATCTCTCGCCTGATGATGTCCACAAGGGTACGCGCAGTATGAAAGACACCAATGGAGTGGCTAAACCGCGTATGCGTTGCCCCGGGAAAGACGAACTCGGAAACTCCAAGTTGCTTTATTCGCCGAAGGCGCTGGAACTCCGGTGTATTGATGAGATTCCAAGCCAATTGGTCCAAGGGAACCTCCTTCCGGAACACGATAAGTCCGTGGACCGGATCCCGAACCCGCTGGGTGCGCGCCTCACCCATTAGAACATACCATGAACATCCACCAGTTAAAAGCCCCACGTGATGGTAATAAGCAAATTGACATTCGGCACCACCAAAACGCGCGGCTCAAGCCAGCAGAGCATGGATTCCACGTAGCCGGCAGTCGCGAATCGGTCCAGCATTCTCCGACGATGCCGCTCCCGCTGGAAACAGTGCGCCCTGCCTCCAAGATGCAGAAGTTCTGCTCGCGCTTTGGCGGGGGAGCATCTTCGCCCTGGGTTGCACCGCTGGCTTAGTGCTTGCCATGCTAGCCGCTCTCTTGGCCGGCTTCCCCGGGAGTGGACTCGCCGTGGCGCTCACAGGCCTGATGACGCCTCTGATCGCGACCATTGGTGCATACATCGCCTATCAGCAATGGCAGACCAACCATCAGAAACTACAATTTGATCGTTACGCGCGCAGGCTCCAGGTCTATGAGCACGTTCGGAGCATCTTGGGTGTCGTGGGACGCGATGCCGCCGTCGATTTCCAGGAAATTCTTGCATTCCGCCGGGCGGTGTCCGAAGCCGACTTCCTGTTCGGACCAGAGATCATTGAATACATCGACGAAATTTACCGCCATGGCGTAAAGCTCGGGACTCTGAAGTCCGAACGCATGGGTGCCCATGACGCGCGACGTACCAATTTCGACTTTGAGAAAAATGCCCATGAGCACGACGCTGAGGTTAGATGGTTCCTCGCCCAGTTCGATGTGGCGCGTGAGCGATTTGGCACATACATGAACATGCACTAGGAATTACGGTGCCAGAATTACGGTGCCAATTTCAATCGATTTACGGGCAATACGCAACTCACCCAAGCAACCTCTCATCCCACCACACCGGCTGGTGCAGCCCATGCGCCGCCCGCGGAAAATCCGGGTGCTGCGGGTTGATGAGCACGTTGCGATCCACCCGCGCGACCACGCTCGGCACCAGCAGGATAAGCGACCGCCTTCTCAGACACCACGCGCTGCCGAAGGCGCGTGCGATCTCGAACAGCTGCGCCGGACGGGCTCAGAGGGACACGAACATCTCGGCGATCAGCCCGCCCGTCCCGGTCTGCTGGAGGTCGGCTGGCGCGGGCGCGGGCAGGCGGATCGAACCGCGCGCCGCCGCGCCCGGCGGCGGGATCAGCGTGAAGGCCTGGCTCGCGGGCGGGTGCTCGCGCAGCGGCAAGGGATCGCGCAGGGTGATCTGCCAGGCTTGGCTTCCGTCCACCCGTTGGATCGCCCCCGGAGGATCCTGGTCGACTGGCGGGTCCTGATCGACCGGCGTGCCCGGGGCGCTGTCGCGGCGAACCGTCCAGCCGTCCATCGACCCGGTCTGCCCGCCGGGCACGAAGATCCAGCGCCAGCGCAGCTGCCGGCTGGAGAATCCGATCGTCGCCGCGACCGGAAGCGGCCCGCCGGCTTGCGCCAGGATCACGATGGTTGCCCAGTGACCCGACAGCTGCGGCGCGACCGTGAAATCGGCGATCTCGGGGGAAAGGACGGGATCAGCCGCGGTGAACGCCGCCAGATACGGGTCCGACGCGCTGATGTCGAATGTGAGCCGGTCGCCGAGGACGTCGGCGGATGGTGCCGCCACCCGCAAGTCGCCTTCCTGCAGCTGCAGCCTTGCCCCGGCCTGCTTCAGCAGCCTGGCGGTCGCCGCCGACGGCGCAAGCCGGCACGCGGAACAGCGCCCGCTTGCGTAGTAGTCGTGCGCGATCTCCAGGGTCAGGACCTCTAGAAATACTGGGGACATAAACCTCATCTCCACGCGCACTTGTGACATTCGTCCGGCAACGCCGGGAGTTGCGGTGCCAGTTTACCAAATGACCGAATTCAAACGAGCCAAGTTCCAGCGCGCAAAATCTCTTGGCCTCGCTTGCGCCCTCGACGGGTAACGTCAATTGTTGTGTGTCAGGAGGAAGAGGGTACTGACGCCCTGTGACTTGTTTTCGTGGGTGAAGACGGCGAACAGGATGCGGTCCATGGAGGTTCTATCCTGGAAAGTGCCCATCGGCCT